>NZ_JBEXGL010000022.1:0-102939 GCF_040607315.1 Micromonospora sp. NPDC005305 | reverse complement strand
AATCAGACCAAAGCCTGACCAGTCCGGGGTATAAATCAATTTGGCACTGGCTTTTCAAGCACCCTGTTGAGTTCTCAAAGAACAACCACACACCATCCGGAACCCCGCACCAGCAGGACCCCGTCCGGGGCAACCTCTCTAACTTACCCGGCCCGACTCTCGCTGTCAACCTCATGCTCGAGGTGATCAACTTGGTTCGGTCCGACCCACGCTGACGCACGCCATATCCGGCGGTCGTTGCTGTCGTGGGTTCCGGCGGACCGGCCGATCGCCGCTTTCGCGGCCACCCGCCCGGCTCCCTGCCGGCTTCCGCACTCTACCCGGTCGGCTTCGCGATCGCAACCCCGTGTTTCTCGGAGTGTCTCGCACCGCCCGGATCCTCAGTCTGGCTCGGCGTCGCCGCCACCAGCCTGGCGCCCGTTCTCGGCCAGTTTGTCCGGCCTCCCGCGTGCAGAGAGAAAGTTACGCGGGAGGCTCCGAGAAGGCAAATCAGTGATCGTCACTGTCCTTGGTGCGGCCGCGGGCGCCCGAGCCGGCAGACGCCCCGCTTCGGGCGGGACCACCGCGGGCTCATCCGTGCCAGAGTGGTCGACATGGATGACGTGTCGCGGTTTCCGGCGGAGACGCTCGCCGAGGAAGCCCTGCTCGGGCTCCTGCTGCCGTTCTGGCAGGTGGTCATCGGCGCCTTCGTGCTCGCCGTCGTCCTGGCGTCGGTGGGACGTCTCGTCCGGCGTGGTCCCTCGCGGATGACCACGGCGCTGCTCGTCACCGCGCTGGCCATCGCCGGCTTCACGGTCGTCGGGGTGCTCCTGGAGGGCTGACGCCGGAGTGCGGGGAGAGGTCAGAGCCGCCGGTTGGCGAGGCTCGGCAGCTCGACACGGATCGCCCGCAGCCGGTCCCGGTCCAGGTCCGTGACGGCCACGCCCGGCCCGTCGGCGACCTGGGTGAGCACGGTCCCCCACGGGTCCACCACCATGCTGCGCCCGAAGCAGGTCCGCCCCGGCTCGTGGTCGCCGGTCTGGCCGGCGGCCGCCACGAAGCACTGGTTCTCGATGGCCCGGGCCCGGAGCAGCACCTCCCAGTGGTCGCGCCCGGTGTGCATCATGAACGCGGCCGGCACCACGAGCAGCTCCGCGCCGCCGTCGACGGCCAGTTGCCGGTAGAGCTCGGGGAACCGGAGGTCGTAGCAGATCGACAGGCCGACCCGGAGGCCCTCGACGTCGACCACGACGGGCTTCTCGCCCGGCGCCACGGTGGCGGACTCGTGATAGGACACGCGGCCGGGAATCTGCACGTCGTACAGGTGGATCTTCCGGTAGCTGGCGGCGAGCGCGCCGTCGCGGTCGAACACCAGCGAGCTGTTCCAGGTGTGCTCGGGGTCCGGCCCGGCCTCGTGGAACGAGCCGGCGATCACCCACATGCCGAGCCGGCGGGCGGCATCGGCGAAGAACCGGCCCACCACCCCGTCGACCGGTTCGGCCGGCGGCATGCCGGCCGCGAGGCCGAGGTAGTCGACGTACTCCGGGAGGACGGCGAGATCCGCGCCGGCCGCCGCGGCCCTGCCCAGCAGGGCCTCCGCGGCGGCGAGGTTCGCGGTCCGGTCCGCACGGCTGTTGAGCTGACAGACGGCGACGCGCATGAGGCTCAGCGTACGGTCGGACGGCGGGCGGCGACAGGGCTCAGATGCTCGCCAGGACGAGCGCGCCGGCGGCGAAGCCGAGCCCGGCCAGTTGCACCGGGCGGAGCCGTTCCCGGTCGACCGCGAGCGCGAGCAGCACGGTGCTCGCCGGATAGAGCGCGGCGATGGCGGCCACCACGCTGAGGTGCCCCCGGCCGGCGGCGGCGAGGAACAGCGCGTTGGCCGCCGAGTCCAGCAGGCCGGCCGCCGCGGCCCAGCGGAGCACCCGCGGTTCGAGCCTCAGGCGTACGCCGGTGCGCAGGGCGAGCGCCAGCCCGAAGGCGATCGAGCTGACCCGTACCGCGGCCACCGGCCACATGCCGGCGCCCTCGTCGGCCTGACCGAGCAGCGCGAAGAAGATCCCGAAGAGCAGCCCGGCGGCGAGCGCCATGCCGATCAGCCGGCCGGACACCCGGCCGGTGGCACCACCCTCCCCGAAGCTGACCAGCGCGATGGCCACGACGGCGAGCCCGGCGCCGCCCAGCGCGAGAGCGCCCGGCGAATGGGCGGTGACCAGCCCGGCGACGATCGGCACGACCGCGGCGGTGATTGCGGTGACCGGGGCCACGACCGCCATCACGCCGCCGGCCAGGGCCTTGTAGAGCAGCATGACGCCGGCCGCCCCGGCCACGCCGGCGAGCAGCCCCCACGCCAGGTCGAGCGGGCCGGGCGTGCCCGGCACGATCAGCACGAGAGCGAGCAGCAGCGGGACGCTGAGCAGTTGCGACACCACGGTCACCGCGATCGGGTCGGCGTGCCGGGACGCCTTGCCGCCGGAGAAGTCGGCCGTGCCGAACGCGACCGCGGAGACCGCCGCGAGCACAATGGGGAACATCAGGCAGTCGTACCACAATATTGACCGTGAAGGATAGTGTGATGACCGACGCCGGAGGGCGGGTGGGCGCGGTGACCTCCGCGGTGGCCCGACAGGTACGCGAGCTGCGGGCCGCCCGCGGCTGGTCCTTCGAGGAGCTGGCCGGCCGCTCCGGGGTGAGCAAGGGCATGCTCGTGCAGATCGAGGGGGCGCGGACCAACCCGAGCGTCGGCACCCTCTGCCGGGTGGCCGACGCGTTCGGCGTCAACATCGCCCGGCTGCTGGAGCCGGCCGAGGAGAGCACCGTACGGGTCTCCCGGGCCGGCGACGCGCCGGTGCTGTGGCGGGGCGAGCACGGTGGCACGGCGCGGCTCCTCAGCGGTCTCGGCGAGCCGGACCTGGTCGAGCTCTGGGACTGGCGGTTGGAGCCCGGTGAGGCGCACCACTCCCCCGACCATCCGCGCGGCACGCGGGAGGTGCTGCACGTGCTGGACGGGACCGTCACGGTCACCGTCGAGGGCGTCGACCACGAGGTACGCGCCGGCGAGACGGTCGAGTTCCACGCCGACCGCGAGCACGGCTACCGCGCCGCGGGCGACGAGCCGGCGCGGCTGGTGATGGTGGCGGTCACCCCGTCGGGCGAGTGGGACCGGCGGACCCGGTCACGCGGACCGCGCCCGAGCTGACCCGGGCGCGGTCGAAGTGGCGGTCAGGCCGACTTCTCCTCGCGGTCCCGGCGGGCACGCCGGCCGTTGAACTCGCGGGGCACGATCGTCGGGTTGACGTTCTCCAGGACGACCTCGCGGGTGATCAGCACCCGGGCGGCGTCGGGGTTGCTCGGCACCTCGTACATCACGGAGAGCAGGACCTCTTCCATGATCGCCCGCAGGCCGCGGGCGCCGGTGCCGCGGAGCATGGCCTGGTCGGCGATGGCCTCCAGCGCGGGCGGCTCGAACTCCAGCTCGACGCCGTCGAGCTCGAAGAGGCGCTGGTATTGGCGGACCAGGGCGTTGCGCGGCTCGGTGAGGATGCGAACCAGCGCGGAGCGGTCGAGACTGCGCACGTTGGTGATCACCGGGAGCCGGCCGATGAACTCGGGGATCAGCCCGAACTTGAGCATGTCCTCCGGCATGACCTGGCTGAAGATGTCGTCGGTCGACCGCTCCGAGACCGACCGGAGCCGGGCGCCGAAGCCGGTGCCGCCGGAGCCCGTGCGGGCCTCGATGATCTGGTCGAGGCCGGCGAAGGCGCCACCGCAGATGAACAGCACGTTGGTGGTGTCGATCTGAATGAACTCCTGGTGCGGGTGCTTGCGCCCGCCCTGCGGCGGCACGTTGGCCACCGCGCCTTCCAGCATCTTCAACAGCGCCTGCTGCACGCCCTCACCGGAGACGTCCCGGGTGATCGACGGGTTCTCCGACTTCCGGGCGATCTTGTCGACCTCGTCGATGTAGATGATCCCGGTCTCGGCGCGCTTGATGTCGTAGTCGGCGGCCTGGATCAGCTTGAGGAGGATGTTCTCCACGTCCTCCCCGACGTAGCCCGCCTCGGTGAGCGCCGTCGCGTCGGCGATCGCGAACGGGACGTTCAGCATCCGGGCCAGCGTCTGCGCCAGGTGGGTCTTGCCACACCCGGTCGGGCCGAGCAGCAGGATGTTGGACTTGGCCAGCTCGACGCCGTCGCTGCCCGAACCCGGGGCGCCGGCCGCCTCGGCCTGGATCCGCTTGTAGTGGTTGTAGACCGCGACGGCAAGCGCCTTCTTGGCCTGCTCCTGGCCGACGACGTAGTTGTCGAGGAACTGGCAGATCTCCATCGGCTTGGGAAGCTCTTCCCACTTCACCTCGCCGGACTCGGCCAGCTCCTCCTCGATGATCTCGTTGCAGAGATCGATGCACTCGTCGCAGATGTAGACCCCGGGGCCTGCAATGAGCTTCTTGACCTGCTTCTGCGACTTGCCACAGAAGGAGCACTTCAGTAGGTCGCCGCCGTCACCGATCCGTGCCACCTACGTTCTCCCTGCACTCGTCGGCCGGTGCGCCGGCCCCTGACCTGCGGGCGCCGCGCGCCCGTCCGTCCCCTCGTCCCACCTCGCCGGTCCGACCCAACGAAGCGGCACAGACCCGACGTTACCCGCTGTCGGAGGTTTCTCCGACCCCCAAATCGGGTGTGTCAGAGGTCGGCCAGGAACGATATCCCGACCGACCTCCGACCGCACACTGCTCAGCTGGCGGCGTGGGACGCCAGCAGACCCTTCTTGCGGCTGGTCAGGATGGTGTCGACCAGCCCGTACTCCTTGGACTCCTCGGCCGTCATGATCTTGTCACGGTCGATGTCCTTGCGGACCTGCTCGATGGGGCGGTTGCAGTGCCGGGACAGCATGTCCTCCAGCTGCGTCCGCATCCGCAGGATCTCCCGGGCCTGGATCTCGATGTCGGACCCCTGCCCGTAGCCGCCCTCGGTGGCCGGCTGGTGGATGATGATCCGGGAGTTGGGCAGCGCCATCCGCTTGCCCGGGGTGCCCGCCGAGAGCAGCACCGCCGCCGCGCTGGCCGCCTGGCCCAGGCAGACGGTCTGGATGTCCGGGCGGACGTACTGCATGGTGTCGTAGATCGCCGTCATGGCGGTGAACGAGCCACCCGGCGAGTTGATGTACATGATGATGTCGCGGTCCGGGTCGGTGCCCTCCAGCGTCAGCAGCTGGGCCATCACGTCGTTGGCCGACGCGTCGTCCACCTGGACGCCGAGGAAGATGATCCGGTCCTCAAAGAGCTTGTTGTACGGGTTGGACTCCTTCATCCCGTACGACGTGCGCTCGACGAACGACGGCAGCACGTAGCGGTTGTGCACGGCCGCGAACTGGGGCGGCAGGCTCAGGTCGGTCATCGTCAGCTCCTCAGCTCAGGGTCCCGGCGCCATCCGGAACCTGGGCGGCCCCGATGATCACCTTGTCGATGAAGCCGTAGTCCATGGCCTCCTGGGCGGTGAACCAGCGGTCGCGGTCCGAGTCCGCCTCGATCTGCGCCTGGCTCTGGCCCGTGTGGTGGGCGACCCGCTCCTGGAACATCCGCTTCGTGTAGAGCATCTGCTCGGCCTGGATCGCGATGTCCGACGCGGTGCCACCGAGGCCACCGGAGGGCTGGTGCATCATGATCCGCGCGTGCGGCAGGGCGTAGCGCTTGCCCTTGGTGCCCGCGCAGAGCAGGAGCTGGCCCATCGACGCGGCCATGCCCATGGCCACGGTCGACACGTCGTTGTCGATGAACTGCATGGTGTCGTAGATCGCCATGCCGGAGTAGACCGAGCCACCCGGCGAGTTGATCCAGAGGTTGATGTCGCGGTCCGGGTCCTCCGCCGCGAGCAGCAGGAGCTGCGCGCAGATGCGGTTGGCGACCTGGTCGGTCACCTCGCTGCCCAGGAAGATGATCCGCTCCTTGAGCAACCGGTTGTAGACCGAGTCGTCGAGGTTGCCAATGGAGTCGCCACCACGGGCCTCGATCGCCCGGAGCGACTTCTTGGGGATGTGCATGTCGGTCATGGCAGCCCTTCGCTCTCCGTACCGTCCTACCCGACACTAACCGCTCAGCCGGGAGGCGTACTCCCGGTCGGGGCACTGTTCGCTCTCAGCGCAGTCACCCTCTGGGCGTACCCAATAAAGGGTTTCGGCCGCCGCCCGGCGCACAGCGCGGGACGGCGGCCGACACCGGATGATCAGTGCTGGTGGTCGTGCTCGGCCTCGTTCTGGGCCCGCAGCGCCTCGAGGGTGACCTCGTTGCCCGCCGAGTCCTTGATCTTGATCTTCTCCATCACGGCGGCGAGCGCCTTGCCCCGGCGGACGTCGCCGAAGACGGCCTGCGCGGCGCCGGAGCGGACCAGCTGGTCGTAGTACTGCTGCGGGGCCATCCCGGCACGCTGGGCGCGGTGGACGATCTCGTGACCGAACTCGTCGTCGGAGACCTGGACGTCCTCGGCGTCGGCCAGCGTGTCCAGCAGAAGCTGGATCTTGACGCCCTCGGTCGCGGCCTCGGTCAGCTCGGTGTCGATCTGCTCCTCGGTCTTCTCCTCCGCGGCGAGGTACTCCTCCAGGGAGGCGCCGATGCGCTCGAGCTGGTCGACCATCGCGGCCTTGCGGCTCTCGACCTCCTCCTTGACGACACCCTCGGGCGCCGGCACCTCGGCGGTGGCGACCATCTGCTCCAGGGCCTTGTCCCGGGCGGCGTAGATCTGCTCGACCTGCTTGCCGCGGCTGACCCGCTCCCGCAGGTCGTTCCGCAGCTCCTCGATCGTGTCGAACTCGCTGGCCAGCTGGGCGAAGTCGTCGTCGAGCTCGGGCAGCTCCTTCTCCTTGACCGTGCGCACGGTCACCGCCACGTCGGCGTCCCGGCCGGCGTAGTCGCCCCCGACCAACTGGGTGGAGAAGGTGGTGCTGTCGCCGGCGGCCAGGCCGACCAGCGCCTCGTCCAGGCCCGGCAGGAGCTGCTTGCTGCCGACCTCGTGCGAGATGTTGCTCGCCTGCCCGCCCGGCACGTCCTCGCCGTCGACGGTCGCGTTCAGGTCGATCTGGACGTAGTCGCCCTCCTGGGCGGCCCGCTCGACGGTCTTCAGCGTGGCGAACCGCTCGCGCAGGCTGTTGACCTGCTCGTCGATCTCGCTGTCGGCGATCTGGACCTCGTCGACGGTGACCTCGATGGTGGCCGGGTCCGGCAGGATGATCTCCGGGCGGACGTCGACCTCGGCGGTGAAGTTCAGCGAGTCACCGTCGTTGAACTCGGTGATCTCGACCTCGGGACGGCCGAGGGTCTTCAGGTCGTGCTCCCGGACGGCGGCCAGGATGTTCTGCGGGATGGCCTCCTGCACCGCCTCGTTGAGGACGGTGCCCCGGCCCACCCGCTGGTCGATCACGGCGGAGGGAACCTTGCCCCGGCGGAAGCCGGGAACCTGGACCTGCTGGCCGATCTCCCGGTACGCCTTCCTGAGGCTCGGCTCGAGCTCGACGAACGGCACCTCGATGGCGAGCCGCACGCGCGTCGGGCTCAGAGTCTCGACGGTGCTCTTCACAGGCGTACTCCTTGAACGGATCTCAGTTGAGTCTGGGCGTGTTTGCGCGCATCGAGTGTAGGCGAGCCGGCCTGCGGCATCGGCAGCGCCTGGGTACCGCCCGGAAAAAGTCGGCGGTTCCCGGACGACCCGGTCGCGAACGACAGTCGGGGTGGCGGGATTTGAACCCACGGCCCCTCGCTCCCAAAGCGAGTGCGCTACCAAGCTGCGCCACACCCCGTGGCGACGACGAGTCTATGCCGTCCGGGCCCACCGGACGGTCACCGGGGCGTGCCACACGCCGACATCGGCGAGGTGGCGCGGTCCCGGGCGGGCCACACGCCCAGAACGGCGAGGTGGCGGGGTCCCGGGCGGTGGGAAGCCGCCACCTCGCCGAACTGGTGGGGAGCTGCGGGGTCTGGGGCGTGCGACGCACCCGGGTACGCACTGCGCGTCCGGTTCCGGGATTCGGTAGGCTGTCGGGCGCGTCCCGCGAGAGCGGGGCGGTCGCGGGCGTAGCTCAATGGCAGAGCTTCAGTCTTCCAAACTGACGGTGCGGGTTCGATTCCCGTCGCCCGCTCCACAGCCCTTCGGCCCAGGTCAGAGGCGGTAACCCCCGATCCTGGGCCGGCCGGCCACTCCCCCGCTTCGATCTTGCGGGCCATCCGTGGGCCACTAGCTGCCCTTGCCGGTCTTCCGTCGAGCCTGCCGGGCGATCCGCCGGTCCATGGCCGAGGCGATCTCGCGGTCCCGCTCGCTGGTCGCGTGCTGGTAGATCAACGCGGCCCGCATGCTCGCGTGACCCATCCGTTGCATCAGCTCCCGAGTGCTCGCCCCGGAGGCAGCGGCGAGCGTGTTTCCGGTGTGCCGCAGATCGTGGAAGTGGAAGCCCGGCAGCCCGACGGCCGCGACCGTCCGCGTCCACTTGACCGCCCGGCCGAAGTTGCCGGAGCGCAACAGCGCGCCCTTGTCGCCGGTGAAGACCAGGGCGTCAGCGTCGGCGGCAGTGAACTCGGTCAGATGCGCCCGCAGGGCATCGACGGCGGCGGCCGGCAGGGCGACGACCCGGACCCCGGCGAGCGACTTGGGCGGCCCGAACTCCAGGTGACTCCGCAACGCGGCCAGCTTGCGGGTGACCCGGACCGTGCCGGTGTCGAGGTCGATGTCCCGGCGGCGCAGCGCAACCAGCTCGCCCCACCGCAGACCGGAGAGCGCCGCGACCACGACGAGCGCCGAGAACCGTGCAGGCATCGCGTTGGCCAGGGCGTAGACCTGGGCGATCGTGGCCGTAGGTCGCTCAGGGGTGTGGTACTGGTCGTAGCCCTTGATCCGGCAGGGGTTCTGCCGAATGATTTCGTCCTCGCGCACCGCCGTGTTGAGGATGGCCCGCAGCAGCGCGTACGCCTTGACCGCCTGGGGCTCCGGCACGCCGGCATCCAAGAGCTTCTTGCGCCAGGCCCGGATCGTCGCCGGCTTGATCCCGCCAAGCATCAGGTGCCCGAGGTACGGCACGACTTGTCGCGCGAACAGGAACTCGTAACCCTGCCGCGTCCTTGGGGCGAGCTTGCGTTCAGCGATCCACCGGTGCCCGTAGGCCGAGAGTTCGATCTCGCCCGCTTCTGGGGCTACCCACTCCCCCCGGATGATCTCCGACTCGACCAGGGTGAGCCACTTCTCCGCGTGCTTTTCAGTGGCGAAGGTGTGCGGCGCAGTCCGGGTCAATCCATCCGGGCCGACGTACCGGGCCTGCCAGCGACCCGACGCCCGCTGACGCACGTTGCCGAAACGACGGCGGCCACCGCGGGCCGGCATCAGGCCACCTCCGCGAACTGTCGCCGCATCTGCGCCCGGCTCATCGGCCCCACGCGGTTGGCCTCGATGTAGGCCGCTACGGCAGCCGGCTCGAACCGAACGAAGCGCCCGACCTTGACGTAGGCGATTCGCCGCTCAGCCACCAGCCGGCGCACAAAGCGAGGTGTCGCGCGGAGGCGAGCAGCCACCTCACCAGCGGTCAGCAGGTCATCCGTCACTGTCGAGGCTCCTTCCACTCGTCCGACTCTGGTCAATTGCCGAAACATCGGGCGGCTCGGCGGCCCGTCTCGCGGCGTCGAGCTGTGCGCGCCATTGGATGCGTTCGGATATTGCGCGCAGGACCCGGTGGCCGAGGGGCGCAACGTCGGGGTCGGTGGGTCGGGCGAGTTCCCACGCGTGGCGCTGCTCCCCACCGGCCGGCGCGGTGTCGGCGTCGATGGTGACGCCGAGCAGGGCCTTGACCCAGTCGCGGCGGTCGGCGCGGTGGTCGGTCAGCCCTGGCCCAAGCGCAGATCCAACGGCGGCAAGACCTCAGGGCGGCAAGGAGGAAGACCATGACCTCACAACTGGACGCCCAAGATGAGCGGTTCCTCGCGAGGGCCATCGAAATTTCACGGCACGCGCTGGAGGACGAGGGAAAGACCCCATTCGGTGCCATCGTCGTCATCTCAGGAGAGATCGTCGGTGAAGGCACCAGCAGCGTTGTCGAGCTGCGGGACCCGACCGCACACGCCGAGGTCATGGCCCTGCGCCACGCTGGCAGGAACCTAGGGCGGCACCTGTTCGAAGACGGAATCATGTACGCCAGCAGCGAGCCCTGCCCCATGTGCCTCATGGCCTGCTACTGGGCACGCATCCCCCGCCTCATCTTCGGAGCCAGCAGCCACGACGTAGCCACCTACGGCTTCGAAGACCTTCAGTTCTACCGCGAGGTCGCCCTGCCAGCCGACCGCCGGTCGCTGCGCGAAGAGGTTGCCGACGGAGCCCTCCGGGACCAGGCCGTCGACGTACTACGCAAGTGGGCCGACATGCTGCCCTCATCGGTCGAGCCCAAGTTCTGACCAGGCGCGCGCTGCCGAGGCGCGCTGCAGACCTCCGCTACCGCCACTGGCGCGGACCGCCGACGGCATCCGGATCTGCCGAAATCAGTGCATCGATTCAAGCCGGCGGCATGGCGACAGGCCGGCGGATGTCGTCACGGTTAGGCTGGTCCCCGGGCCGAGTCTCGGCCGACGGCGGAGGCGAGAGTGCCGCGCTGAAACGGGCTGCGACCGCCGCCACGGCGGCATGTAGTTCGGGGCTTTCTTCCACGGAGAAGTCGAACGGGACGGGGGCCAGCCACTCCTGCGCGTACATCGTGGGGTTTCTGGTGCTGCCGACCAGTACGCATCGGTCGCCGTCTGGCTGGAGGCGGCCCATCGGTGGCCGGATCCAGGGTGCCACCTTCTCCCACGGTGCGTGGAACACCACACGGGTGGGGTACTTCCAGCCGGCGCCCAGGTTTTCCTCGAGCGCGGCAACAGGATCCAGGTCGTCGGGCGGTGTGAAGCCGTGCGGGGTCTGCCGTACGGCCCGGACTCGGTCGATGCGGTACGTGCGGATGGCGTCCGCGCGGTGCGAGTGGCACAGCAGGTACCAGCGGCCGTACCGCACCACGACTGCCCACGGGTCGACCTCGGCGGCCCACTCCTCGCCGCTCTCGCCTCGGTAGGTGACGATGACGCGGCGTCGGTCGGCGACGGCGGCGATCAGGGCGCTTGTCGTGGCGGGGTCGGGGCGGGCCGAATGCCGGTCGGGGGTGGCCGCAGCGTACGCCCGTAGCGCCGCTGCCTGCCGTCCAACGCTTTCAGGGAGTGCCCGGATGACCTTGCTGAGCGCTGAGCCGACCAGGTCGTCGTCGTCTATGGCGTTCGGCTGCCCGTCGAGCACGGCCATGACCAGACCGAGGGCCTGTTCCTGAGTGAAGACGACCGGCGGCAGCCGGGTGCCGCGGCCCAGCCGGTAGCCCCCGTACGGCCCGCGGGACGACTCGACTGGGATGCCGGCCTCGCGAAGGATGCCGACGTAGCGCCGGGCGGCCCGTTCCGTCACGCCGAGGAGCGAGGCGAGTTGGTCGGCAGTTGTGCCGGGACGTGCATGCAGGATGTCGAGCGCGCGTAGGGCCCGGGCGGTGGGGCTCGGACCGGTTGGCACGATGGCCAGAGTACCGGAAGCATATCGTCCGGAATTGCCTCTAGGTTGATCCGATGACTGCAGAACAGATCGTGCTCTTGGGTGGCCTGTGGCTCGATGGGTCGGCGTGGACCGACGTCGCGTCAGAGCTGGAGAAGAGGGGCCGCCACGCGGTGCCGGTGATCCTGCCGGGTCAGGGCGACGGGAACATGTCGGCGACGCTGGCCGACCAGGTGACCGCGGTGCTTGCCGCCGTGGACGCGGGGCTTGGCAGGTCGGTGGTGGTGGGGCACTCCGCAGCCTGCACCCTGGCCTGGATGGCGGCCGACGCGAGGCCCGGGCGGGTCGCGAAGGTGGTGCTGATCGGCGGGTTCCCATCGAGCGACGGGCAGCCGTACGCGGACTTCTTCGAGATCACCGACGGCGTCATGCCGTTCCCGGGTTGGGGCCCGTTTGAAGGCGCGGACGCGGCCGACCTGGACGAGCAGGCGCGGCGGGCGTTCGAGGCGGCCGCGATCCCGGTTCCAGAGGGCGTGGCCAGGGGCGTCGTACAGCTGACGGATGAGCGGCGATTCGACATACCTGTCGTGATGGTGTGCCCCGAGTTCACGCCAGCCCAGGCGCGGGAGTGGATCGCCGCGGGCGAGTTGCCCGAGCTCGCCAGGGCCAAGCACGTCGACTTGGTCGACATCGATTCCGGGCACTGGCCGATGGTGACGCGGCCGACAGAGCTGGCGCGGATCCTGGCTGCGGTCTAGCCGGGCAAGGAGCGCCGCACATGCGGCGCGTCGTGGTCTCCTGCCAGCTCCATGGCGTGGATTCTGCTGGAACGCAGCATCCGGATCTGCCGCGATCCGCGCGCCTGTTGCAGTTGACAGACGTGTGTCGCACATCAGCCGGCGGAGGACAACCGCTGAGGCCCGCGCACTGCCGAATTCCCCTCTTTAGGATCAAGGCGGCCCGCAAGCGGGCCGCGCCGGCTCGGCCCCGGCCTGCTGGCGACCTCCGGCCGGCATCGGCCGGGCCGGCCGGCCACGCTGACGGAGCACAAAGAGCATGAGCGGCTGAGGCCGTGACGATCGCCGTCGAGGTTCCTCACCATCGAGGTGGGGGCGATCGCTGCCGCGCAGCAGAGCTGCTTGCCTCCGAGTCGCGTGGCCGCTGTCCGCGGTTCGATGACGACGAGCGCCAGGGCGTGACCCATCCCCCAGGTGCCCGATCCTCTACGCCACCCCGTCGGCGTCAAGGGCGCTGCGCGTCGGCACGCCGATGGCCTACGGCCACCCTTGACCCCGACGGGGCGCCGCAGTCCTTGGCACCTATCCGGGGGATGGGGGCAGACTGGCGGCTCTCCGCTCGATCTCCCTCACGAAGTCCCGCTTGTCCCTCGTGTAGCGACCAGGGTCAGCGGCATGGCGCGCAGCAAGTTCGCGTTTCAGCCTGACGTATGAGGCCGCGTCTTCCGGGTGCGCGCGGAGGTAATCGCGGAAGGCCATCAGGCGACGCCAGTAGTCGCTGCCCTGCTCAGTGACATGCAGGTGATGCGTGCGGAGACGGGTGAGGTCATCTGGACCTTTGCGGAAGACACGGCGGCTTGGGTCGTCTGCCTCGGACTCAGGCGTGTAGGTGTAGCCGATCTCCTGTAGGCGCTCCACCAGCGCCGGGAAGCCGTTGAAGTCCCGGACAGTGGCGAGGATGTCAATAACCGGCTTTGCCGCCAGGCCAGGCACCGCCGTACTCCCGACGTGCTCTACCGCAAGCAACGAGTCTGCAAGCGTGCGCGTCAGCAGCTCGGCTTCCTCGGCATAGCGCTCGGGCCAGCACGGGTCGTACAGCTGGACCTGAACCCGTGCCGCCCGATACCAGAGTGCGTTGCCCGGCTGCCCGTTCATGTGCGCCTTCCTACCGACCGGGTGCGACATGCGCTGCCCCAGCAGCTTCGGCTGTACAGCCAGCCGTACAGCCAAGACCGCCGGCTGACGCCGACGCTGCCCGACAACGGCAGACGGGCTGACCAGGGGCGCGGCGACCTGACCAGCCATCCGCGATCTTCTTCTAATCCGAAGGCCAGCATGGGCCATCCGTGGGCCAGTAACCGTGGCGCGCAGCGGGCACGAGCGGGCACGAGACGCAACCGGGCCCACCGCCGCCCGCAGGCGTTTCGGACATCGCGACCGCTTGAGCACGCTCTTCCAAACTGACGGTGCGGGTTCGATTCCCGTCGCCCGCTCCACCCACGAAGGCCCAGGCGGACCGCATGATCGCGGCACCTGGGCCGTTCGCTTCTCCCCCATTGTTGGATCTTGCGTGCCATCCGCGTGCCGTTCACCGGCGGCTCTGGACCCCCACCAGAGCTGTTGGGCGGGCTCTGCGGCCCACAGAAGGCCGGTGACGGCAAACCCGGGCAACGTCTTCGTCGGTCAGGACGGCTGGGGGAACCCGGGGGCATCCGGCCGCGTCAGTGCTGGCATGAAGCTGCGTGCCGCGAGTCTCTTCGCTCTGGCCATCCTCGGCGTCGGCCTCGTCGTGGCCGTCGCACCGGCGCAGCCCGCCTGGGCCTGCTCGTGCGCCCTGCGCGCCGACCAGGAGGACGACCGCGCCGAGCTCATCGTCGTCGGCACCGTCACGGAGGTGACGGACAACGGGGTCGAACTCGCGGTCGAGTCCGTCGAGAAGGGCGGCTTCGGGACAGGCGACACGCTCGGGCTGGGCGTGCGCCGCGACGAAGCCAGCTGCGGCTACGACTTCCGCGTCGGCACCCGGTACCGGGTGAATTCGATCGGCAGCACTACCGGACTGTGTACCGGGATCCGCCCGTTGCCGGACACCTCATCCGCGGCCGCAGCGGCCCCGATGTCTGCCGCGGCCCCGCTCGCTCCCGCCGGAACGCCGAGCCGTTGGTGGCCCGCGGCCGGTGCGACGCTCGCCGTCCTGGCCGCCGGAGTGGTGGCAGCGGCCCGGCGGCGTCGTCGTCGACCTGATCATGAAACCGGCTGAGTGGCAGGGCCTCAGCTGTGGTGCAGCCACTCGGTGAGCCGCTCGATGGCCCGGGCGGCGAGGTCCGGCTCGGCCGCCTCCGTCAGCCGGAGCAGTTCGTTCCGCAACTGCGCGGTCAGCTCCAGCTCCAGGGGCGGCGCCTCCCAGCGGTAGTTCCGCACGCTGGCCCGGGCCAGCCCGGTCACGTCGGCGCGGGCACGCTCCGCCAGCCGGGGATCCGGGTCCTTGACGAGCAGCAGCCCGGCCCGCAGCCGCAGCGCCGGCGGGCGGGTGCCGAGCAGCCGGTAGCCGGCACGGCGGAGTTCCAGCCGCTCGTCAACCAGCAACTCCCAGGGCAGCTCGGGCGGGAGCGCGCCGCCGATCGGGCGCAGCGCGGTGGCCGCCTCCCGGACGACTCCGGCGGCGGGGTCGCGCAGCAGGGGCACCACCAGCGCCACCGGCACGGCGCCCAACCGGGCCAGGGCGCGTACGGCGGCGGCACGCAGCCGGGGGTCCGGGTGGGCGAGCAGCGGGTGCAGCAGTGGGGCGTCGCTGTCGGCGCCCACCTCGGCCAGCCCGGCGACCGCGCCGACCCGCGGTGCCCCACCGCTGACCGCCGCCCGGTACGCGGCCGAGGCGTCGACCCCCTCCCGGCGGGCCGCCTCGCGGGCGATGGCGCGGACCAGCTGGTGCCGGTCGTCGAGGAAGGCGGCCACCTCGGCGTGCCGGCCGAGGCGGAGCAGGCCGGTCAGGCCCAACGCCCGTACCTCGGGGTGCCGGTTACCGGCGAGCCGCTGCAGCACGGGCCGGCGGCCGGTCCAGACCGCCTCACGGGCGGCGGCCTCGGCGGCCCGGGCGCGTACGCGGACATCCCGGTCGGCGACGGCGGCGAGCAGGTCGTCCACCCGCAAGCGGCCGTGCGCCAGGTCCAGGTCGAACAGGGCGCGCCGCTGCGCGGCCGGCGCGGGTGCGGGCCACCTCGGCGCGGAGCCGGGCGGGTGCGGCCTGCAACGCGGCGGTGACCTGCTGGGCCGCGAAGCCGCCACGGCTCCGGACGGAGACCAGCGCGGTGGCCGCGACGGCGGCCGGCAGGTGTGCGGCCGGCTCGTCGGCGAGCAGCAGCGCCAGGCCGGCGCGGGCCGTGTCGCGCACCGGCCGCGCCCAGTCGGCGGTGCGCAGCACCAGGAACGGGGTCAGCTCCGGCACGGGCCGGGACAGCAGCACGCGCACCGCCCGCTCCCGGACCCGGCCGTCGGGGTGGCTGGCCGCGACCGCGACGGCCACCGGACCGACCGTGGGGCGGGTGAGCGCCGCAGCCAGCCGGTCGACCTCCGGCGATCGGTACGGTGCCCGCCACGGGTTCCGCCGGACGTGCTCGTCGAGCCGGGTCAGCAGCCGGGGCCGCCCGGCCAGGAGGCGCAGGGCCGCTCGCGCGGCGTCCGCATCGCCACCGGCGTCCACCATGGACAGGGCGGCCAGGAGGCGCCGCAGGTCGTCGTCGTCCCCGCCGACGGCTGCGGTGACCGCCGGCGGCACCGCCCCGGCCTCGCTGCGTGCTTCGATCATCGAGTCATGGTGGTCGGTCCGGGCCGGGCGCCGCACCTGGGTTTCCGCGCTGCCCACCGCGGAACGAGGCGGCGCGGGCTGCGTACGATGCGGGGCCGGACATCCCCTCGTCGGGTGGAGGTAGCGACGGATGTCAGGCCAGCAGGACGGTTTCGCCCTCGGCGTGGACCTCGGCACCTCGAACACCGTGGCCGTGTTGCGCTGGCCGGACGGGCGTACCCGCCCGTTGCTGGTGGAGGGTCAGCCGATCCTGCCGTCCGGTGTGTACGCCGACACCGACGGGCGCCTGCACGTCGGGCGGGACGCGCTGCGGCTGGCCCACGCCGACCCCGACCGGTACGAGCCGAACCCGAAGCGCCGCGTCGACGAGCCGGAGGTGCTGCTCGGCGACCGCCGGCACACGCCGGCCGAGCTGCTCGGCGCGGTGCTGCGCGCGGTGGGTGAGGCGGCCGTCGGCGCGCTCGGTTTCCTGCCGCCCGCCGTGGTCACCTGCCCGGCCACCTGGGACGCGGACCGGCGGCAGGTGCTGGCCGAGGCGCTCGCGCTGGCCGGCTGGCCGTCGGCGGCCGAGCACACCCTGTCCGGCCCCATCCCGCCCGGGACCCGGCTGCTGCGCGAGCCGGTCGCGGCGGCGCGCTACTACACCGAGGTGCTGCGCCGGCCGGTGCCGGTCGGCGAGTCGGTGGCCGTCTTCGACTTCGGCGGCGGGACGCTGGACGTCGCCGTGGTCCGCAACGAGGGCGCGGACCCGTGGGGTGACTCCGGCTTCACGGTGATCTCCTGCGGGGGTCTGGACGACCTGGGCGGGCTGGACCTGGACGCCGCCCTGCTCGCGCTGGTCGGTGAGCGGGTCGCCGCCACGCATCCCGGGCAGTGGGCGCGGCTGCGCGAGCCGGCCGACACCACGCAGTGGCGGGAGCGGCTGCAGTTCGTCGAGCACGTCCGGGGCGCCAAGGAGATGCTGTCCCGCACCACGGCGGCGCCGGTGGCGGTGCCGGGGGTCCCGGCCGCCGTGTCGTTGACCCGCGCCGAACTGGAGGGTGTGGCCACCCCGCTGCTGCGGCGGGCGGTCGCCGAGACCCGGCGGGTGATCGGCGCGGCCGGGCTGACCCCGGAGCGGCTCGCCGGGCTGTTCCTGGTGGGCGGCTCGTCCCGGATCCCGCTGGTGGCACGGCTGCTCCACGCCGAGCTGGGCATCGCACCGACCGTGCTGGAGCAGCCCGAGCTGCCCGTCGCCGAGGGCGCGCTGACCGACCTGCCGCTGCGGCGCGACCGCTCGGCCGCCCCGCCGCTGCCGCTGGCCCCGGTCGGTGCGGCCCCCGCCGGTCGGCCGGCCGCGGCCACCCCGGACGCCGGCCCGGCCGGCACCCTCCTCGACGCCGGCACGCCGCCGCTGCCCGCCGCGGACCGACCGACCGCGGCCGACATGTCGCTCACCGTGGCGGACCAGCCGGACGGCACCACCGTCGCCGCCGGACCGCACGGCACGGCCGTCGCCCCGCACTCACCCGCCCCGGGTACGCCGGCCCCTGCCCTGCCGCCGTACGGGTCGCCTGCGGGCGTACCCCGGCAGGGGCCCGGGATCCCGCACCAGCCGGGCGGGTGGCCGGGCTGGCCCGGCGTACCCGGGAACGGGACGCCCGGGTCGGTGGCCGCGTCGGCCGGCGGGGGCCGGCGGCGACGGGCCCTGTGGATCTCGGTCGGGGCGGTGGCCGCCCTGGCCGGGGTGGTCACGGCGACCGTCCTCTACCTCACCCGGGACCGCCACCCGGAGCTGGACTTCCAGGCGTTCGGCAAGGGCATCCGGGTCGCGGGTGCCAGCGAGCGGCCGGCGGAGATGTTCACGGCGGTCGCGGGCGACCGGGCCTACCTGGCCTATCCGCGCGAGGACGACCGGCTGGCGGTGGTGGCCGTCGAGGCGGGCACCGGCAAGAAGCTCTGGACCGGGGAGAGCGCCACCACGTCCGATCAGTGGGCCGGAGTGGTCGCGCTGCCCGGCGCGGTGGCGCTGCTCGCGGACGCCGCCGGCAGCAGCACCCCGCGCCAGCTCGAGGTGCTCGACGGCGGGTCCGGCAAGCCGCGCTGGCAGCACACCGTGCACGGGGACGACCAGATGTTCGTCGGCAGGGACGTGGTGGCGCTCACCGACCGCGAACGGAAGCGGCTCGTCGGGCTCAAACTGAGCAGCGGCGACGAGAAGTGGTCGCTGAACGACCTCACCGACGAGTACGGCAACAGCCGCACCAGCGTGCACCCGGTGACCAGCGACGAGGCGGTGTCCGGCCCCGGGTACGGCGACGGTTCGCCCCGCGACCCGGAGCAGAGCCCGGTCGAGCAACTCGTGCAGGTGAGCGCGGACAGGTCGGTCCGGCTCATCGACCTCGGCTCCGGCGGTGAGGTCCGCCGCTGGAAGGCCGTGGCCGAGCCGGACGACCTGGTCGCCGCCCACGAGGACCGGCTCTACGTGGCGGGCGACGACGGGCGGCTGCTCGCCTACGACCTGGGGAAGCAGGCGCAGCCGAGCGTGCTCTACCGGGCCGAGGACGACGACCGGCGGGCCAAGGCGCTGGCACCGTGCGGGGAGCACCGGGCCTGCCTGCTGGAGGTGACCGGTTCCGACGACGAGACCGCCGTGGTGGTCGCCGCGCAGGAGGGGCAGGGCGTCAAGCGGTGGGCGGCGCCGGGGATGACCCAGCTCGTGCCAGTGGGCGAGCGGGTGCTGGCCCGGCGGATCTACCCGGAGCCGGCGGCGACGCTCTTCGCGGCGGACGGGACGCGGGTGCTCGACGCCGAGGACGGGGTGGCCGTCCGGGTGGACGCCGGCAACCTGCTGCTCTTCGCCGACCCGCTGGGCAGCTCGGTGGACGACCGCAGCGTGGCCGGGGTGGGCGCCGGGTCGGGCAGGGTGGTCCAGCTCGGCGAGCTGAAGGACGTCCGGGGCGACTCCTGCTCGTGGAACACCGAGGTCGTCGCCTGCGGCTCCGAGCAGGACTTCGTGCTCCACCGCTTCGTCACGGAGTAGCGCCCAGGTCGCGGAAGACCGCCAGCGCCGCCGGGTCCTCGATGGTCGGCGGCACCGGCTCGTCCCGCCCCTCGACCAGCCCGCGCATGGTCCGGCGGAGGATCTTGCCGGAGCGGGTCTTGGGCAGCGCCGGCACCACGGTCACCCGGCGGAACGCGGCCACCGGCCCGATCCGCTGCCGGACCAGGGCCACCAGCTCACCGGCGAGCGCGTCCGGGTCCGCACCGGCGCCGGCCTTGAGCACCACGTACCCGCTGGGCACCTGCCCCTTGAGCGGGTCGGCCACGCCGATCACCGCGCACTCGGCGACCGCCGGGTGCGCCGCCAGCACCTCCTCCATGGCCCCGGTGGAGAGCCGGTGCCCGGCCACGTTGATCACGTCGTCGGTGCGGCCCATCACGTAGAGGTAGCCGTCCTCGTCGAACCGGCCACCGTCGCCCGTCAGGTAGTAGCCGGGGAAGGCGGTCAGGTAGGAGCGGACGTAGCGCTCGTCGTCGCCCCACAGGGTGGGCAGGCAGCCGGGCGGCAGGGGCAGCCGGATGACGATCGAGCCGTCGGTGCCCGCCGGGACCTCCCGGCCGCCGCCGTCGACCACCCGGACGTCGTACCCGGGAACGGGTACCGAGGGGGAGCCGGGCTTGATCGGCAGCGGCTCCAGGCCGCGCGGGTTGGCCGCGATCGGCCAGCCGGTCTCGGTCTGCCACCAGTTGTCCACCACGGGCACGCCGAGCCGCTCCCCCGCCCACGCCCAGGTGTCCGGGTCGAGCCGCTCACCGGCCAGGAACAGGGTGCGCAGGCTGCTCAGGTCGTACCCGGCCAGGAGCGCGCCGTCCGGGTCCTGCCGGCGGATCGCCCGGATCGCGGTGGGCGCGGTGAACAGGGCGGCCACCCGGTGCTGGGCGACCACCCGCCAGAACGCCCCGGCGTCCGGGGTGCCGACCGGCTTGCCCTCGTAGAGCACCGTGGTCGCGCCGGTGAGCAGCGGCGCGTACACGATGTAGGAGTGGCCGACCACCCAGCCCACGTCGGAGGCGGCCCAGAAGACGTCGCCCGGCTCGATGCCGTAGACGTTCCGCATCGACCAGCGCAGCGCCACGGCGTGCCCGCCGTTGTCCCGGACCACGCCCTTGGGCCGACCGGTGGTGCCGGAGGTGTAGAGGACGTAGAGCGGGTCGGTGGCGGCCACCGGCACGCACTCCACCGGCTCGGCGCCGGCCATCGCCTCGTCCCAGGTCAGGTCGCGGCCGGCGACCAGCGGAGCGGGCTCCTGGGGGCGCTGCACGATCACGCAGTGCGCCGGGGCGTGGGTCGCCTCGTCCAGCGCGGCGGCGAGGATCGGGTGGTAGGGAACCACCCGGTCCACCTCGATGCCGCAGGAGGTGGCGACCACCACGGTCGGCCGCGCGTCGTCGATCCGGACGGCCAGCTCGTGGGCGGCGAAGCCGCCGAAGACCACCGAGTGGACCGCGCCGATCCGGGCGCAGGCCAGCATGGCGATCACCGCCTCCGGCACCATGGCCAGGTAGAGCAGCACCCGGTCGCCCCGGCCGACGCCGAGCCGGCGCAGCGCACCGGCGAACCGGGCGGTCTCGGCGAGCAGCTCGGCGTAGGTGAGGGTGCGGACCGTGCCGGTGACCGGGCTGTCGTGGATCACCGCGGGCTGGTCGCCCCGGCCGGCGGCCACGTGCCGGTCGAGGGCGTTGTGGCAGGTGTTCAGCTCCCCGTCCGGGAACCACCGGAACAGCGGTGCGGCGCTGTCGTCGAGGATCCGCTCCGGCGCCCGGTGCCAGTCGAGGTCCGCCGCGGCCTCCCGCCAGAAGCCGGCCGGGTCGGCGATGCTCCGCTCGTACGCTGATCGATACGCGCCCATCCCGTCATGCTGGCCGCGCGCCCGGGCCGGCGCAACGGCCCATCGGGTCGGCGCGCCGGAAGGGCGCCCCGGCTCGGTGAACGGCCCGGCCCGCCGATGGGGTCCCCGTTTCCGCCCGGCCCGGCAGGGGTACGGCTGGCACATGGAGACGAACACGAAGGCGTACCTGGTGGGCGGTCCCCGGGACGGCAGCAGCCAGGACGCGGGTGACCAGGCCCTGTTGGAGATCGAGATCGACGGCATGATCCACCGCTACATCCGCACCACGAAGCAGCACGACGGCGGCAGCGTCTACAACTACGACGGGATGGTGGCCCCGGGCGGCGGCGAGCCGGGCGTCGAGGACCCGGCGGCGCGGGTCGCCTCACCGAAGGCCGACGCCGAGGGGCAGTGACCGCTCAGCCCACCGGGCGACGGATGAACCGCGCCCGGCCGGGTAATGCGAGCGCCGTCCTGGTGGAGTGACGACCGGCGTCGCGGCGTTCCGCGACCGGGCGCGCGGGCGGGCGGCGGACAGCCGCCCCGCCCGCGGCCACGGCGGGTCAGTTGCCGGTCACCCAGTTCCAGGCGGAGACCACCCACTCGGTCTGCTGGAGGTAGGCCACCCCCACGCCGGCCAGGAAGAGGGCGGTCACCAGGTGGGCGCCGCGGGCGCTGCGCCGCACCCGGCCGAGCTGCCGCTCCAGGACCAGCCGGCCGAGCAGGCGGGCCAGGGCGAACAGGCCGGTCGCGGTGAACAGGCTGAGCACGAAGGTGAGCAGCGGGGCGGTCAGGTCGCCCCGGCCGGAGATCGCCCAGACGCCCCAGCAGACGAAGGCGAACAGCGCGCCGGCCGCGCTCCACTCCCCGCCCTTGCGGAGCTGGGCGACATGCCAGCCCATCGGCCGGCGAGGGGCCGAATCGGCCGTCCAGTCGTTCGCGTCGACGGCGGGGAACGGCTCGGTCCGGGGCGTACGGGACTGGCCGACCGCCGCGACGCCGCGCCGGAACGCGTCCCGCTGCTGGGGCACCACGGCGGGCTGCGGCGGCACCTCGACCGTCCGCTCGGCCCACGGCTGTGTCTGGTCCGCCATCTCGTGTCCTCCCCCTCGACCGACGCCGGCCACGGTTCCGAGGGTAGCGAGCCGGCAAATAGGGTGCCGACCGCGAACGTGATGGGTTAGACACACCCGATGACGGACGCGCTGGTTCCCCGGGCCGATGACTTCGACGAGATCTCCGCGCTGCTGGCGCTGGCCTTCCACGGCGGCTTCGACCCCGAGCTGGTGGAGGTCGAGCGCGGGGTCTTCGAACCGGACCGGTCGCTGCTGGTCCGCGACCGCGGGACCGCCGTCGCACACGCGGCCGCGTTCAGCCGCGAGCTGGCCGTGCCCGGGGCCAGCGTGCCGGCCGCGCACGTGACCATGGTCTCGGTCGCGCCGACCCACCGCCGGCGCGGGCTGCTCACCGGGCTGATGCGCCGGCAGCTCCGGGAGATCCGCGACGCCGGCCGGGAGCCGCTCGCGGTCCTGTGGGCCAGCGAGGGCCGGATCTACCCCCGGTTCGGCTACGGCCTGGCCGCGCAGCGGCTCGTCCTGGCCGGCGACACCGCCGGGCTGCGCCTGCCGGACCCGACGCCCGACGAGGGCACCCTCCGCCTGGACCTCCCGGCGCCGCACCGGGCCGAGCTGGCCCTGCTGTACGAGCGGGTGCGCGCCGACCGCCCCGGCTGGTCGCGCCGGGACGAGCGCTGGTGGGACTACGTGCTGGCCGACGTGAAGGGGCTGCGGGGCGGCGCCACCGAGCGCCGGGTGCTGCTGCACGAGGGGCCGGACGGCCTCGACGGGTACGCGCTCTACCGGACGAAGGAGGAGTGGGCCGACGCCGGTCCGCGCGCCGAGGTCCAGGTCGGCGAGGTGGTGGCCGCGCGGCCGGAGGCGTACCTGGCGCTGTGGCAGTTGCTGCTCTCCATCGACCTGACCCGCCGGGTGTCCTTCCCGATCGCCGCCGTGGACGAGCCGCTGTTCCGGCTGGTGGACGAGCCGCGGCAGCTCGGCGCCCGGCTCGCCGACGCCCTCTGGGTCCGCGTCGTGGACGTGCCGGCCGCGCTGGCCGCCCGCCGGTACGCCACCGACGTCGACGTCGTGGTCGAGGTCACCGACGACCTGCTGCCGGAGAACAGCGGCCGGTGGCGGCTGGTCGGCGGCCCGTCCGGGGCGGAGTGCGCGGCCACCTCGGCTCCGGCCGGGCTGGCCTGCGACGTCCGCGCCCTCGGCGAGCTCTACCTGGGCGGCGCCGGCCTGGCCGCGCTCACCGCCGCCGGCCGGGTGCGGGAACTCGTCCCGGGAACGGCGGCGGCGACGGCCCCCGCGCTCGGCTGGCACCGCGCCCCCGCTCCCATGGAGGTTTTCTGACTTCCGGCACCTGCCGCGTGCTGCGCCCCGCCCGGTACGGTCGGGTGATGGGTGATGCGGAGCGCCGCCGGCGGCGGCTGCGGCACCACGGCGACGCCGGGACGCCGGACGCCGAGGGTGCGAGCGCGAGCACGGCCGGGGTGCACGACGGCGACGGCTCCGGGCCACCGCGCGGCGGCAGACGCGCCGAGCCGGACGACGGCTCCAGGTCGCCGCGCGGCCCCAGACGCGCCGAGCCGGAGTCGTCGGACGACGGCTCCAGGTCGCCGCGCGGCGCCAGACGCGCCGAGCTGGAGTCGTCGGACCGGGGCCGGCGGGCGGGGCCGCCCGGCGAGGAGGGCGAGCGGGGGCTGCGCGGCCTGGTCGGCTCGGGTTCCTCGCAGGTGAGCGTGACGGCCGCCCTGCGGGCGCGGGACGCCGCCCGGCCGAGCGACGAGGACCTGGCCGAGGCCGAGGCCCGGGTGATGATCGTCCGGCGCAACTGGGTGCCCCGCGAGGAACTCCCCCGCACCGGGCGGTGACGGGCGCGACCCGGCGGCCGCCGCCCGTCAAACAACGCGTCAGGCGGGCAGGTCGGGAAGCTCGCGGCTCTGCTCGTAGTCGGCGACCTGGGCGATCCGGCGGGCGTGCCGCGGGTTGCCGGAGAACGCGGTGGTGAGGAACGCCTCGACCAGGGCGGTGGCCTCGTCCAGGGCGTGCTGCCGGGCGCCGACCGCGATGATGTTCGCGTCGTTGTGCTCGCGGGCCAGCTGGGCGGTGTCGATGTTCCAGGCGAGCGCCGCCCGAACCCCGGTGATCTTGTTGGCGGCGATCTGCTCGCCGTTGCCGGATCCGCCGATGACGACCCCGAGGCTGCCCGGGTCGCTCACCACGCGCTCCCCGGTGTGCAGGCAGAAGGCCGGGTAGTCGTCATCCGGGTCGTAGGCGTGCGGGCCGACGTCGACCACCTCGTACCCCTGCTTGGCCAGGTGGTTGGCGAGGTGCACCTTCAGCTCGAAGCCGGCGTGATCGGATCCCAGGTAGACGCGCATACCGCGCAGTCTGACAGGCCCGCCCCCGTGCCGGCGCGCGGGCGGCGGCACGGAGGCGGATTCGTCACACGGCTCAGCGCGGCAGTTCGGCGACGACCAGCCCGGCCCGCGCCTTCGGGGTGAACCAGGTGCTCTTGCGCGGCATCTTCTCGCGGGCCAGGTTCACCGCGACGAAGTCGTCCACGGTCACCGGCGCCACGAGGACGGCCAGTTCGGCCCGGCCCGCGTCGACCTCGCCGGTGAGCCAGCTCGCCGGGTAGTCGCCGCCCACGTAGGTGATCCGCTTGTCGCCCGGGTCGAGGCCGAGCGCGTCGCGCAGCACGAGCCGCTCCACCAGGGCGTGGTCGAGGTTCTCCAGCCGGCCGCCGCCGACGTGCGGCAGGCGCACCGCGTACCCCTGGCCGGCGAGGTGGAGGTGCACGGCGCCGCCGGTCGCCGGGACGCCGACCGGGCCGGCGACCGGGGTGATCTCCGCGCCGGCGGCCCGGAGCCGGTCGAGCAGCTCGTCCGGGGTGGTGGTCAGCTCGCTGACCAGCCGGTTGTAGGGCTGGATGGCGACCGAGGCCGGCGTGGTGATCACCGACAGGAAGCGCGGGAAGCCGCCGGTCTGCGCGGCCAGGCTGCGGTGGTTGCCGTCGGCGACCACCAGCTCGCCGCCGCCCGCCAGGGCGGTCAGCTCGTCCTGCGCCGGGCCCGGGCCGACCAGCCAGATGGCGTGCGTGCGGCCGGCCTGGTCCACGTCGGTGGCGGCGGGGACGCCGGCCGACTCGGTCGCCGCCGTGAGCGCCGCGTGCAGCTCGTCGCCGCGACCGGTCTGGAGCAGGAGTACGGGTGAGAGCAGGTGACCCAGCGCCTCGGCCAGGGCGACCCGCTCCCGCACCTTGGCGATGAACACGTCCTCGTTGCGGATCACCAGGCCCGGCTCGTCGGCCCGGGTGGAGATCTGGTCGGTGTCGACCATGGCGAACAGCCCGTACGCGCTCTCCTCGCCCGGCGCGCTGATCCGGTAGAGGACCACGACGTGCTCGGCCGGCGTGTAGCTGCCGTCCGCCTTGGCCTCGGCGAGGCGGGCCACCGCGTCGGGGAGCGCGTCGAGGAAGGACTTCCCGAGGCTTCCCGGCGCCCGGTGGGGCATCTCGATGCCCAGGGCACTGTGCGGATTCGCCTCGACGATGGCGGTGATCTCCGCGTCGTCGGCGAACTCGTCGTAGTTCTGCGCGCCGGTGCCGCCAGTGGTGATCCAGGCCCGGGTGATCGGATGCACGACCGTCATGCCCGCTGACGCTACCCGCGCCGCCGGAACCGCCGGTGCCGGACCCGCACGCCGTCCACCAGATGAAAGGCGGGGCCCCTTGTTAACGCCTCAGGTAGAGCAGGGGCCCCTTCTTAACACCTCTCAGGCGGTGCACTCGGTGCCGGCACTGCGATGGCGGCCGGCGCCGGGTGCCGAGGCGGCAGCCGCGGTGAGACGTACCGTCGTGGCCCCGACCGGCACCGGGCGACCGGCGGGGGTGCCCGTCCGGACCGGGCCGGGCGTACCGGCCGGGCCCGGACCTGCGCCGGCGGGTGGGGTCATCCGGGACGTGGCAACCACCCGGGCCACGCCGACAACGATCGGCGGAGCCAGCAGGTCCACCAGCTCGGCGGGCAGGGACGGCCGGACATCCGGCCAGTCGCCCTCGGCCACGGACCAGTACGTGGCACCGGGGACTTCGGTCTCCGTCACCGGCGCGTCGTCGGACATGCGGCGGTGCTTACCCATGGGAACGCCTCCAGGAGCTGCCGGGGTGCGACCGGGACGGCCGCCGGCTGAACACCCGGTGAAACGAGCCCCGCGCCGCCCGGGTGACGGTGGGCGGCGCGGGGCCAGGGGTGTTAAGAGGGGGCCCCTGCTCTACCGGAGGCGTTAAGAAGGGGCCCTTCCTTGCGGCTCAGTCGAAGACCGGGCCGACCTCCCGGGTGCGCTTCAGCTCGTAGAAGCCGGGCGTGCCGGCCACCAGCAGGACGCCGTCCCAGAGCCGGCCGGCCGCCTCGCCCTTCGGCGCCGGGGTGATCACCGGGCCGAAGAAGGCGACCTGGCGGCCGTCGGGGCCCGGGGCGTGGATCACCGGGGTGCCCACGTCGGTGCCGACCGGCCGCATGCCCGCCTCGTGGCTGGCCCGCAGGGCCTCGTCGTACTCGGTCGACTCGGCGGCGTCGGCGAGCGCCGGGTCCAGGCCGACGTCGGTGAGGGCGCCGGCCAGCATCTCCCGGCCCAGCTCCTCCTTGCCGAGGTGGATCCGGGTGCCCATCGCGGTGTAGAGCCTGCCCAGCGTCTCCCCGCCGTGCGCCTGCTCGACGGCGATGCAGACCCGCACCGGGCCCCAGCCCTTCTTCATCAGGTCCTGGTACTGCTCCGGCAGGTCCCGACCCTCGTTGAGCACGGACAGGCTCATCACGTGGAACCGGATGTCCACGTCCCGGACCTGCTCGACCTCCAGCAGCCAGCGCGAGGTGATCCACGCCCACGGGCACAGCGGGTCGAACCACATGTCCACGGCGACACGTTCGGTCACGGTGTCATCCCTTCACGACTCCACGCGCCGGAGCTCCGGCGCCTTCCCCTCCGATCCTCACCCCCCGCGGCATCGGCCGGTAGCGGAATGAGAGCGTGACCTCGGCCACCGAAGCGTGTCCGTGCATGGAAGACTCGGTTTCGGACCGGCCGTCACGAGCGGGCCGGGGAGGCCGGTGCCGCAGGGCGCGGCGAGACGAGTGGGATGGAGACGAACAGTGCCGGGAGTCCGCAACCTGACCCAGGTCGAGGCCACCGAGCGGGCCCGCCTGCTCGACGTCACCGGGTATGACATCAACCTTGACCTGTCGACCGCGGTGCAGGCCGACGGCCGCACGTTCCGGTCGGTGACCGAGGTCCGGTTCCGCTGTGTCGAGCCGGGAGCGAGCACCTTCATCGAGACGGCCGCCGAGTCGGTGCGGTCGGCGACGTTGAACGGCACGCCGGTCGACCTCTCCGGCTGGTCCGCGGAAAACGGTCTCACACTCACGGGCCTGGCGGCCGACAACGTCCTCGTGGTCGACGCCGACTTCGGCTACTCCAACAGCGGGCAGGGCCTGCACCGCACGGTCGACCCGGAGGACGGCGAGACCTACCTCTACAGCCAGTTCGAGACGGCCGACGCGCAGAAGGTGTTCGCGTGCTTCGACCAGCCCGACCTGAAGAGCGTCTACACCTGGCACGCGACGGTCCCGGAGCACTGGCGGGTGGTGTCGAACATGCCGGTGGAGCGCGAGGAGCCGGCCGGTGAGGCGCTCAAGACCGTCCACTTCGCCGAGTCGGCGCGGATGAGCACCTACATCACGGCGCTGTGCGCCGGCCCGTACCACGAGGTGCGGGACAGCCACGACGGCATCGACCTGGGCGTCTACTGCCGGGCCTCGATGGCGCAGTACCTGGACGCGGACGACCTGTTCCTCATCACCAAGCAGGGCTTCGACTTCTTCCACGAGAAGTTCCAGGTGCGCTACCCGCTGCCCAAGTACGACCAGCTCTGGGTGCCGGACTTCAACGCCGGCGCCATGGAGAACTTCGGCTGCGTCACGCACGCCGAGTCGCACTACATCTTCCGCTCGCAGGTCACCGACTTCGAGTACGAGCAGCGGGCCAACACGATCCTGCACGAGCTGGCCCACATGTGGTTCGGTGACCTGGTCACCATGCGCTGGTGGAACGACCTGTGGTTGAACGAGTCGTTCGCCGAGTGGGCCAGCCACTGGTGCAACACCCACGCCACCCGCTTCTCCGACGCCTGGACGACCTTCCTGTCCATCCGGAAGAACTGGGGCTACCGGCAGGACCAGCTCTCCTCCACCCACCCGGTCTACTGCGAGATGCCGGACCTGGAGGCGGTCGAGGTCAACTTCGACGGCATCACCTACGCCAAGGGCGCCAGCGTGCTCAAGCAGCTCGTCGCGTACGTGGGCGAGGAGCCGTTCGTGGCCGGCCTGCGGGCCTACTTCGGCAAGCACGCCTGGGGCAACGCCACCTTCGACGACCTGCTCTCCGAGCTGGAGACGGCCTCGGGCCGGGAGCTGCGCAAGTTCGCCGCCCAGTGGCTGGAGACCGCGCAGGTCAACACCCTGCGGCCCGAGGTGGCCATCGGCGCCGACGGCGCGTACGAGCAGGTGCTGGTGCGGCAGGAGGCGCCGGCCGGGCACCCGACGCTGCGGACCCACCGCATCGGGGTGGGCCTCTACGATCTGACCGACGGGCGGCTGGTCCGCCGGGAGCGGGTCGAGGTCGACGTGACCGGCGAGCTGACCGAGCTGTCCGTGCTGCACGGCAAGCCCGCCGCCGACGTGCTGCTGCTCAACGACGACGACCTGACCTACACCAAGCTGCGGCTGGACGAGCGGTCGATGGCCACCGTGGTGCAGCACATCGCCGGCTTCGACTCGTCCCTGGCCCGGGCGCTCTGCTGGACCGCCGCCTGGGACATGACCCGCGACGCCGAGCTGTCGGCCCGCGACTACGTGGCGCTGGTGCTGGCCGGGCTGCCGGCGGAGACCGACATCAACCTGGTCACCGCCACCCTGCGTCAGGCGACCACCGCGCTCACCTTCTACGCCGACCCGGCCTGGGCGCCGACCGGCTGGGCCGACCTGGCCCGGACCGCCCGCACCGCGCTCACCGCGGCCGAGCCGGGCAGCGGCTTCCAGCTCGCCTGGGCCCGGGCGTACGCCTCCGCGGCCCGCTCCGGCGAGGACCTGGCCACGCTGCGCGGCTGGCTGAACGGCGGCGAGGTGCCGGCCGGGCTGACCGTGGACACCGAGCTGCGCTGGACCGTCCTCCAGTCGCTGGTGGCCAACGGCGCGGCCGGGGCCGCCGAGGTGGAGGCCGAGCTGGCCCGCGACCGGACCGCCAGCGGCGAGCGGGAGGCCGCCTACGCGCACGCGCTGGTGCCGACCGCCGAGAACAAGGCGGCGGTGTGGGCGCAGCTCACCGGCCCCGAGGCGCTGCCGAACTGGCGCAACCGGGCGCTGCTGCAGGGCTTCACCCACCCGGCGCAGGTGGAGCTCACCGCGCCGTACCGGGAGAAGTACTTCGCCACGGTGGCGCAGGTGTGGGCGCAGCGGGACAGCGAGCCGGCGCAGGAGTTCGTCCAGCTCGCCTACCCGGCGTACCTGGTCGAGGACGACACGGTGGCCGCCACCGACGCGTGGCTGGCCCAGGAGGGTCAGCCGGCCCCGCTGCGCCGCCTGGTGGCCGAGGGCCGCGACGGCGTGGCCCGGGCCCTCAAGGCCCGCGCCCGGGACGCCCAGACCGCCTGATCCGCCGGCGGGTGGCCCGGGGAGCGCCCGGGCCACCCACCGGCGGACACGAGAAAGCCCGGCCCGCGTTTCGCGGGCCGGGCTTCGTCGTGTGCGGGTGGGCTCAGCCCTTGCCGGCGTGGCTGGCGAGCTGGTCGAGGCCCTGGATGACGCCGCCGGCCAGGTCGCCGCCGCCAAAGGAGGCCACCATGGAGAGCGCGGCCAGCTTGGCGTACGTGTCCGGGATGCGCTTGCGCGCGTAGCGGCCGGTGACGATCTCCAGCTGCCGCTGGTTGGGCGACACGGCGATCAGCACCGACCGGTCCGGCTCGGCGAGCTGGCGGTGCAGCCGCTCGGCGTGCTCCCGGATCGGCTCGTCGAGGCCGCCCACGTAGACCGAGAAGACCAGGCCGGTGCCCTGGTCGGCCAGGCGGAGCGCCTCGTCGATGCGGAGCAGCTGACGGGTCGAGAACGGCCCGTCCAGGACCTCGGGCGGGCTACCGGTCCCCGCCGCGGCCTGCTTCTCACCAACGGTCACTTGCGCCTCCGGTTCCACCGGCCGGTGCCTCCCGGCCGGCCTGCTCCTGCTTGCGGCTGGTCAGCGCCGGCGCCTGCGCCCCGGCGGCCAGTGCGGTGCCGGCCGAGTCGGCCAGCTGCTCCGGACGGCCCAGGAACCAGACCGGAGTGAAGTCGAAGGGCCGGCCCGGCCGGTAGCGCTTCGCGCCGCCACCGCCGCCGCCGCGACTGCCGGCGGCCGCCAGTCCGGCGATCACCAGCACGGCGGCCGCCGGGATGCCGACGAAGACCAGCAACGTCTCGGTAACAGACAATCCCAACGCCCCCAGGCGGAAAGAGAGACCAGGAATGTTCCGGGTCGGGTGGACGGTCATGACGACGCGCGCCCGACTCCGCTTGTGCTGTTCACGTTAGCGGAGTCGACGGCCCGCCAGATTGCGGGGTGCTGATCCCACCCGCCACAGCCGTGCTCCAGTTGCGCGGCAGTGCCTATCAATGTCGCGTCGTCGCCGTAGCGGCCGGTGAGCAGCACGCCGACCGGCATCCCGTCGCCGGTGCGGCCCACCGGCAGCGAAACGGACGGGTCGCCGGTGACGTTGAAGATGGCGCAGTACGGCGAAAACCGCCGCTGCCGGTCGAAATCCTCGGCCGGAGCGAGGCTCGCGAACGCACCGACCGGCGCCTGCGGCGCGGCGAGGGTCGGGCAGAGCAGCAGGTCGCAGCCGGCGGTACGGCGCACGCCACGGCGTACCTGCGCCTGGAGTTCGCCGAGCGCGGCCATCAGCGGGCCGGCGCCGACGGCCGTGCCCCGGGCCCGCAGGAACCGGGTCAGCGGCAGCAGGTCGCTCTCCCGTTCGGACGGCACGGGGGCGAGCGCCAGCACGTACCAGACGGTCTCGAAGAGCGGCCACGCGTCGGGGCCGAGCGGCGCGGGGACGTCGACCACCTCGTGGCCGGCCTCGGTGAGCAGCGCGGCGGCCCGGTCGACGGCGGCCACGCAGTCCGGGTGGACCGGCTCGTCGGCGAGCATCGGGGCGGTGAACCGGCCGATCCGCAGCCGGCCCGGCGCGGCGGCCCGGGCGGCGCCCAGGTAGCCGCCGGTGGGCGGGGCCGGCGGCAGGTAGGGCTCGCCGGGCACCGGTTGGGCCAGGACGTCCAGCAGCGCGGCCACGTCGGTCACGGTGCGGCCGAGCGGGCCGCTGATGGGCAGCCCGAAGGCACCGAAGCCGAGCGGGCCGCCGGAGACCAGGCCCCGGCTGGGCTTGTAGCCGACCAGGCCGCAGAGCGCCGCCGGGATGCGCAGGGAGCCGCCGCCGTCGGAGCCCTGCGCCACCGGGACGAGCCCACCGGCCACGGCGGCCGCCGCCCCGCCGCTGGACCCGCCCGCCGTGTACGCGAGGCCCCACGGGTTGCGGGCCGGCGGCGCGACGAGGCCCTCGGAGTAGAGCGAGCAGCCCAGCTCGGACGTGGTGGTCTTGCCGAGGCTGACCAGCCCGGCGGCGGCCATGAACCGGACCACGTCGGCGTCGACGGGTGGCACGAAGTCGGCGAAGGCCACCGAGCCGAAGGTGGTGCGGACCCCGGCCGTGAGCGTGAGGTCCTTGATGGCGGTCGGCACCCCGTGCAGCGGGCCGCGCCGGTCGGCCGGCACCGCGTCGGCGGCAGCCGCCGCCGCCCGGGCGCGGTCCGGGGTGACGGTGACGAACGCGCCGAGGGTGTCACCGAGGGCGTCCACCCGGCGCAGGTGGTGCTCGACCAGCTCCACGCTGGACACCTCGCCGCGGCGGATCGCGGCGGCCTGCTCCAGCGCGGTCAGGTCGTGCGGCTCGGGCATGCCCCCATCCTGCCTGGTCACCGCGGCCCTCGCACTCATCACCCGCCGCGCGCCGGCCGGCGGCGGTCAGCCGTGCAGGAAGCGTAGGGCGTTGCGGGAGAGCAGCTTGTCGCGCTGGTCGGCGGTGAGGAAGTCGGCCTTGCGGACCACCTGGCCGACCGGGCGCTCCCCCAGCGGGTACGGGTAGTCGCTGCCGACCAGCACCCGGTCCTCGCCCATCGTGTCGACCAGCAGCCGCAGCGCGGCCGGTTCGAAGACGACGGAGTCGACGCTGAACCGGTCGACGTAGGCGCTCGGCGGGGCGCTGGACGCGCCGCGGACCAGGTCGCCGCGGCGGTGCCAGGCGTTGTCGGCGCGGCCCAGCCAGAACGGGAAGCTGCCGCCGCCGTGCGCGAAGCAGATCCGCAGCGACTCGGGCACCCGGTCGAAGACCCCGCCGAGGATCAGCGCCAGCACCGACAGGTGCGTCTCGGCCGGCATCCCGGTCAGCCAGCGGGCCATCCACCGGTCCAGCCGGGGCCCACCCGGCATGTCCCACGGGTGCACGAAGACCGGCGCGCCCACCTCGGCGCAGTGGGTCAGGAACTGCACGATGCCGGCGTCGTCGAGGTCGCGGTCGCCGACGTGGTTGCCGATCTCCACCCCGGCGTGCCCGGCGGCCAGGCAGCGGTCCAGTTCGGCGCAGGCGGCGTCCGGGTCCTGCAACGGCACCTGGCAGAACGGCACCAGGCGGTCGCCGCCGGCCGCGGTGACCGCCAGGGTGAGGTCGTTGAAGATCCGGGCCACCTTCACGGCCTGGTCGGCCGGGCGGTCGTAGCTGAAGAAGACCGGGGTGGGCGAGACGACCTGCACGTCGACGCCGTCGGCGGCCATGTCGGCAAGCCGCGTCTCCGCGTCCCAGCACTCCGCGCCGACCGGCCGGAACTCCGTCTCCCCCACCATGATCATGGCGGCGCGCTCGGAGTCCACCCGGAGCCAGGGCCAGCCGGACCCGCCGCACGCCGCCGCGAGGTCCGGCCACCCCTTGGGTACGACGTGCGTGTGCACGTCGACGACGCGTGGACGCATCAGCCCTTGCCCGGGTGCAGCGCGCCGCAGTTGGTGCAGGTGCGGGCCTTCTCGTCGCCGTAGAACGCCGCGAAGACCGGCGGCAGGTCGGCGGCGATGTCGCGGACCTGGAGCTCCACCTCGTGCACCTGATGGCTGCACTCGGTGCAGTACCACTGGAACTTCTCCAGCGTGCCCTCCTCGCGGACCCGCTCGATCACCATGCCGATGGAGCCGGCCTCGGGGCGCTGCGGCGAGTGCGGGGTGTTGCGCGGCAGCATCCACATCTGACCCTCGCGCACGTGCACCGTACGCGGGCCCTCGGGCAGCATGAGGTTGATGTGCATGTTGCCCTTGACCTGGTAGAAGAACTCCTCGTACGGGTCGACGTGGAAGTCGGTCCGCTGGTTCGGGCCGCCGACCACCATGACGATGAAGTCGTCGCTGCCCGGCAGCATCTCCTTGTTGCCGACCGGCGGCTTGAGCAGGTGCTGGTTCTCCCCGATCCAGCCGGAGAAGCTGAACGGCTCGGCGATCTCACTCATGACGGACCTCCCGACGGAAGTAGGGCCACGGCCTGCATCTCGATGAGCAGGTGCGGGTGCGGAAGCTGGTGCACGGCCACCGTGGTCCGGGTCGGCCCGGTGGCGTCGAAGAACTCCGCCCACACCTCGTTGTAGCCACCGAAGTCGTTCATGTTGACCAGGTAGCTGGTGACCTGCACCAGGTCGGCCAGGTCGGCGCCGACCGAGCGGAGCAGGTCGCGGATGTTCCCGATCACCGCCCGGGTCTGCGCCCGGATGTCGAGATCGGTGGTGCCGAACTCGTCCACCGCCACACCGGCGAAGGTGTTGTCCGGCCGGCGCGACGACGTGCCGGAGACGAAGACGAAGCCGCCGGCGACCTTGACGTGCGGGAAGGCGCCGCGCGGCACGGCCTTCCCGGCCACCACCCTGGCCGTCACGCCGTGGCCCGCAGGGAGGCGGTGCCGAGCTTCTCCACGACGGCCCGGACGTGCGCGCCGGGGCGCAGCGGCACGGCGGCGGTGGCCGCGCCGGCCAGGAAGACCCAGCCCTCGCGGAGCCGGACGCCGTGCCGGCCAGCCAGGCGGATGCCCTCGTCCAGCGCGCGGCGCGGGTCGCCGAGGATCGCGGCGGTCGAGCCGACCTGGGCCACCCGACCGTCGATCTCCAGCAGCACGCCGAGGTTGTCCAGCCCGTCCGGCACCGGCGACCAGGGCCCGACCACGAACGCGGCGGCCGAGGTGTTGTCGGCCACGACGTCCGGCAGGGAGAAGGTGAAGTTGGCGTACCGAGAGTCGATCAGTTCCAGCGCCGGGGCGACCGCGCGGACCGCCTCGGTGAACGCGCCGACCGGCTCGCCGGGCTCGGGGAGGCGGTCCAGCAGGAACGCCACCTCCGGCTCGACCCGGGGGTGGATGAAGCCCGCCACGTCGACGCTGCCGCCGTCGGGCACCCGCATGGCGTCGGTGAGCCGGCCCCAGATCACCTCGTCGACGCCGACCTGGGCCATCTTCGCCTTGCTGGTCAGGCCCATCTTCAGCCCGACCAGCCGCTCACCCCGGTCGAGGCGGCGCTGCAGCAGCGCGGCCTGCACGGCGTACGCGGCGTCCACGTCGAGGCCGGTCTCGGCGGCGAGCTGCGGGATGGCGGTGGCCGTGTCGGCGGCCGCGCCCAGCTTCTCGGCGATCCCCGCGATGTCCGGTCCGATCATGAGTGGTTCTCCTTGCCGGCCAGGTCCAGTGCCACGTCCACGATCATGTCCTCCTGGCCGCCGACCATGCGGCGCCGGCCCAGCTCGACCAGGATCGAGCGGACGTCCACCCCGTACTTCGCGAAGGCCCGCTCGGCGTGGCGGAGGAAGCTGGAGTAGACCCCCGCGTACCCGAGGGAGAGCGTCTCCCGGTCGACCTGGACCGGCCGGTCCTGCAACGGGCGGACCAGGTCGTCGGCCGCGTCCATCAGCGCGAACACGTCGCAGCCGTGCTTCCAGCCGTGCAGCTCGGCGACCGCGACGAAGACCTCCAGCGGGGCGTTGCCGGCGCCCGCGCCCATGCCGGCCAGCGACGCGTCCACCCGGACGGTCCGGCCGTGCGGGGCGTCCGCGCCGGCCGGCCCGGGGCCGGGGATGCGGCCGTGCTCGACGGCCAGCACGCTGTTGGCCACGCCCAGGGACAGGTTGTGGTGGGCGTGGATGCCGATCTGCGTCTCCGGGTCGAGCACCTGCCGGTACGCGTCGACCCGCGCGGCCACGTCGGGCATCAGCAGCCGGCCACCGGAGTCGGTGACGTAGACGCAGTGCGCCCCGTACGACTCCATGAGCTTGGCCTGGGCGGCCAGCCCGGCCGGGTCGTTCATGTGCGACATCATGAGGAACCCGGAGACGTCCATGCCGTTCTCACGGGCCCAGGAGATGTGCTGGGCGGAGATGTCCGCCTCGGTGCAGTGGGTGGCGATCCGCACGCTGGTGACGCCGAGCGCCTTGGCCGCCTTCAGGTCGGCGATGGTGCCGATGCCGGGCAGCAGCAGGGTGGTGAGCCGCGCGCTGGTCAGCACCTCGGCGGCGGCGGCGATCCAGTCGGCGTCGCCGGCCGCGCCGTGGCCGTAGTTGACGCTGGAGCCGGCCAGGCCGTCGCCGTGCGCCACCTCGATGGCGGCCACCCCGGCCGCGTCGAGCGCGGCGGCGATCGTCCGCACCTGGTCCACGGTGTACCGGTGGGCGATGGCGTGCATGCCGTCGCGCAGCGTCACGTCCTGGATGTAGAGGTCGGTCATCGCGCGTCCACCTTCCGCAGCGTGACCAGCCGCTCCGCGGTGCGCAGCGCGGCCGAGGTCATGATGTCCAGGTTCCCGGCGTACGCGGGCAGGTAGTGCCCCGCGCCGGAGACCTCCAGGAAGACCGACACCTGGAGCCCGGTGAAGTGCCGGCCCAGCACCGGCGCGTACGTGTCCACCCGGTCGAACTGCACGTCCTGCTTGAGCCGGTAGCCCGGGACGTACTCCTGCACCGACTTCACCATGTCGGCGACCGAGGCGGCGATCGCGGCCCGGTCGGCGTCGGCGTCCGGGCAGAGGCAGTAGACGGTGTCCCGCATGAGCAGCGGCGGGTCGGCCGGGTTCAGCACGATGATGGCCTTGCCGCGCTCGGCGCCGCCGACCACCTCGATGGCCCGGGCCGTGGTCTCGGTGAACTCGTCGATGTTGGCCCGGGTGCCCGGCCCGGCCGACTTCGAGGCGATCGACGCGACGATCTCCCCGTACGCGACCGGGGTGACCCGGCCGACCGCGTGCACGATCGGCACGGTGGCCTGCCCGCCGCAGGTCACCATGTTCACGTTGGGCTCGCGCAGGTGCTCGTCGAGGTTGACCGGCGGCACCACGTACGGGCCGATCGCGGCCGGCGTCAGGTCGACGACGGTCCGGCCGTGCGCCCGCAGGACCGCGTCGTGGCGCCGGTGCGCGCCGGCCGAGGTGGCGTCGAAGACCAGCTCGACGTCGGCGAACTCCGGCATGGCGACCAGGCCGTCCACGCCCTCGGCGGTGGTCGCCACGCCGAGCCGGCGGGCCCGGGCGAGACCGTCGGAGGCCGGGTCGATGCCGGCCATCGCGACCATGCGGAGGCTGTCACTCAGCCGCAACACCTTGATCATCAGGTCGGTGCCGATGTTGCCCGACCCGAGCACCGCCACGCCGACGCTCATGAGGCCTCCTTGGAGAAACAGGTCCGCACCGAGCCGAGCCCGGAGATCCGTGCCTCGTACGCCGCGCCCGGCCTCACGGGCACCATCGGGCCGAGCGCCCCGGAGAGCACCACGTCCCCGGCCTTCAGCGGGTCACCGGCGCGGGCCATGGTGCCGGCCAGCCACTCCAGGGCGTGCAGCGGATTGCCGAGGCAGGCCGCCCCGGCGCCGACCGAGACCGGCTCGCCGGCGTGCTCCAGCACCATGCCGCAGAGCCGCAGGTCCACGTCGGCCAGCCGGCGGGGCGCCGTGCCGAGCACGAACAGCCCGCTGGAGGCGTTGTCCGCCACCGTGTCCACGATGGAGATGTCCCAGCCGGCGATCCGGGAGTCGACGATCTCGATGGCCGGCAGCACGTGATCGACGGCCCGGATCAGGTCGACGGTGGTGACCCGCTCGTCACGCAGGTCGGCGCCGAGCACGAAGGCGATCTCCGCCTCCACCCGGGGCTGGAGCAGCCGGCTCATCGGCACCTCGACGCCGTCGCCGACGGCCATGTCGTCGAAGAGCACCCCGAAGTCGGGCTGGAAGACGCCGAAGTTCTCCTGCACGGCGCGGGAGGTGAGGCCGATCTTCGCGCCCACCCGGCGGTGGCCCTTGCCGAGCCGCTGCCGGGTGTAGACCTGCTGCACCTGGTAGGCCGCCTCGATGTCGCCCTCCGGCAGCAGCCGCCCGCGCAGCGGCGGGCACGGCTTCTCCTCCTGCCGGGCCACGGCCAGTTCCCGGTTGGCGGCTTCGATGTCGACGGTCATGCCGGCTCCTCGCTGCGTTCGCTTGAGACGCCGGCCATTCTGCCCGTCCCGCGCACTCATGTGAGGTCCACGCAGACGTTGGTGAGTTCGGAGTAGAAGTCGAGCGAGTGCACCCCGCCCTCCCGGCCGATGCCCGACGCCTTCACCCCGCCGAACGGGGTGCGCAGGTCGCGCAGGAACCAGGTGTTCACCCAGACGATGCCGGCGTCCAGCCGGGCGCCGGCCCGGTGCGCCCGGCCCACGTCCCGGGTCCAGACCGTCGCCGCCAGGCCGTAGTCGGTGCCGTTGGCCAGGGTGTACGCCTCGTCCTCGTCGTCGAACGGCGCCACGTGCACCACCGGGCCGAAGATCTCCTCGGTGTTGGTGCGGGCATCCGGGCCCAGCCCGGTGAGCACGGTCGGCTGCACGTACGCGCCGCCGTCGCGGGCGTCGCCGAAGCGCGGCGTCCCGCCCCCGGCGCGCACCTCGGCGCCCTCGGTGCGGGCCAGCTCGTAGTGGCCGAGCACCTTGTCCCGGTGGCCGTGCGAGATCAGCGGCATGTTCGCCGTGGCCTCGTCGGCCGGCCACCCGTACGCCAGCTCGTCGGCGCGCTTGGCCAGCCGGGCGGTGAACTCCTCGAAGACCGGCCGCTGCACGTAGATCCGCTCGGTGCAGAGGCAGACCTGGCCGCCGTTGGTGAAGCTGGACCGGACCGAGCCGGCGACCGCCGCGTCCAGGTCGGCGTCGGCGAAGACCAGGCCGGCGTTCTTGCCGCCCAGCTCGAAGCTGACCGCCTTCACGCCGTCGGCGGCGGCCCGCATGATGGCGCTGCCGGTGGCCGACTCCCCGGTGAAGGTGATCGCGTCGACGCCCGGGTGCCGGGTGAGGTGCTCGCCGGCCGAGCCGGGGCCGAAGCCGTGCACCAGGTTGAACACGCCCTCGGGCACGCCCGCCGCGGCCATCACCTCGGCGAGCAGGGTGGCCGACGCCGGCGTCTCCTCGCTGGGCTTGACCACCACGGCGTTGCCGCAGGCCAGGGCCGGGGCGACCTTCCAGGTGAGCAGGAGCAGCGGCAGGTTCCACGGCACGATGATCGCGACCACGCCGACCGGCTTGCGGACCGCGTAGTTCAGCGCCCGGCCGCCGGTCGGGGTGACCGTGGTGAACGACTCGGTCGGCGCGGTCGCCACGATCTCGGCGAACGCCCGGAAGTTGGCCGCCCCGCGCGGGATGTCGAGCGTGCGGGCCTGGGAGATGGCCTTGCCGGTGTCGGCGACCTCGGCGGCGACCAGGTCGTCGAAGCGGCGTTCCAGTTCGTCGGCGACCCGGCGGAGCACCTCGGCGCGCTCCCGCTCCCCCATCCGGCCCCACGGGCCGCGCAGCGCCGCCCGGGCGGCGGTCACCGCGTCGTCCACGACGGACTCGCCCGCCTCGACCACCTCGAAGACCGGCTCACCGGTGACCGGGCTGCGCTTGGTGAACCGCGAGCCGGCGTCCACGAAGGACCCGCCGACGAAGTTGCGCAGCAGGCCGGGGCCGTCCGGCGCGTGCCCGGCCATCAGCCGGGGATCCCAGAGGGTCATCCTCGCCTCCCTCGGCCGAGCGCCACCGCCGCGCCGGCCAGCGCCGCCACCGCGCCGGCGGCCACCGCCCCCACCACTCCGTACTGGCGGCGCACCCGGCGGCGCACCTCGGCGTACGGGGTGGTGGAGAACGAGACCAACTCGTACTGCGAGACGTAGCGGCCGGGCAGGGCACGCTCCAGCGCGTGCTCGATCTTCTTGCGGGTCTGGAACAACGGAGAGGCGACCTTGTCCCGCATCTCCACGAAGTTGGTCAGCGCCATCCGGGCGATCGCCTCGGCGTTGGCCTGCCGGCGGTGCTGGAACAGCGGCAGCGCCGACGCCCACTGGTCGCCGCACTCGTCCAGGCAGCGGTCCAGTTCGACCACGTCCTCGAAGGCGCAGTTGGCGCCCTGGCCGTAGAACGGCACGATGGCGTGCGCCGCGTCGCCGAGCAGGCCGACCCTGCCGGCCACCTGCCACGGCGTGCAGCGGACCGTGCCGAGCACCCCGACCGGGTTGTGCTGGTAGTCGTCGACCAGATTCGGGGCGAGCGGGACCAGGTCCGGGTAGTGGGTGGCGAAGTACGTCTCGATGGCGGCCGGGCTGCCCAGCGAGGCGAAGCTCTGCGTGCCGTGGGTCGGCCAGAACAGCGTGCAGGTGAAGGAGCGGTCCGGGTTGGGCAGCGCGATCATCATCGAGGTGCCGCGCGGCCAGATGTGCAGCGCGCCCGGGTCCAGGGCGAACTCGCCGCCGATCGGCGGGATGGTGAGTTCCTTGTAGCCGTAGTCGAGGAAGTCGAGGCTCTCGCTCACCGCCCCGTACGCCAGCAGTTGCCCGCGCACGGCGGAGCCGGCGCCGTCTGCGCCGAGCACCACCGACGCGGACTCGCCGACCTTGCCCTGCGGCGTCTCGAAGGTCATCTCGCCGGTGACCGGGTCGAGCCCGACGAGCCGGTGGTCGAAGGCGATCCGCACGCCGGGCAGCGCGCTGGCGGCGTCGAGCAGCGCGTTGTTCAGCGCGCCCCGGCTGATCGAGTTGATCGCCCGGTCGCCGGAGACGCTGTACGACTGGAACTGCGGCTCGCCCTCCACCGGGTGGATCATCCGGCCGCGCATCGGCAGCGCGTCGGTCATCACCTGGTGGTCCAGGCCGATCCGGCGCAGCGCGTCCAGGCCGCGCTCGGAGAGCGCCAGGTTGATCGAGCGGCCCCGCTCGACCGTCCCGGTGCGCGGGTCCGGCCGCCGCTCGTAGAGGGCGACCGGGTAGCCGCGCCGGGCCAGGAAGCAGGCCAGCAGGCAGCCGGCCAGCCCGGCACCGACGACGGCGATCTCCTCGCGTTCCGTACTCATCGGGTGGCCTCCACGGTCGCGGCCAGCGCGTCGGCGACCCGCCAGCAGTCGTGGTACGTCGAGTAGAGCGGCACCGGCGCGAACCGCACGATGTCGGGCTCCCGGGCGTCGGCGATCACGCCGTGCTCGTGCCGCAGCCGCTTGGTCAGCTCGTTGGCGCTGCCCCCGCCGATCCGCACGGAGAGCTGGCAGCCCCGGCGGGCCGGGTCGCGCGGGGTGACCACGGTCAACGGCCGGTCGGTGGTCACCTCGTCGAGCAGCCGCTCCAGGTAGCCGGTGAGCCGGAGGCTGCGTTCGCGCAGCGCGGGCATGCCGACCGAGTCGAACAGCTCCAGCGAGGTGCGCACCGGGCCCATCGCGAAGATCGGCGGGTTGGAGATCTGCCACGCCTCGACGGTGGCCGGCGGCCGGGACACCGGCGTCATCTCGAACCGGGTGGTCGCGTCGGTGCTCCACCAGCCCTCGAAGCGCGGCAGCGCGGGATCGCCGAGATGCCGCTCGTGGACGAAGACGCCGCCCAGGGCGCCGGGCCCGGAGTTCAGGTACTTGTAGGAGCACCAGGCGGCGAAGTCGACGTCCCAGTCATGCAGGGCGAGGGGCACGTTGCCGGCGGCGTGCGCCAGGTCCCAGCCGACGAGCGCGCCGGCGGCCCGCCCGGCGGCGGTGATCGCCGGGATGTCCATCAGCTCGCCGGTCAGGTAGTTGACCCCGCCGAGCAGCAGCAGCGCCACGGTGTGCCCCTCGGCGGCCAGGAAGTCCAGGACGTCCTGCGTCCGCAGGGTGTCCTCGCCGGGGCGCGGCCTGAGGCGGACGACGGCGGTGTCCGGGTCGAGGCCGTGGAACCGGGCCTGGCTGCGCACCGCGTAGCTGTCCGAGGGGAAGGCGGTGTCCTCGATGACGATCCGGGTCCGCTCCCCGGCCGGCCGGTAGAAGCTCACCATCAGCAGGTGCAGGTTGACCGTGAGGGAGTTCATCACCACGGTCTCCGCGGGCCGGGCGCCGACCAGTCGCGCGGCCGGCGCGGTCAGGACCTCGTGGTACGGCAGCCAGGGCCGCTCCGCCTCCAGGTGCCCCTCCACGCCCAGCCGGCGCCAGGCGTCCAGGTCGGCGAGGAGTTCCTCCCGGGTGGCCCGCGGCTGCAGGCCCAGCGAGTTGCCCGCCAGGTACGCCACCTCGGGGTAGCGCCCGCCCTCGGCCGGCGGCACGAGGAACAGGTGCCGGTGGCCGGGGTCGGCGGCGTCGAGCGTCCGGGCTTCGGCTTCGGCACCGCCGAAGCCCGGCGACTCGGTGTCAATGTTCGGCACGATTCCTCCGGTCACATCGCGGTCCGGGCCGACCACAGCTCCGGGAAGACCACCCGGGCCATGCTCCGCTGCAACCAGGCCAGCCCGGCGGAGCCGCCGCTGCCGACCTTGGCGCCCATCGAGCGCTGCACCGCCTTGATGTGGTGCCAGCGCCAGTCGCCGAACCCTTCGGCCACCTCGCTCAGCGCCTCGCCGAGCAGGCGCAGGTGGTTGTCGGGGCCACCGTCGGCGTAGATCCGCACCCAGGCCGCCTCGACGGCGGGGTGCGACTCGTGCTCGGCCGCCACGTCCCGCTCCAGCAGCTCGGCGGGCAGCTCGAAGCCGCGCCGGGCGAGCAGCGCCATCACGTCGTCCCAGAGGCTCGGCGTGGCCAGCGCGGCGGTCAGCTCGGCGTGCACCTCGGTCTGCCGGCGGAACGGGCGGATCAGCGCCGGGTCGCGCAGGCCGAGCAGGAACTCCAGCTGCCGGTACATGGCGGACTGGAAGCCGGAGCCCTCGCCGAGCCGGTCGCGGAAGCGGTTGAAGTCGGCCGGGGTCATCCACCGCAGCCCCTGCCAGGCGGCGTTGAGCCCCTCCAGGTGCAGGGCGGCCCGGCGCAGCGGGGGCAGCGCGTCCCAGATCCGGTTGGCCCGCAGCTCGCGCTGGGCGTGCCGCAGCTCGTGGCAGGTCAGCTTGAAGTACAGCTCCATGATCTGGCTGACCATCAAAAAGGACATCTCGCCCGGGTCGTCGCTGAGCGGCTGCTGGAGCTGGTGCAGCGTGCTCGCGTGCACGTACGCGTCGTAGGGCACCCGGTCGGCGAACTCCAGGGTGGGTTTGCCACCGTTGCGCGCCGCCCGGGCCGCCCGCTGCTGCGGGCTGGCCGGCCGCACCGCCGTCGTCTGTTCCACCGTCATCTCCCTCCGTACGCCGGGGTAGACGACATGATGCCGCTGGTTGATCCGCAGATGGAATGCCTGTTCGACGGCGCTACGGTGGTGTCACCTGTCGCGTCGAAGGCGTCTTCGGCCTTCGACTTCACGGAAGAAAGGTCACCGCGTGGACGACATGGACTGGGCGCTGCTGCGCGAGCTCCAGGCCGACGCCCGGCTCTCGTACAGCGAGCTGTCCCGCCGGGTGCACCTGTCCCCGCCCGCCGTGGCCGAGCGGGTGCGGCGGCTGGAGGAGTCCGGGGTGATCACGGGCTACCACGCGCACGTGGACCTGACCCGGGCCGGCCGTACCGTGCTCGCGCTGATCCGGATGTCCTGCTACGGGTCCCGGTGCATCCTCAACGACCCCACCGTGGCGGACTGGCCGGAGATCATGGAGATCCACCGGATCACCGGCGACGCGTGCAGCATGCTCAAGGTGGCCGCGGGCACGATGGGCGAGTTCGAGGGCGTCATCGACCGGCTCGCCCCGTACGGCCAGCCGTCCAGCACCATGGTGCTCTCCACCCCGCTGGACTGGCACCCGGTCACCCCGCTCCCGCCGCCCGGCCCGTCCCCTACCGGCCGGCGCCGCTGATCCGCCCCGGGTTTGCCCCCACGTCAGCGGGAATGCAGCCCGCGCTGCCCGTCAGCAGGATTCCGGTGCGCCGCACCGGAAGGGGGGAATCATGCGAGGGCTCCTGTCACACCGCGCGCTCTGGGCCGTTCTGGGCCTGCTCGGCCTGGTCGCGGCGTTCGTCCTGACCACCGCCTCACCGGCCCGCGCCGGGGAGAACGTCTTCGTCGAGGTCACGCCGAACAGCGTCCAGGCCGGCTCCCGGGTGAGCATCCGGGCCAGCTGCGACGGCAACAACGACCGGCAGGCCCAGGTCACCTCGGACGCCTTCGGGCGGGTGATGCTCCGGCCGGACAACGGCTTCCTCACCGGGGCGGTCACCGTTCCCGGCAACAAGGCGCCCGGCGACTACCCGGTCAACCTGGACTGCTCCAACGGGAAGACCGCCTCCACCATGCTCACCGTCCTGAACATGGCGCAGCCGAGCAAGGGCCCGGCCACCGGCGGCGGGGGCACGGCGGGCGGCCGGGGCGCCGGCTCGCTGCTGCTGGTCGGCGGCCTGGTCGTGGTGGCCGTGGTCGCCGGGGTGGGCGCCCGCCGCAAGACCGGTAGCCGCTTCTGACGAGGTGCGTCCATGGCCCGCTCACCGCGCCGCCACGATCGCACGTCCCGGGTCGGGGCCGGCCTGCGCCTGGTGTCCCGCGCCTCGCGCCGGTTCGCCCACGCCGCCGGCCACGCCTTCTCGGCCAGCGTCACCACGGCGGACCCGCAGGCCCGCCCGGTGCCGCCGGCACGGCAGGCCCAGGCCGCCGGCCGCTGGCGGTACGCCGCCCAGCGCGGCCCCGGCGCCCCGGTGCTGGTCGTCGCGGCGCTCATGGCGCTGATCGTGGCGATGCTCGGGGTGGAACGGCTCACCGGGATCAGCGTGCTGCCGGAGCAGCTCACCGCGGGGCTGCGCCCACCGCCGAAGAAGTTCCCGGTGCTGTCCGGCAGCCCGCCCACGGACCTGACGATCGGCAAGATCGACCTGCGGGCGCCGGTGCACCGGGTCGGCATCGCCCCGGACGGCAGCATCGCGGTGCCGGACGTCGGCCGGGCCGGCGAGGTCGGCTGGTACGACCAGGGACCGACCCCCGGCCAGTACGGCCCGGCGGTCATCGTCGGGCACGTCGACACCACCACCGGGCCGGCGGTCTTCCACGACCTCAAGGACCTCGACGACGGCGACCGGATCGAGGTGACCCGGCAGGACCACTCGGTGGCCGTGTTCGAGGTGACCTCGATCGAGCGGTACGGCAAGGAGCAGTTGCCCGTGCGGGACGTCTACGGCGACTTCAGCCGGCCCAACCTGCGGCTGATCACCTGCGGCGGCCGCTGGGTCGGCGGCGAGACCGGGTACGCGGACAACCTCGTGGTCTACGCCTCGCTGGTGAAGGCGCGGTGAGCGCCGCTCAGGCCGCCTCGGGCTCCGGCTCGCGCAGGTCGAGCCAGTCCGCCCAGCGCGGGTCGGGCGCCCGGTGGCCGAGCACCCGCCAGGCCGTGCCCTTCGGGGCCGCCGGCAGGTTGTGCAGCCGCCAGCCCAGCTCGGCCGGCGTCTTGTCGCCCTTGGTGTGGTTGCAGCGGGCGCAGGCGGCGACCACGTTCTCCCAGGCGTGCCGGCCGCCCCGGCTGCGCGGGAAGACGTGGTCGATGGTCTCCGCCGGGCCGCGGCAGTAGGCGCAGCGCCAGCCGTCCCGGGCGAAGATCGCCCGCCGGGAGAGCCCGACGTGGGTGCGGTAGGGGACCCGGACGTAGCGGGTCAGCCGGACCACCGAGGGGACCGGGAGCGCGTTGCGCGCGCTGTGCAGGATGCCCTCGCCGTCGGCCACGCAGACGGCCTTGGCGGAGAGCACGAGGATCGCCGCGCGACGCACCGACACGACACACAGGGGCTCGTAGGTGGCGTTGAGAACGAGTGCACCCGAGCCCGCCGCGGGTCGTATGTCAGGCATCGCGCTCACCCTCCCGGTCCAGCCGCTCCGGCCACCATGGCGCCGGGCGCGCCCCGCGGGCAGCGGGGAACGACACCGACGCCGGCCGGATCACCGACGTCCGTTGCGCCAATAGTCCCTGATCGCGCCCCGGATTGCACGCACTAATCCGGGGTACCCTCGTGAAGCTTTTTCCGCCCGTGCCAGGATGACCGGTTCCGCCCCGCATGATCGGTTGACCGTCCCTCGGGCGGGAGCCGGGCGGGTCGCCAGCAGGCGTCCAGCGGCGTTGCGGTACGAAAGCAGGGTGAGTCCCGCCAACCTGCTGCTCCACGCGCTGTCCGCCGTCGAGCCGAGTCCGTCCCCGTCCCCGTCCGTCGACTGCCGCACCGACCCCTGGTGCAAGAACGTCTGGGACATCACCGGCTCAGCCTGGTTCGCCGAGGGCAGCTACTGGATCGTCCTGAAGCCGCTGCGGATCGTGCTGATCCTGCTGCTGGCCGTGGCCGCCCGGTGGGCCCTGCACCGCACCATCAACCGGCTGGTCCGGACCACCACCGAGAGCGCGGTGCCCACCATGCTCCGCCCGCTGCGCGAGCGGATCCCCAGCGCCACGCTCGACCCGGAGCAGTTCGTGCCGGAGCGGCGGCGGCAGCGCGCCGAGGCGATCGGCTCGGTGCTGCGCAGCATGGTCACCGCGTTCATCTTCGGCATCGCCCTGCTCATGGTGCTCAAGGAGTTCAGCTTCGACCTGGCCCCGCTGCTGGCCAGCGCCGGCATCGCCGGCGTGGCCCTCGGCTTCGGCGCGCAGAGCCTGGTCAAGGACCTGATCGCCGGCCTGTTCATGCTCATCGAGGATCAGTACGGCGTCGGCGACACCGTCGACCTGGGCGAGGCGACCGGCGTGGTGGAGGCGGTGGGCCTGCGGGTCACCACGGTCCGGGACGGCCGCGGCGTGCTCTGGTACATCCGCAACGGCGAGATCGTCCGGGTGGGCAACAAGAGCCAGGGCTGGGCGCTGGTCGTGGTCGACCTTCCGATCGGCTTCGCCGGCACCGAGGAGGCCACCGCGGTGCTGCGTACGGCGGCCGCCTCCGTCGCGCTGGACCCGGAGCTGTCGCCACAGATCGTCGAGGAGCCGGAGGTGCTCGGCGTCGAGCAGATGACGGTCGACGGCGCGGTGATCCGTACGGTGGTGAAGACCACCGCCGACGGGCAGTTCGCGGTCGGCCGCGAGTTGCGCCGCCGGCTCGCCGAGGCACTGGAGAACTCGGGCATCACGGCCCGGATCGCGGCGGCCCGGCTCTATCCCGGCCTGCCGACCCGCGCTCCGAGCGGCGGCGAGACGGGCACCGGCGGGGCCACCTGACCCGCGTCGCCGGTCGGCTCGACGGGCCCGACGATTTTCGGGGGTCGCGCACCCCGCGGCCCCTCGGGTATCGTCCGTTCGTTCAGTCGGAGATGTGACGATCAATCCGTTCGCCCTAGCCAGTTGTCAGACGATCGGGCAGAATCCGGTGAACATGCTCCCCAAGGGAGCGTGCTGGTGTCCTCGCTGATCCGTAGATCTGACGACGGTTTCCCGGTCGGACCATCACGAGTGGTCGACCCGGAAACGATGGAGGCGACGGTGTCCGACGAGCGACCCGCCCAGGAGGGGCCGGCCACCTTCCGCGACGTGTTCAGCCTCGCGGAGTTCCGCGTCCTCTTCACGGCAAGCGCTCTGTCCTGGATTGGCGACTACGTCGCGAAGGCCGCGGTAACCGTCCTCGTCTACCGGCAGACCGACTCGGTGGCGCTCTCCGCCGCCGCGTTCGCGGCCAGCTACCTGCCCTGGCTGGTCGGCGGCCCGCTGCTCTCCGCGCTCGCCGAGCGCTACCGGTACCGGCAGGTCATGGTGGCCTGCGACGTGGTCCGGATGTTCCTCATGGTGCTGGTCGCCCTGCCCGGGGTGCCGCCCTGGGCGGTCCTCGCCCTGATCTTCGCCGCCACGCTGGCCAACCCGCCGAGCCAGGCCGCCCGGTCCGCGCTGATGCCCCAGATCCTCGCGGGCGACCGGCTGGTGGTCGGCCTGTCGGTGTCGGTGAGCAGCGGACAGGCCGCCCAGGTGCTCGGCTACCTGCTGGGCGCGGCGGTGGCCGCGGTCAACCCGGCCGCCGCGCTGCTGATCAACGCGGCCACCTTCGGCGTCTCCGCGGCGCTGGTCCGTTTCGGCCTGCGGGACCGGCCGCCGACCATGACCGAGGCGCACCGCAGCCACCTGCTGCGGGAGACCGCGGAGGGGTTCCGGCTCGTCTTCGGCCGCCCGGTGCTGCGTGCCATCGCCGTGCTGGTGTTCAGCGCGATGGTCTTCTCGATCGTCCCCGAGGGGCTCGCCGCGGCCTGGGCCAACGAGCGCGCCGGGGACGGCATGGACACCGGCACGGCCCAGGCGGTCATCATGGCCGCCAACCCGGTCGGGTACGTGCTCGGTGGGCTCGCCGTCGGGCGGCTCGTCGGCCCGGCCCGCCGGCTGACCCTGATGCGCCCGCTGGCGGTGATCGCGCCGGCGGTGCTGGTACCCGCGCTGCTCGACCCGCCGCCGGTCGTGGTGGCGCTCCTCGCCGCCGCGTGCGGCTTCGCGGTGGCGGGGCTCATCCCGGTCGCCAACGGGCTCTTCGTCCAGGCGCTGCCGGAGGGCTACCGGGCCCGGGCGTTCGGCGTGATGGCCAGCGGGACCCAGATCATCCAGGGCGCCGCCGTGCTGGCCACCGGGGCGCTCGCCGAGCGGTTCGCCATCCCCTCGGTGGTCGGTGCGTGGAGCGCGGCCGGCGTGCTGCTGATGCTCCTCGCGGTGCTCACCTGGCCCCGCCCGGCGACCATCGAGGCGGCCGTCGAGGCCGCCCGGGCGGAATCCGCCGCCACGGCCGCCCCGGACGGGCGCGGCGGGCACACCCCGGGCCGCGGGGCGGCGGCGGGCGACCGGGGCGGCGAGCGCGGCCGGCGCCGGCATGCCGTGACCTGACTCCTTTTCCGAAGGTGGGCGTGGGCGGCCTCCGGGCGGCGCCTGGCAGGATGGGTGGCGTGACTTCCCCAGGCGAGTCGATGCCCCTCTTCGAGGCGATCGGCGGCGAACCCACCTTCCGCAAGCTGGTGGACGAGTTCTACGCCGGTGTCGCCACCGACCCGCTGCTGCGGCCCATGTACCCGGAGGAGGACCTCGGCCCCGCGGCCGACCGGCTGACGCTCTTCCTCATCCAGTACTGGGGTGGCCCGCACACCTACTCGGAGCAGCGCGGCCACCCGCGGCTGCGGATGCGGCACGCCCCGTTCCGGATCGGCGCGGTCGAGCGGGACGCCTGGCTGCGCCACATGCGCCGGGCCGTGGACCGGCTGGACCTGCCACCGCAGCTCGCCGCCGCGCTCTGGGACTACCTGGAGCGGGCCGCCTATTTCATGGTGAACGTGATGGAGGACCCGGCGGCCGAGGGCTGATCGGGCCCGCCGAGCGGGCCCTGAACGCCGCCCGGCGGACTCAGAGCAGGGCGCCCTCGTCGTGCAGCCAGTCGACGAAGGTGGTGGCCACCGCCGCACCGCAGTCGAGCATCTCGACCAGCAGCGCGTCGTGAGTGCCGGCACCGAGCGGGACCTGGAGCTCCGCGTAGATGGGCAGCTGGCCGCGCTCGGTCGGGTCGCCGATGTATGCCTTGCAGAACCGCCGGGTGTGGTTCCACTCGTTGACCACGCGGTAGGCGCGGTCGGCCCAGTCCGGCGGGACGGTCGCGTGCGGCCGGGCCCGCATCACGAGGATCTCGTCCTCGGGGCCCTCCAGGGTGACCAGCACGGCGTGGCGCTCCCACATGGCCAGCAGGTTGCCGTCGCCGTCGGCCAGGTAGCGCACGTCGAGCAGGTCGAGCGCGTCGCAGACCCGGCGGAGGGTGACCGGGGCGACGGTTGCCGGCATGTCGGCGATCACGGGCCGCTCGGCGGCCGCCGCGTCGTCCGCCGGCTGACGGGGGGTCGGTGGCCCGACCCGGACGGTGTCATCCACTGTGATCCCGCTTCGAGTTTCCGGGTCGCCGCCACCAGCGGGACCTGGGCGCCATGACCACCACGGCATCGCTCGCGCACCTCACTCCCCAGCGGATCCAGCCGCCTACGGTGCGTTGGATCCGAGGATGGACGGTACCCGGACAGCCGGCAGGAGGCATCCCCCCAACGGTCGCCCCAAACCGGAAGAACGACTATGGGTCATCCGTTCGGATGAACTCAGATGGGCGTCAGTGCGAGGTCCGCGACCTTCCGCGACCAGGCCGCTCCGTACGGTCCGACGAGCCCGACCCAACGGCCGGCCACGCGTACCTGGACGTCGCCGGCGCCGAGGAAGCCCATCCGGACCAGCCCCTGCACCAGCCGCTGCGGCACCTCCACCGGAACGCCCGGCGCCTCGTCCGGGGTCACCACCACGGCGACGTGGTCCAGCAGCGCGTCCCGCAGCGCCCGCTGCCCCACCGCCCGGCCCGCCACGCCGTGGGTGGCCGCCTCGCGCAGCGTCCCCGCCGCCGCGGCGGCGATCCGCCGGACCTCGGCGGCGGGCAGCGCCTCCACCGCCCGGCTGGCCGCCGGCGGCAGCGGCCAGCGCCACCCGTCGTCCCGGCGCCGGGGCAGCGCGTCGCCACCCGCCGACAGCTCCGCCAGCAACTCCCCCGCCGCCACCGTGGCGTCGCCCGGCGCCGTGCCGGACACGGTCCGGACCACGAACACGTCCCACGGCAGCCGGGCCCACAGGGCGGTGCGCCCGGCCCCCGGCACCGGCCGGAGCCGGACCAGGGTGCCCGGGTCGAGCCGGACCAGGCGGGCCAGGAACGCGCCCGCGTCGGCCACGTCGTCGAGCCCGTGCCCGGTGACCGGCGTGGTCATCCGGACAGCCCGGGCGCGTACCGGAGCAGGAAGGCCCGCTCGTCGGCGGAGATCCGGCGGGGCCGCTGCGCGGCCAGGTCGAACGGGACCAGGACCGAGCGGGCCCGGCTGGCCAGCACGTCGCGGTCGTAGAGCTCGTAGGCGACGGTGAACGACGCCGCCCGGATCTCCTCCACCCACAGCTCGATCCGGACCGTGGGGGCCGCCTCCGCGGTGGCCCGGCCCAGCGCGTAGTCGACCGGGCGCAGGTAGTCGACCTCGTGCCGGCGGATGACCACCCCGTCGGCGAACGAGCCCACTCCCCACGCCCGGCCGCCGGCGAACATCATCGCCACCCGCGCCTCCTCGTAGAGCGTGAGGAAGCGGGAGTTGTTGACGTGGCCGTACGCGTCCAGGTCGGACCAGCGCAGCGCGCAGTCGTAGACGAACCGGTCAGTCACGGGTGAGCTTGCGGTAGGTCACCCGGTGCGGCCGGGCGGCATCCGCGCCGAGTCGGTCGATCTTGTTCTTCTCGTAGGCCTCGAAGTTGCCCTCGAACCAGAACCAGCGGGCCGGGTTCTGGTCGTCGCCCTCCCAGGCCAGGATGTGCGTGGCGACCCGGTCCAGGAACATCCGGTCGTGCGAGATGACCACGGCGCAGCCGGGGAACTCCAGCAGCGCGTTCTCCAGGCTGCCGAGCGTCTCGACGTCGAGGTCGTTGGTCGGCTCGTCCAGCAGGATCACGTTGCCGCCGATCTTGAGGGTCAGCGCCAGGTTGAGCCGGTTGCGCTCGCCACCGGAGAGCACCTTGGTCGGTTTCTGCTGGTCCGGGCCCTTGAAGCCGAACGCCGCGATGTACGCCCGCGACGGCATCTCGACCTTGCCCACGAGCAGGTGGTCCAGCCCGTCGGAGACCGTCTCCCAGACCGTCTTGTCCCCGGCCAGGCCGGCCCGGCTCTGGTCGACGTACGACAGGGAGACCGTCTCGCCCACCCGGACCGAGCCGGCGGTCGGCTCCTCCAGGCCCACGATGGTCTTGAACAGGGTGGTCTTGCCGACGCCGTTCGGGCCGATCACGCCGACGATGCCGTTGCGCGGCAGGGAGAAGCTGAGGTCGTCGATCAGCACCCGGTCGCCGAAGGCCTTGACCAGGTTCTTGGCCTCGATCACCGTGCTGCCCAGGCGCGGGCCCGGCGGGATCTGGATCTCCTCGAAGTCCAGCTTGCGGGTCTGCTCGGCCGCGGTGGCCATCTCCTCGTAGCGGTCGAGGCGGGCCTTGGACTTGGTCTGCCGGGCCTTGGCGTTCGAGCGGACCCATTCGAGCTCGTCGTCGAGGCGCTTCTTCATCTTGGCGTCGCGCCGGCCCTCGACCGCCATGCGGGCGGCCTTCTTCTCCAGGTAGGTGGAGTAGTTGCCCTCGTACGGGTAGGTACGGCCGCGGTCCAGCTCCAGGATCCAGTTGGCCACGTTGTCGAGGAAGTACCGGTCGTGGGTGATGGCGATCACCGTGCCGGCGTACTTGGCCAGGTGCTGCTCCAGCCACTGCACGCTCTCCGCGTCCAGGTGGTTGGTGGGCTCGTCGAGCAGCAGCAGGTCGGGCGCCTCCAGCAGCAGCTTGCACAGCGCCACCCGGCGGCGCTCACCGCCGGAGAGCTGGAGCACGTCGGCGTCCGGCGGGGGGCAGCGCAGCGCGTCCATGGCCAGTTCGAGCTTGGAGTCGACGTCCCAGGCGTCGGCGTGGTCGAGCTCCTCCTGGAGCTTGCCCATCTCCTCCATCAGCTCGTCGGTGTAGTCGGTCGCCATCTGCTCGGCGATCTTGTTGAACCGCTCCAGCTTGGCCTTGGTCTCGGCGACCGCCTCCTCGATGTTGCCGAGGACGGTCTTGGCGTCGTTGAGCGCCGGCTCCTGCGCCAGCATGCCGACGGTGTAGCCGGGCATGAGCCGGGCCTCGCCGTTGCTCGGCTGGTCCCAACCTGCCATGATCTTGAGGAGGCTGGACTTACCGGCGCCGTTCGGGCCGACCACACCGATCTTGGCCCCCGGCAGGAAGTTCAGCGTCACGTTGTCGAGCACGACCTTGTCGCCGTGCGCCTTGCGCGCCTTTTCCAGGACGTAGATGAACTGGGCCACGGTGCGGGCTACCTCCGTCGGTTGCGATCGCGAGCTGGCGGCGCGGGCGCGGGCTGCGAGGTTTGCCCGCCGCCGCCGGCCGGGGCCGGCCGCGCGCACGCCGTCGCCAATCCTGACAGGTAAGCCCCGCTCCGCCCACATCACCCCGCCCCCGAGTGCGCGGCGCGCCGCCGCTGTCGACAAGATCACGATGTGGGTTCGGCGCTTCCGGGACGGGTAGGGAACTCCGGCACGGGGCAACAGAGGCCGCAGCTACGCTCAGTACGCTCAGCGCGGTGGACCCGTCAGCAACCGGAGGTGGCCGATCGTGACCGTCCGTAGCTCCTTTGTCGTTGTGGCGAACCGACTGCCGGTCGACGAGGTGAGCACACCCGAAGGGCGGCAGTGGCGACGCAGCCCGGGCGGCCTGGTGACCGCGCTGCATCCGGTCCTCGCCGAGCACCAGGGCACCTGGGTGGGCTGGGCCGGTGGCACCGGCGCCGCCCCCGAGCCGTTCGACCTGGAGGGGATCCGGCTGCACCCGGTGCCGCTGAGCGCCGAGGAGCTGGAGCGCTACTACGAGGGGCAGTCGAACGCGACCATCTGGCCGCTCTACCACGACGCGGTCGAGACCCCGGCCTACAAGCGGCGCTGGCGCGAGGCGTACCGGTTGGTCAACGCCCGGTTCGCGGAGGCCGCGGCGGACGTGGCGGCCGAGGGCGCCACGGTCTGGGTGCAGGACTACCAGCTCCAGCTCGTGCCGGCGATGCTCCGGGAGCTGCGGCCGGACCTGCGGATCGGGTTCTTCCTGCACATCCCGTTCCCGCCGATCGAGCTGTTCATGCAGATGCCGTTCCGCACCGAGATCCTGCGTGGCCTGCTCGGCGCCGACCTGGTCGGCTTCCAGCAGCGGCTGGCGGCGCAGAACTTCGTCCGGCTGGCCCGGCACCTGCTCGGCCTCCGCTACGAGGGGCAGATGATCCAGGTCGACGGGCGGCAGGTGAAGGCCGGCGCGTTCCCCATCTCGATCGACACCCGGGAGATGGAGCGGCTGGCCGAGGACCCGGCGATCCAGGCCCGCGCCAAGCAGATCCGCGAGGAGCTGGGCAACCCGAAGACGATCATCCTGGGCGTCGACCGGCTCGACTACACCAAGGGCATCGAGCTCCGGCTGAAGGCCTTCCGCGAGCTCCTCGCTGACGGAAAGTTGACAGTCCCCGACGCGGTCATGGTGCAGGTAGCCACGCCGAGCCGCGAGCGCGTGGAGCACTACCAGGCACTTCGGGTGAAGGTCGAACGCGAGGTCGGCCGGATTAATGGCGAATTCGGACGGGTCGGCGTGCCGGCGGTGCATTATCTGCATCAGTCGTACAGTCGCTCCGAACTCGCCGCGATGTACGTCGCGGCAGACGTGATGATGGTGACCCCGCTGCGAGACGGAATGAATCTGGTGGCCAAGGAGTACGTCGCATCGCGCGCCGACCAGGGCGGCGCGCTCGTGCTCAGTGAGTTCGCCGGCGCCGCCACCGAGCTGCGCCAGGCGTTCCTGTGCAACCCGCACGACCCCGACGCGGTGAAGGACGCGCTGCTGCGCGCCGTGCACGTCGAGAAACCCGAGGCCCGCCGCCGGATGCGGATAATGCAACGCCACCTGCGCAGCCACGACGTCGGCCACTGGGCCAAGTCCTTCCTGACCGAACTCGGCGTGCCCGATGCGGAGGCTGCGTGAGCACGAGCACCCCCACCACTCCGCCCGGCGGGGTGATGGATCCCGAGCTGCGCGCCGCCATCGGCCGGATCGCCCGGGTCCCCCAGCTCCTGGTCGCCTGCGACTACGACGGCACCCTGGCGCCGATCGTCGAGGACCCGAGCAAGGCCGTGCCGCTGCCGGAGTCGGTGGCCGCCGTCCGCGCCCTGGCGTCCCTGCCGCAGACCAGCGTCGCGGTGGTCTCCGGCCGCGCGCTGCGCGACCTGGCCACGCTCTCCCGGCTGCCCAGCGAGGTGCACCTGGTGGGCAGCCACGGGTCCGAGTTCGACATCGGCTTCGTCGAGCGGCTCACCCCGGAACTGATCGCGGTCCGGCACCGGCTCCGCAGCGAGCTGCGCGAGATCGCCGCGGCCCACCCGGGCGTACGCCTGGAACGCAAGCCGGCCAGCGTCGCGGTGCACACCCGCGGGGTCGACCCGCAGATCGCCGCCGCGGCCATCGAGGCGGTCCGCAGCGGCCCCGCCACCTGGGAGGACGTCACCGTCACCCAGGGCAAGGAGGTCATCGAGCTGTCGGTCGTGGCGACCCACAAGGGCACCGCGGTCGACCAACTCCGCACCCAGCTCGCGGCCAGCGCGGTGCTGTTCATCGGCGACGACGTCACCGACGAGAACGCCTTCGGCAACCTGCACGGGCCGGACGTCGGCATCAAGATCGGCCCGGGTGACACCCGGGCCGACTACCGGGTGGCCGAGCCGATCGAGGCGGCCCGGGCGCTGGGCCTGCTGCTGGAGACCCGGCGGCACTGGCTCTTCGGCGAGCGGGCGGTGCCGATCGAGCGGCACTCGATGCTGGCCAACGGCCGCACGGTCGCGCTGGTCACCCCCGAAGCCAAGATCACCTGGCTGTGCCACCCGAAGCCGGACTCGGCGGCGATCTTCGCGGACCTGGTCGGCGGCAGCCCGGCCGGGCACTTCACGGTCGGCCCGCAGCGGGGCGGCATCCCGCTGGGCCAGCGCTACCGCAGCAACACCATGACGGTGGAGACCCGCTGGTCCGGCCTGACCGTGACCGACTGGCTGGACCTGCCGGCCAAGGAGACCACGCCGGACGGCCCGGTGGTCGTCACCGGCGACTCGACGCTGGTCCGGGTGCTCAGCGGCACCGGGCGGGCCCGGGTCGACTTCGCCCCGCGCCCCGAGTTCGGCCAGGTCGCCGTGCAGCTCCAGCCGCTGGACGACGGGCTGCTGGTGCTCGGCTCCAACGAGCCGGTGGCCCTCTACTCGCCGGGCGTCGAGTGGGAGGTCACCAACGACGCCGGCTACGAGACGGCCAAGGCCGTGGTGGACCTGTCGGCCGCCGGCGGCCAGGTGGTGCTGGAGCTGCGCTTCGGCACGCAGAGCCTGGAACACCACCGGGTGCCGATCCACGAGCGGCAGGCCGCCGCCGAGCAGCCCTGGAAGGACTGGGTGGCCTCGCTGCGGCTGCCCGGCACCGCCCGGGACCTGGTGGCCCGCAGCGCGCTCACCCTGCGCGGGCTCTGCCACGAGCCGACCGGATCGATCCTCGCCGCGGCGACCACCTCGCTCCCCGAGGAGCTGGGCGGCGTCCGCAACTGGGACTACCGCTACTGCTGGCTGCGGGACGCGGCCATGACCGCCCGCGCGCTGGTCGACCTCGGTTCCACCGAGGAGGCGGAGGGCCTGCTGCGCTGGGTCGACGGCGTCATCGACCGCACCGGGGGGCACCCGGAGCGGCTGCACCCGCTCTACACGGTCGACGGCTACGAGCTGGGCGCCGAGGCGGTCATCGACACCCTGCCCGGTTACGCCGGCTCCCGGCCGGTCCGGGTCGGCAACCTCGCCAACCACCAGCTCCAGCTCGACGTCTTCGGGCCGGTCGCGGATCTGATCGCCGCGGTGGCCGACGCCCGGGGCTCGGTGCGCGACGACGAGTGGCGGGTGCTGGAGAACATGGTCGAGGCGGTCCGCCGCCGCTGGCACGAGCCCGACCACGGCATCTGGGAGGCCCGCCTCCCGCCCCGGCACCACGTCTTCTCCAAGGTCATGCTCTGGATGACCGTCGACCGGGCGCTGCACGTGGTGCGGCAGCACGGCGGCCAGGACCGGCCGGAGTGGGTCGAACTGCGCGACCGGATCGCCGACAACGTGCTGGAACACGGCTGGCACCCGGAGGCCGAGGCCTACAGCGTCGCCTACGGGTACGAGGAGATGGACGCCTCGTCGCTGTGGATCGGCATCTCGGGGCTGCTCGCCGGTGACGACCCGCGCTTCCTGTCCACGGTGCTGAAGATCGAGGCGGAGCTGCGCAGCGGCCCGGTCGTCTACCGCTACCACTGGGACGACGGCCTGCCCGGCCGGGAGGGCGGCTTCCACATCTGCACGGCGTGGCTGATCGAGGCGTACCTGCGCACCGGTCGGCGCACCGACGCGGAGGAGCTGTTCGCCCAGATGGTCGACACGGCGGGGCCGACCGGGCTGCTCCCCGAGCAGTACGACCCGCTCGCCGAGCGCGGGCTGGGCAACCACCCGCAGGCCTACAGCCACCTCGGGCTGATCCGCTGCGCCCTGATGCTGGACAACATGCTCAAGCAGTGATTTGAACGGCCACGACGGCGGCCCGGGACCATCAGGTCCCGGGCCGCTCGTCTGGTCCGCTCCGGCTCGGCGTCGTGGCGGTGCGCGGGCCCGTCAGGTGTCGAGGGCGCCCACGACGTCGCCGACGACCACGATGGCGGGTGGGCGCAGTCCGGCGGCCGTCACGTCGGCGGCCACCGTGCCGAGGGTCGAGCGGAGGGTCCGCTGCCCGCTCGTGGTGCCCTCCTGGATCACCGCGGCCGGGGTGCGCGCCGCCCGGCCGTGCGCCACGAGGGTGGCGCTGATCGCCGCGAGGTTCTTCAGGCCCATGAGGATCACCAGGGTGCCGCGCAGGCCGGCGAGGGACTCCCACCGGACCAGGGAGTCGGGCGAGTCGGGCGCGACGTGTCCGGAGACCACGGTGAACTCGTGCGCCACGGCGCGGTGGGTGACCGGCACCCCGGCCGCCGCGGGCACCGAGATGGCGCTGGTCACCCCGGGCACCACGGTCACCGGCACGCCCGCCTCGGCGCAGGCCAGCAACTCCTCACCGCCCCGGCCGAAGACGTACGGGTCGCCGCCCTTGAGCCGGACCACGGCCTTCCCGGCCCGGGCGCGGTCCACCAGGATCCGGTTGATCTCCTCCTGTGCCCGGGCCGGCCCGTACGGGATCTTGGAGGCGTCGACCAGCTCGACGTCGGAGCGCAGCTCGTCGAGGAGCAGCCCGGGGACGAGCCGGTCGGCGACCACCACGTCCGCCTCGGTGAGCAGCCGCCAGCCCTTCACGGTGATCAGCTCCGGGTCCCCCGGCCCGGCGCCCACGAGCGCCACCCGCCCGCCCGCGTTGGCAGGGGCCCCCTGCTCTACCGCAGGCGCTAACAGGGGGCCCTTCCTTTCAGCCAGGAGGTTGCGCACGGCGTCGCGAACAGCCATCGCGCGGCGGGGGTCGCCGCCGCCCAGCACGGCCACCGTCACCGGGCCGTGCCGGGTCACCGCCGGGGTCCACGCGGTGGCGGCGGTCCGATCGTCGGCGCGGACGCAGAAGACGCGCCGCTCGGCGGCGGCGGCGCTGACCGCGGCCGCGGCGATCCGGTCGTCCACGGCCACCTGGACCAGCCAGGCGCCGTCCAGGTCGTCCGGTGCGAACCGGCGCGGCTCCCAGCGCAGCCGGCCGGCGTCCACGTGCGCCCGCAGCGCCGGGGTCAGCTCCGGCGCCACGAGCAGGACGTCCGCTCCGGCGTCGAGCAGCGCGGGCACCCGCCGGGTGGCCACCGCTCCCCCGCCGACCACGACCACCCGCCGGCCGGCCAGCCGCAACCCGAGCGGGTACGGGTTGCCGCTCACCGGGCCGCCTCCCCGCCGGACCGGGCCGGCGCCCTGAGCCGAGGGCCTCGCCCGCTCACTTCTCGGCCACTCCCGCCGAGTCGAAGGTGGCGACCTCGTGCAGCACCCGGACCGCGCCCGTGACGACGGGGAGCGCGAGCAGCGCGCCGGTGCCCTCGCCGAGCCGCAGCCCGAGGTCGATCAGCGGGTCCAGGCCGAGGTGCCGCAGCGCGGCCGTCGCGCCCGGCTCGGCCGAGCGGTGCCCGGCGACCATGGCCCCGACCGCGTGCGGCGCGAACGCGGCGGCGGCCAGCCCGGCGCTGACCGCGATGACGCCGTCCAGCAGCACCGGCACGCGGCGCGCGGCGGCGCCGAGCACCAGCCCGGCCAGCGCGGCGTGCTCCAGGCCGCCGACCGTGGCCAGCACGCCGAGCGGGTCGGCCGGGTCGGGTGCGTGCCGGTCCAGCGCGGCCCGCACCACGCCGACCTTGCGGGCGTACGTCTCGTCGTCGACCCCGGTGCCCCGCCCGGTCGCCGCCGCCGGGTCGACCCCGGTGAACGCGGCGATCAGCGCGGCGGCCGGGGTGGTGTTGCCGATGCCCATGTCCCCGGTGAGCAGGATGCCCGCCCCGGCGTCGACCAGCTCCCCGGCGATCCGGATGCCGGTCTCCACGGCCGCGCGGGCCTCGTCGCGGGTGAGCGCGGCGGTGACCATCATGTCCCGGGTGCCGGGCCGCACGTTCGCGGCGACCAGGCGGGGGCCGGCCGCGTCGGCGGCGGGGTCGGCCGGGAGCGGGGTGGCCACCCCGACGTCCACCACGGTGACCGACGCGCCGGCCTGCCGGGCGAACGCGTTGACCACCGCGCCGCCGGCCAGGAAGTTGCCGATCATCTGGGCGGTGACCTCCTGCGGCCACGGGGTCACACCCTGGGCGTGCACGCCGTGGTCGCCCGCGAAGATCGCCACGGCGGCCGGCTCGGGCAGCGGCGGCGGGCAGGTCCCGGCGAGGCCGGCGAGGCGGACGGAGAGCGGCTCCAGGGCGCCGAGCGAGCCGGCGGGCTTGGTCAGCCGGCCCTGGAGTTCGCGGGCCGCCGCCATGGCGGCCTCGTCGAGCGGCCGGATCGCCGCGACGGTGGACTCCAACATCATGCCTCCAGGATCTCCGCCAGCACGTCCGTGAAGGCGTCGGTCGTCGCCGGATCGCGCACCGCGATCCGCAGCCAGTCCGGGCCCAGCCCGGGGAAGGTGTCGCCGCGGCGGACCGCCCAGCCGCGCTCACGCAGCCGTTCCCGCACGCCGGCGGCGCCGGCCAGGTGGACCAGGACGAAGGCGCTGGCGGGACGGCCGACGACGCGTACCCCCGGCAGGCCGGACAGGCGGGCCACCAGGTGGTCGCGGTCGGCGGCGAGCCCGGCGGCGATGGCGCGCTCGGCCGCGGCGGCGGCCGGGGACGCGCAGGCCGTGGCGGCGGCGAGCGCCGGGGTGGAGACCGCCCAGAGCGGCTGGGCGGCGGCGAGCCGGGCGAGCAGCGCGGGGTCGCCGAGCAGGTAGCCGATCCGCAGCCCGGCCAGCCCCCAGGTCTTGGTGAGGCTGCGGACCACCAGGAGGCCGGGCAGGTCGCGGCGGGCGGCGAGCGACTCGGGCTCGCCCTCGACATCGGGGGCCGCCGTGGTGTCGGCGAACGCCTCGTCGACCACGAGGACCCGGCCGGGGCGGGCCAGCGCGGCGAGCGCTTCGGCGGGGTGCAGCACGGAGGTGGGGTTGGTGGGGTTGCCGAGCAGCACCAGGTCGGCGTCGGCGGGCACCCGGGCCGGGTCGAGCCGGAAGTCGTCGCCCGCGTCGAGCAGCACCCGCTCGACGTTGTGCCCGGCGGCCCGCAGGGCGGCCTCCGGCTCGGTGAACTGGGGGTGCACCACGACCGGCCGGCGGGCCTCGCGCAGCGCCCGGGCGATCAGCACGAAGCCCTCGGCGGCGCCGGCGGTGAGGAGTACCTCCTCCGGGGGACGCCCGTGCCGGGCCGCGACGGCGGCCCGGGCCGGGCCGGGATCCGGGTACGCGGCCAGTGCCCCCATCGCGGCGACCAGCGGGTCGGCCAGCCACTCCGGCATCGGGGCGCGGCGGACGTTGACCGCCAGGTCGACCAGACCGGGCGTGGCCTCGGCATCCCCGTGGTGGCCGAGGTCGGGCTCGCCCGCCGCGGCGGCGGTCCTGATCAGCTGAGCACGCATGTCCGCGATCCTGCCGGGAAGCCGCCGCCCGGGACAGCGCATCCCGGCGTGGGCCGCGTCACCACCGCTGAACCCCCTCGCCCGTTTATGAATTCTTCTCATTTCCGAATCGGAAATGTCATAGCTTGACCACGTGAGCAACCGACCCCTTGCCTCCGCTGGTCGTGCCGTGCCCCTCCTCCGCGCCGGGCTCATCGCCGGCATCGTGGTCGCCGCCGCGGCCTATCCGCTGGCCGCCGTCACCGGCATCGGAGCCAAGGCCACCGCACACGCAGTGGAGCAGAAGACGAACATCCTCAAGACCGCGCTGCCCGCCGAGACCTCGTACCTGTACGCGCCGGACGGCAAGACCGTGCTGACGATGTTCTACGAGGAGTACCGGCAGTACACCAAGATCGACGAGATGTCGCCGAACATCCAGCAGGCGATCGTCGCCGCCGAGGACAACCGCTTCTACCAGCACCACGGCGTCGACCCGAAGGGCGTGGCCCGCGCCTTCGTGTCCAACGCCCGGTCCGGCGGCGTCTCCCAGGGCGCCTCGACGATCACCATGCAGTACGTCCGGATGGCCCTGCGGGACAGCGCGAAGACGCCGAAGGAGGTCCAGGAGGCCACCCAGCAGACCAGCCTGCGCAAGGTCAAGGAGATGCGCATGGCGCTGGACATCGAGAAGCACGTCAGCAAGGAACAGATCCTCGAGCGCTACCTGAACTCCGCCTACTTCGGCCACCGGGCGTACGGGATCTACGCGGCCTCGCAGATCTTCTTCTCCAAGACCCCGGCCACCCTCAGCCCGGTCGAGGCGGCCACCCTGGCCGGCCTGGTCAAGTCCCCGTCGGAGTACGACCCGATCACCTCCGACCAGAAGGACGCCACCGGCCGGCGCAACTACGTGCTCGACAACATGGCCCGCCTCGGCTACCTCTCGCCGGACGCCGTGGCGGCGGCCAAGACCGAGCCGATCAAGCTGCGGCTCACCAACCCGCCGAACGACTGCGCCTCGCTCCTGGAGAAGTACCGGGCGACCTGGGGCTTCTACTGCGACTACCTGAAGAACTGGTGGAGCAGCCAGCCCGCGTTCGGGGACAACCGGCTGGAACGGATGGACAAGCTGCGCCGGGGCGGTTATCGCATCGTGCTCGCCCTCGACCCGAAGATCCAGGAGGCGGCGGAGAAGAACGTGGGCGCGAAGGACGGCACGGGCAGCCCGTTCGCCAACGGGCTGGTGGTCGCCGAGCCGGGCACCGGACGGATCAAGGCGATGGCGGTGAACCGGACCTATTCGCTCGACCTGGCCGAGAACCCGAACAGTTCCAACCCGGAGGCCGGCCCGAACGTCAAGGCGAACTATCCGAACACGGTCGCGCCGTTGCTCGGCGGGGGCACGCTCCCCGGGTACCAGGCCGGATCGACGTTCAAGATGTTCACGATGCTCGCCGCCCTCAACTCCGGGACGAAGCTCTCCGACACCATCAACTCGCCGTACCGCTACCAGTCGAAGGTCTACGACGGGTGGGCGCCCTCGAACGCCAGCGGCGCGATGACCGGCGTGCAGACCATGTGGTCCGGCTTCGGCAAGTCGGTGAACACCTTCTTCGTGCAGTTGGAGGAGAAGGTCGGCGCGGAGAAGGGAGTGCGCCTGGCCGAGCAGCTCGGGCTGCGCTGGCGTACCGATGTGGACCGCGAGCACGCCGCGCCGGACAAGGCGAACAAGTGGGGCGCGTTCACCCTGGGCGTCTCCGACGCCACCCCGCTGGAGGTGGCGAACGCGTACGCCGCGGTCGCGGCCGACGGCCGGTACTGCGAGGCGATCCCGGTCAACTCGATCATGAACCGGGACGGCACGCCGGCCACGTACCGCACGCCGGGCGGCGTGCAGCGGGAGGTCGCCAAGCCGCGCTGCCGGCAGGTGGTGAGCGCCGACGCGGCCCGGGCGGCCACCGACGCGGCCCGCTGCCCGACCGGAGACTCCCCGGCCAAGGGGGGCTGCGGCGGCTGGTCGACCGCGGACAGCGTGCGGGGCACGGTCGGTCGCCCGGTCGCCGGCAAGACGGGTACCACCGACAGCACCCGGTCCGCCTGGTTCGCCGGCTACACCCCGGAGCTGGCCGCGGCGAGCTTCATCGCCGACCCGGACAACCCGTTCAACGCGGTGGGTGACGGGTTGTCCCAGGTACCCGTCAACGCGGTGGCGATGACCCTGCGCGACGCCCTGAAGGGCCAACCCACCCGCCAGTTCACCCCACCATCCGACCAGATCGTGGGCTGACCGCGCCACCCCGAACCGCCCGGGGGTGCGCCCGGGCTAGTCGATCAAGAGGTTTGCGTCAGGAACCAGCCGGTTCCGCGCGCGAACCTCTTGATCGACTTTCTGTTGCGTGGTCACCGGAGGTCGGCGCTCACGAAGGACCACAGTTCCAGGTCCACCCGGGCGCCGTGGACGAAGCCGGCGTTGCGGAGGAGGCCCTCGTAGCTGAAGCCGGCCTTCTCCGCCACCCGGCGGGAGGCGACGTTGCCGGCGGCGACCCGCAGCTCGACGCGCTGGAACCCGTGCTCCAGGATCAGCGCGATGGCGACCGCGTCGACCGCCTCGACGGCCAGGCCGTAGCCGCGGGCGTGCGGGGCGATCGCGTAGGACACCTCGGTCAGCCGGGCGCCCCAGTCGGTGCGCCGGGTCCAGAGGCAGCCGACCACCCGCCGGTCCTCGCGGCGGACCACCGCCCAGTGATCGCCGTCGCCGCTGTCCCGGCGCTGCCGGGCCAGCTCGGTGCACCAGGCCCGCCCGTCGATCTGCCCCGAGGCATCGGCCAGCGGCAGCCACCGCTGGGTCTGCCGGTCCGCGAACACCTCGTCGACCGCCTCGGCGTCCGCCGCGACGAGCTGGCGGACCTCGGTGCGCGGGGTGGAGACGGTCAGCGTCGGGAACCGGCGCACCGCCACCTGACCGATCACGCCGGGGCCTCCGCGGGGGCCAGGGCCGCCGCGACCAGCCGGGCCGCGACATCCGGGTACGCGGACCAGTGCGGCACGAGCTGCGAGGCGTGCACGCCCCGCCACACGAAGCCCTCCGGGGCGCCACCCTCCCAGCGCCACGCCGCCCGCTCGCCGGCCCGCGGGGTGAGCACCGCGGCGTGCTGCTTGTGCCCCACCACCGTGGTGCCGGCCCGGGCCACCACGCTGTCGACGGCCGCGGTCGCCTCCCGGTAGCCGACCACCAGGCCGTCCCGGCTGGCGCCGATCGCGTCGAGCACCCCGCACATGGGCAGGCCGTCCAGCTCCCGGGCCAGCCAGAGCAGGCCGGCCCCCTCGGCGACCACGGGGCGGCCGGTGCGGGCCAGCTCGGCGACCGCGATGCAGAGCCGGCGGTTGGCGGAGAGCTGCTCCGCGTACGTCTCGGGGAGCCCGCCGCCGACGACCAGCGCACGGGTGCCGGCGGGCAGCGCCTCGTCGCGCAGCGGGTCGACGGTGACCACCTCGGCGCCGGCGGCGCGCAGCAGCTCAGCGGTCTCCGGGTGGCTGTAGCTGCCGCCCGGGCCGCCGGCCAGCGTGACCACCGGCCGCTCCCCGGCGGGCGGGGCGGCCGGCTCCGGCGACCACGGCGCGGCGGTCAGCTCCGGGGCGGACCGGGCCAACGCCAGCAGCCGGTCGAGGTCGATCGTGGCGGCGGCCGCCTCGCCGAGCCGGCGGACCGCCCGCTCGGCCTCGGCGTCGCGCTGGACGACCGGCACCAGGCCGTGGCGGCGGGCGGGCAGCACCGGGGGCAGCTCATGGCGGCGCAGCGCGCCGTAGACCGGCACACCCACGTCGTCGAGCGCCTCGCGCAGCATCGCCTCGTGCCGGGGTGAGGCCACCCGGTTGAGGATCACGCCGCCCAGCCAGAGCTGCTCGTCGTAGGCGCGGAAGCCGTGCACCAGGGCGGCCACCGACTGGCCCATGGCGGCCACGTCGACCACCAGCACCACCGGGCTGCGCAGCGCGGTCGCGACGGCCGCCGTGGACTCGGTCTCCGGCCGGCCGGCGATCGAGTCGTAGAGCCCCATGGTGCCCTGGACCAGCGCGAACGCGGCGTCGGCAGCGCCGTGCGCGAAGAGCGGGGCGACCCGCTCCGGGCCGACCAGCCGCGGGTCGAGGTTGCGCCCCGGGCGCCCGGCGGCCAGCCCCAGGTAGGCGGCGTCGACCTGGTCCGGCCCGATCTTGAACCCGGCCACGTCCAGCCCCCGGTCGGCGAGGGCCGCGAGCAGGCCGAGGGAGAGGGCACCGGTGCCGTGCCCCGAGGAGGGCGCGCTCAGCACGACGCGCGGCACGACGGTCATCATCGACTCCTGCTCTGGGGTGGTTTCCGCCCGCGTGACCATACCCGTCCGGACCGACGCGCGGCGGCCGGCGATCGCCCCGTTCCGGGCCGGCCGGGGCCAGTGGCGCCGCTCATACGGGTAGCCTTGGCCAACGTGTACCGGTTCCTGCTGACCCCGCGCTGGCTCGGCTATCTCGCGCTGACCCTGGTCGCGGCCGCGGTGATGGTCTTCCTCGGCAACTGGCAGCTGGACCGCTACCGGGGCCGCACCGCGATCAACGAGCGGATCGACGCCGGCGCCACCATGACCCCCGCGCCGCTGCGCGACGCCCTGCCGGCCCCCACCGGTGGCCCGGGCACCGCCGGCCCGGCCCCCGCCGACCGGCTCACCTGGATCAGGGTCACCACCACCGGCCGGTACGACAGCGCCAACGTCGTCCTGGTCCGCGGTCGCACCGTCGACAACAAGGTCGGCTTCGAGGTGCTCACCCCGCTGGTCCTCGCCGACGGCAGCGCCGTGCTGGTCGACCGGGGCTGGGTCCCGCCCGTCCCCGGCGGAAACGCCACCGCCCAGCCGCAGGTGCCGGCCGCGCCGGCCGGCGAGGTGACGGTCACCGGCCGGCTGGTGTCCAGCGAGAGCGGCGGCGGCGCGGTCGACCGGCGCGACGGCAAGCTGGAGACCCGGCGGATCAGCATCCCCCGCCTGGCGAAGCAGCTTCCCTACCCGGTGTCCGGCGGCTACGTGCTGCTCGACCAGCAGACACCGGCCGCCGACCCGACCTTCCAGGCGGTGCCCATCGGGCACACCAACAACTGGCAGAACTTCGGCTACGTGGTGCAGTGGTGGCTCTTCGCCGCCATGAGCCTGGTCGGCTACGGCTGGGTCGCCCGCCGGGAGGCGCGCCGGCTGGCCGGCCTCGACGGGCCGCGCGAGCCGGTGGACCGGGCCGCCGAGCCGGCCGCCACCTGAGTCCCGCTCCGCGCCGGGCCCGATCGCCCGGTCAGCCGGTGACCCGACCGACGTGGATGGCCCGGACCGCGTCGATGGTGTCCGCCTCGGCGGCGGTCTTGTCGTCCCGGTAGCGGATCACCCGGGCGAAGCGCAGCGCCATCCCGCCCGGGTAGCGGCTGCTCGTCTGCACCCCGTCGAAGGCGATCTCGACGACCTGCTCCGGCCGGACCCGGACCACCCAGTCGCCCTTCTCCACGGCCAGCGCGAGGAAACGCTCGGTCTGCCAGCGCAGCAACTCGTCGGTGAGCCCCTTGAACGTCTTGCCGAGCATGACGAAGTCGCCGGTGCGCGGGTCGCGGGCGCCCAGGTGCAGGTTGGAGAGCCACCCCTGCCGCCGGCCGCTGCCCCACTCGACCGCCAGCACCACCAGATCGAGGGTGTGCCGCGGCTTCACCTTGACCCAGGCCGCGCCGCGCCGGCCGGCGTCGTAGGGTGCGGCCGGGTCCTTGACCACCACCCCCTCCTGGCCGGCGTCCACCGCCGCCGCGAAGGCGGCCCCGGCCTGCTCGGCGTCGTCCACCTCCACCCGGCCGACCAGCAGCGCCGGGTCGACCGCGCCGGCCAGCGCGGCCCACCGCTCCCGGCCGGGCAGGTCGATGAGGTCCGCGCCGTCGAGGTGCAGCAGGTCGAAGAAGTACGGCGTCAGCACCGTCTCGCCGGTGCGCTCGGCCGCGGCGAGCACGGCGGGCGCCACCGGTGCGCCCCCGGTGGTGCTCGGGGTGATCCGCCGGGCGGCCCGGCTGGAGGTCTCCTGGAACGGCAGCGGGCGGCCCTCGGCGTCCAGCCCGATCGCCTCGCCGTCGAGCACCAGCTCGCGGGCGGGCAGCGCGCGGACGGCGGCCACGACCCCGGGCAGCCGGCCGGTGATGTCGTCGAGGCTGCGGGTGAAGACCGCGATGTCCCGGCCGGACCGGTGCACCTGGATGCGGATGCCGTCGAGCTTGACGTCGACCACCGCCGGGGTGCCCGTGGCAGTGAGCGCCTCGTCGACCGAGGGCGCGCTCTGCGCCAGCATCGGGGCGAGGGGGCGGCCCACCTGGAGCCCGAACCCGGCCAGCGCGGCCGCCCCGCCGGAGAGCGCCGCGACCGCCACCGCCCGCAGGTCACCGGCGAGCAGCAGCGCCCGCCGGACGGCGGCGACCGGCACGTCGGCGGCCCGGGCCACCGCCTCGGTGAGCAGACCGGCCTGGGCGCCCTGGCGCAGCTCGCCGCGGAACAGGCCGACCAGCAGCCGTTGCTCGTCGGCGGTGGCCGCGGCGAAGAGCCGGCCGAGCAGCTCGCGCCGCCGGGCCTGCGAGCCGGCGCCGCCGACCGCCGCGATCTCCTCGATCGCCGCGTCGACGCCACCCACGGTCAGGCTCGGCTCGGCGGCCGGCGGGGGCAGGTCACGCAGGCTCGCCCAGCCCACCCCGGTCTGCCGCTGCCGCAGCTCGCCGGCCAGGTAGCCGGCGCCCGCCGGCACCTCGTCGGGATCGAGCGACCGCAGCGCGGCGGCCAGCAGCTCCACCTTGGCCCGTCGGCCGCTGGTGGCGCCCACCGCCGCCGACGTGGCCGCCAGCTCAAGGAACCGCACGTCCCTCATCCTGCCAGCCACCCCCGACACCTCGGGCGCTTCCGATCGTGGCGGGTTGGCGTCCCCCAGGAACGTCAACCCGCCACGATCGCGGAAACGGCGGGCCGGCTCAGGCCGAGACGGGCTCCTCGATGCGGAGGCCCCGGGCACGCACCTCGTCGGCGACCCGGGTGAGCAGCGTGTCGAGCGCGACCAGCACGGCGGAGAGCTCGCCGAGCTGATCCTTCAGCGTGTCCTCGGGCCACGCGGAGACATCGACGTCCCCCAGAGCACTGACGGCGGCCTGGAGCCGCGACATCTCGTCGTTCGTACGCATGTTCGAGAGGCTATAACACCCCGTCGCCCGACACACCGCAAACTCCGACATCGGCCCCGAAGTTGCGGTTTCGACACCTCAGGGGCGGTTCGCGCCCGCCTCCGCGACGTTCGCGAGCAGCAGCGCCTCGGCCACGCAGACCCGGGCGAACTCGCCCAGGTGCAGGCTCTCGTTCGGCCCGTGCGCCCGGGCGTGCGGGTCCTCCACACCGGTCACCAGGATCGCCGCGGCGGGGAACATCTCCTGGAAGGTGGCGATGAAGGGGATCGACCCGCCCACGCCGATGTCGACCGGGTCGGTGCCGTCCCAGGCCCCCCGGAACGCCGCCCGCGCCGCCTCGAACATCGGCCCGGTAGCGTCGATGACGCAGGGCGAGCCGTCGTGCTCGAAGGTCACCGTCACCCGGGCGCCCCACGGGGCGTGCTTCTCCAGGTGCGCGGTCAGCGCCGCGTACGCCTGCTTCGGGTCGTCGCCCGGCGCCAGCCGTACGCTCAGCTTGGCCTTGGCGGCCGGGACCAGCGCGTTCGGCGCCTCCCCGGTGGCCGGGGCGTCGACACCCAGGATGGCCAGGGCCGGCTTCGTCCAGAGCCGGTCGGTGATCCGGCCGCTGCCGAAGAGCTGCGCGCCCTCGACGAGGCCGGCCTCCGCGCGGAACCGGTCCTCCGGGTAGTCGACGGCGGCGCCCTCCCGGCCCACCAGGCCCTCGACGGCCACGTTCCCGGCATCGTCGTGCAGCGTGCCGAGCAGCTTCACCAGGGCGGTGAGCGCGTCCGGCACGGCACCGCCGAACATGCCGCTGTGCACCGCGTGGTCGAGGGTGCGCACCTCGACGAAGCAGTTGACGATGCCGCGCAGCGAGGTGGTCAGCGCGGGCACCCCGATGTCCCAGTTGCCGGAGTCGGCGATCACGATGACGTCCGAGGCCAGCTCGTCGCGGTGCTCGGCCAGCAGCCGCTCCAGCGAGTCCGAGCCGTACTCCTCCTCACCCTCGATGAAGAGGACGACGCCGACCGGAAGCTGGTCGCCGAACGCGCGCAGCGCGGCGACGTGCGCCATGATGCCGGCCTTGTCGTCGGCGGCGCCCCGGCCGTAGAGGCGGCCGTCCCGCTCCACCGGCTCGAACGGGTCGGACTCCCAGAGCGAGAGGTCGCCGACCGGCTGGACGTCGTGGTGGGCGTACAGGAGGACGGTCGGCGCGCCGGGCGGGGCCGGCTTCGTCCCGATCACCGCCGGCTGGCCGCCGGAGCGCACGATCTTCGTGTCGAGGCCGCAGCCGCGCAGCAGCTCCGCCACCGCCTCGGCGGAACGCTCCACGTGCGAGTGGTCGAAGCCCGCGAAGGCGATGCCCGGGATGCGGACGAGTCGCTCGAGGTCGGCACGGACGCCGGGCAGTTCCCGCTCGACGGCGGCCCGCACCTCGGACTCGGACATGATCGGTGTGGTCATGACCGGAATCGTATGCCGGCCTTACCTGCCCTCGCCGTCCGAGCCCGTCTCCCCCGGCCGGCGGACGTAGTAGCGGTCGGCGTCGTGCGGCAGGTCGGGTGCGCCGTCGACCACCAGGTCCACCGCGGCCGCGGTGCCGTCGGCGGCGAAGTGCGCCCGCTCCCCGGCGTGCCAGCGGCGCAGCTCCGGCAGGGTCTCCGCGCCGTCGCGGGCGAGCGCCCGGGACAGCCGCAACCCGGCCGGCGCGGTGACGAGGACCGACAGGGTCAGCTCCGGCCGGATCGCCGCCCGCGCGGCGCTCACCCCCTCGACGATCAGCACCGGCCCGGCCGGCACCGGCACCGCCCGGTCCAGGAAGCGCCGGCGCACCCAGCTGTACCGGCGGTAGGCCCCCGGCCGGCCGGCGCGGACCGGCCCGAGCACCCACTCCTCTAACCGGGGCCAGAAGGTGAGCTGGTCGTCCCAGCCGTCGAGCAGGTCGTCGGTGCGGACCACCGGCGGCCGGGCGCCGCCGGGCAGCGCCGCGACGGCGTCCGCGAGGCGCGTGGCGAAGACACTCTTGCCCGCGCCGCTCGGCCCGTCGACCGCCACCAGTCGGGTACGCCCCAACCGCGCCGGCCCGGCCAGCACCCGCCGGGCCAACCCGGCGTACGCCTCGACCACCGCCACCGTCACCCGGCCGACGTTAGCCGTCCCCCGTCCGCTGGATCCTGCGGCACCAGCGGGCCGTTCACCGGGCGGGTCCGCCTCGCCGTCGGCATGATCGGGGGGTGCTCCATGACGTGATGAGTCCGGGCGTCGACGCCCTCCTCGAACAGGCTCGGGCCGGTCTCCGCCGGCTCACCCCGCACGACACCGTCGAGGCGGTCCGCGCCGGGGCGCTGCTGGTCGACACGCGCTCCGAGGCGCAACGCCGCGAGCAGGGCGAGCTGCCCGGGGCGATCGTCATCGACCGGACCGTGCTGGAGTGGCGGCTGGACCCGGCCAGCGCCTGGCGCATCCCGGAGTCGACCAGCTACGACCGGCAGATCGTGGTGGTGTGCCGGCAGGGTTACAGCTCCAGCCTGGCGGCCGCCAGCCTCCAGGCGCTCGGCCTGCGCCAGGCCACCGACATGATCGGCGGCGTGCAGGGCTGGCGGGAGGCGGGCCTGCCGATGTCCGACCGCCCCGCCGACATCCGCCACTGACCCCTCACACGTTCGGGGCGCCGGGTGGGATGAACGGCAGGTCCGCCGGCGGGCCGGACTCGATCAGCCGCCACAACGCCTCGGTGTCGAGGTGCTCCTCGACCAGGTCGCCGAGCAGGTCCAGGGTGCGCTCCCGGGCGGCGGCGAACGAGGTGTCCGGGGCGACCTTGAACCCGGTCCGCCCGGCCAGCGCGGCGACCTCGGTGAGGAAGCGCCGCCGGAAGGCGTCGGACTCGAAGGCGCCGTGCCAGTGGGTGCCGTGCACCGCGCCCAGCCGGGCACCCTCGCCGGCGCCGTCGGCGTAGCGGAGCAGCGGCGGCAGGCCCGGGTCGGCGGCCGAGACCTGGCCGTGGTGGATCTCGTAGCCGTGGACCGGCACATCCCCCGCCGCGGTGCCGGCGGCACGCCGGACCGTCTTGCGCGGATCGAAGGTGATCTCGACGGGGAGCAGCCCCAGGCCGGGCACGCTGCCCTGGCGGCTCTCCACCGGATCGTGGATGGCCCGGGACAGCATCTGGAACCCGCCGCAGATGCCGAGCAGCGGCTTGCCGGCGGCGGCGTGCGCCAGGACGGCGTCGGCCAGGCCGGACTCCCGCAACCATGCCAGGTCGGCCACGGTCGACTTGGAGCCGGGCAGGACCACCAGGTCGGCGGCGGCCAGCTCGGCCGGCTCGATGGTGAGCCGCACCCGGACGCCGGGCTCGGTGGCCAGCGCCTCGACGTCGGTGGCGTTGCTGATCCGGGGCAGCCGGACCACCGCCACGTCGAGCCATTCGGTGCCCCGGGGCGCCGCCGGCCGGCCGAGCACCCGCCCGTACGCGAGCGAGTCCTCTGCGTCCAGCCAGAGGTCGAGCGCCCAGGGCAGCACGCCGAGGCTGGGGCGGCCGGTGACCCGGTGCAGCATGTCCAGCCCGGGTTGGAGCAGCCCGAGGTCGCCCCGGAACTTGTTGATCACGAAGCCGGCCACGAGGGCCTGGTCGGCCGGGTCGAGCAGCGCGACCGTGCCGAACATCGAGGCGAACACCCCGCCGCGGTCGATGTCGCCGACCACGACGGCGGGCAGGCCGGCGTGCCGGGCGAGCCCCATGTTCACGTAGTCGCCGGCCCGCAGGTTGATCTCGGCCGGGCTGCCCGCGCCCTCGCAGATCACCACGTCGTACTCGGCCCGCAGTTCGGCCAACGCCGCGTACGCGGTCCCGGCGAGCCGGGGACGCAGCTCCCGGTAGTTGCCGGCGGTGACCGTGTCGACCGCCTCGCCGAGCAGCACCACCTGGCTGGCGTGGTCGCTGCCCGGCTTCAGCAGCACCGGGTTGAAGCGCAGGTCCGGCGCGAGCCCGCAGGCGGCGGCCTGCATGGCCTGGGCACGCCCGATCTCCCCGCCGCGCCCGTCCGGCCCGACCACCACGGCCGAGTTGTTGGACATGTTCTGCGCCTTGAACGGGGCGACCGACACACCACGGCGGCGCAGCCAGCGGCAGATCCCGGCGGTGAGCACGCTCTTGCCGGCGTCGGAGGTGGTCCCGGCGACCAGCAGCCCGCCGCTCATCGTCCGCTCCCCCGTCGCGTCCCGCTCCCGGCCCGCGCCCCGCTCCCCGATCGCGCCCCGCTCGCGGCCCGCGCCTGGTGGAGGGCGCGCAGCGCGGCGCGGCCGGTCGCGCCGACGAGGCGGCCGACGGTCACCGGGTACGCCGCCGCGAGGCCGAGCGCGGCCAGACCGACCGCGCCGGAGATCCGGGCGGCCCGCTTCAGGTGCCGCGCCTCGGGCCGGGGCCCGTCACCGAGGAACGGCCGGGTCTCCTCGCGTCCGAAGTAGACGTTGCGCCCGCCCAGCCGGACTCCGAGCGCCCCGGCCATCGCCGCCTCGCACTGGCCCGCGTTCGGGCTGGGGTGGTCGTTGCGATCCCGCCGCCAGACCCGCCAGGCGGTGGCGCGGTCCCCGTGCGCGGCCGGCGCCACGGCGACGGTGAGCAGCCCGGTCAGCCGGGCGGGGATCAGGTTGAGCAGGTCGTCGAGGCGGGCGGCCGGGGTGCCGAACCGCGCGTAGCGGGGCGAGCGGTGGCCGACCATGGCGTCGAGCGTGTTCGCCGCCCGGTAGCCGAGCAGGCCGGGCAGCCCGGCGACGGCGCCCCAGACCAGCGGGGCGACCACCGCGTCGGAGGTGTTCTCGGCGACCGACTCGACGGTGGCCCGGGCCAGTTCCGGCTCGTCGAGCGCCGACGGGTCCCGCCCGCAGAGGTGGTTGAGCCGGCCCCGGCCGGCGGGCAGGTCACCCGCGTGCAGGGCCCGGGCCATCAGCCGCGACTCGTGCCGCAGGGTGCGCCCGCCCAGCACCGTCCAGGTGCCGGCAGCCACCAGCGCGGCCCGGGCCACCGGGTGACGCCGGGTGGCGAGGCCGGCGGCCACCCCGAGCAGCACCGGCGCGCCGACCGCGAGCGCGGTGAACGCGGCGCCGGCCGATCGCTCGGGTCGGTGGATCCGTCGCTCCAGGGCGCCGGCCGCCCGGCCGAAGCCGGCCACCGGGTGCCACCGTTGAGGATCGCCGAGCAGCGAGTCCAGGGCGTAGCCCGCCACCAGTCCCGCCGCGTTCGCCATGGCGGTCGCCTGCCGCACCCGTCACCACCTCCGGCCGGCCAGCCTAGCCGTACGGCGGGGTGGCCACGCCGGCGTCGCCACCCCGCTCCCCCGTTGCACGATCCGGGGCTGCTCAGGCGGGCACCGCGGTCCGCCCCCGGCCCCGCCGGCCACGGCCGGACCCGGTGCCGCCCACAGCCACGCCGGCCGGATCGGGCCCGCCGCCGACCGGCTCGGCGCCCAGCTCGTCGTCGTCCGCGGCGGCGGCCAGGTCGTCGTCGTCCGCGGCGGCGGCCAGGTCGTCCGGCTCGGCGGCCAGGTCGTCCCGCCCGGCGTTCACGTCGTCCCGCTCGGTGGTCGGGCCGTCGGGCCGCTCGTCGAAGGGGTCGGCCAGCTCGTCGAGGTCGCCCGTCGTCGCGTCCGCCCCGCCGGAGAGGCCGACCCGGGAAACCGAGAACTCGGGTGGCGGGAACTCGTCGTCGAACGGCCGGTCGTCGAGCGCCGCGGGGGCCTGCCCGACCGGCACGGGCTCGGTGGCCTCGCCGTGCACCCGGCTCTCCGCCTCGGCGTCCTCGACCGTGCTGGTCGTCATGCTCGGCCGGTTGCGCAGGAACCGGGCCCGGCCCCGGGCCAGGTCGTGCCCGACGGCAACCGCCTCCAGCTCGTAGAGGGTGCGGTGGTTGCCGGCGTCGTCGGTCCAGTCGCGGGTGTAGAGGCGGCCCGCCACCACCACCGGGTCGCCGACCGCCACAGAGGCGGCCACCCCCTCGGCCAGCTTCCGCCAGCAGTTCACCCGCACCCGAAGGCTGTTGCCGTCGACCCAGCGGCCGCTCTCCCGGTCGAGGCGGCGGGCGGTCGACGCGACCTTGAAGTTGGCCACCAGGGTGTTGCTCTGGGTGGTCCGGCGCCACTCCGGCGCGGTCAGCACGTTGCCGACGATCGTGACGTACGTATCGAACATCGCCCCTCCCAGGGGAACTCGGCTTGTGGGGTGAGCCTCGGCCGGCGGCCGGCGGGGGACCAGCCGTCGCCGGGCGGGCTGTGGACGGCGGAGCCGGCTGTGGACAACCACCGGATCAAGCTCCCCGTCTGCTAGGACCAGCGGCCCTAGGGCCCTGACCTGCGAAGGAACATGGTCAGCAGCCGTGTTCCGGACGCGCCCGGATTGGGTATGAACTTGATCAACCGAGAGAAAGGGAGCGACGATGCTTCTCCGAGACGTCTGCGAGGCCCGGCGATGAGCGCCGTGGCGAACCCCGCGACCGTGGCCGAGTGCCTGCGGGTGGGCGCCGGGTTCTCCCAGGGCGACCGCACCTGGATCGCGGAGCAGTTCGCGACCCTCGACGCCCGGCTCGCCGGGTTCCACGCCGACGCCACCGAGCTGGAGGTGTCGGTCAAGGACCGGAACGCGCGGGGTCAGAAGGTCACCCTGGAGTGCTGGATCGCGGGCCGGCAGAAGATCGTCACCACCTCCTCCGAGGAGGACCTGCACGCCGCGCTCAACGACGTCCGGGACGACCTGCGCCGCCGGCTCAACGACGCGAAGACCCGGCAGGAGCCGCGCCACAACAAGCACCTGCGCGAGATCGACCAGCCCGAGGGCGTCCCCGCGCAGGCCGCCGAGCGGGCCGACGCGGAAACCGTCTGAGGCCCTCCCCCGCCCCCGTCCGCACCCGGTGCCGGCGGACGGGGGCGGGGGCTACCGCCGGGTAGCTTGGCGGCGTACCGTCGCGGTCGTGGAACCCGACGTGCTGGGACCGCCGTACGAGCGGCAGACCATCGACCTGGGCACCGACGACGAGGGACCGGTCGTCGCGACCCTGGTCCGCCGGCGGGCGGACCGCCCGACCGGCCGCGCCGTGCTCTACGTGCACGGCTTCGTCGACTACTTCTTCCAGACCCACGTCGCCGACTTCTTCGCCGAGCGCGGCTGGGACTTCTACGCGCTCGACCTGCGCAAGTACGGCCGCAGCCTGCAACCGCACCAGACGCCGAACTTCTGCCACGACCTGAGCGACTACTTCCCCGAGCTGGACGCCGCCGCAAAGATCATCCGCGAGGACGACGGCCACGACACCCTGCTCGCCATGGGCCACTCCACCGGCGGCCTGATCATCTCGCTCTGGGCGCACGCCCGCCGCGAGGCCGGCCTGGTCGACGGCATCGTGCTGAACAGCCCCTTCTTCGACATCAACGCGCCCTGGCTGGTCCGTCGGCCCCTCGCGGCCGCCGTCTCCCGGCTGGGCCGCCGGGCGCCGCAGCGCATCCTCCCGTTCGGGCTGGGCACCGTGTACGGCGAGAGCCTGCACGCCGACCACCGCGGCGAGTGGCGCTACGACCTGGCCTGGAAGCCGCTCGCCGGGTTCCCGGTGCGGGCCGGCTGGATCAACGCGATCCGCGCCGGGCAGCGCCAGCTCCGGGCCGGCCTGGACATCCCCGTGCCCGTGCTGCTGGCCTGCTCGACCCGCAGCTACCGGGGCACGAAGTGGCACGACTCGGCCACCCTCGCCGACGCGGTGCTCGACGTGGAGCACATGGTGCGCTGGGCACCCCGACTCGGCCGGCACGTCACCCTGGCCCGCTTCGACGGCGGGCTGCACGACCTGACCCTCTCCGGCTCTGCCGTACGCGAGAAGGTCTTCACTGAGGTCGGGCGGTGGGCGGAGGGCTTCCTCGGCGCAGGCCCCACCGAGCCGGCGGCGCCGGCGCCGCGGCGGCCGGCCGACGAGGCGGCCGGCGCGACCGCCGAAGGCTGAGCCGGGCCGTTCAGCGGTGACCGGAGTGCTGAGCCGGGCCGTTCAGCGGTGACCGGAGGGTTGAGCCCGGCCGGTCAGCGGTAACCGGCGGTCGCCGCCGCCAGGGCCGACCGGATCCGGTCGAACGTCGCGACCGGGTGGCCACCCTCATCCGCCGGCAGCAGGAGGCCCAGGCAGCGCAGCGAGAGCTCCCCGTCGAGCGCCTCGACGCCGAACACCGGCGCGCCCACGTACCCGGACGGCAGCTCCGTGGTGACCCGCACCCGGTCGCCGGCCCGCGCCACCCGCTCGATCACCGCCTCCAACGGCCGCGAGCCGTCGTCGCCGACGCCGAGCGCCAGCACGAACGCCGACCCGGGCTCCACGCCGACCCGGGCGACCACGTCGGCCGGCGCGGCGACTGCGTCGGTCACCTGCTGGGTACGCCAGCGCCAGCCCCCGTCCTCGGCATGTCCGTGCAGCCCGCCAGTGGGCATGGCGGCCAGGCCGAGCTCCGCCAGGTGCAGCCACCGGTCGGCGAAATCAGGCAGCGCGATGGGCTCCGCCGCCGCCTCCGCCGGCTCGGTGACGCTCGGCCGCAGCCCCATCTCCCCGTACGGTGTCCGGGTGGTCGCGGCGGCCGTGAGCAGCCACTCGTGCACCACCTCACCGTCGTCGGTCGCGCCGACCAGCTCGCTGTAGAAGAAGGCGGCGCCGAAGGTCGTACCCGGCGCACCGGGCCCGTCCGACCCGCTCACGGGGAGGATGGCGCGGCCGAGGAGCTGGCACAGCTCGTACGCGATCTCGTTCTCGGTTTCCTGGTCGAGCAGCACGACGCCGAGGGTACGGACCGGCCCGGCGTCGGTGGACCGTGACCCGGATATCCGGGATGCCCGCGGCGGCCATGACGTGGGACGCTGAGCAGGACGTGGCCGCGACCACCCGTTCCCCCGGCGAGCCCGGGGTCGGCGGTACCCTCTTGGCGCGACATCGTCGGCGCGCGCCCGTAGCTCAGCGGATAGAGCAGGGGACTTCTAATCCCAAGGCCGCAGGTTCGAATCCTGCCGGGCGCACCACCGTCACCCCAGGTCAAGGGCCTGCCGCTCCCAGCCCAGTCAGTCGCCACCGGTCCCGTACAGCCATGTCAGCCGAAGAGGCGCTTCGCGGCCTCGTCCACGGCGGCCCGCTCGAGGTCCGGTAGGACATGGGCGTAGGTGTTCATGGTCAGCCCGATCTGGACGGGAAGACCAGCCCGTGATCCTGCCACCGCTCCCCCGCCGCCAGTCGGTCCGCGGCTTGCTGCCGGCGATGAGCCCGGAACAGCGCAAGGGTCCGCGCCGGCACTGGCACCGTTCTACGGGACGGCTCCGTCTTGGGTGCCACGATCTGCAGCCGGCCCCCGGCCCGCTGAACGGTTTGCCGAACGGTCTGGGTGCCAGCGTCGAAGTCGATGTCCGACCAGGCGAGCCCGAGCAGTTCTCCGCGACAGAGCCCGACCGTCAGGGCGCAGACGTACAACGCTTCCAGGCGGTGACCCCGCAGCGCATCGAGCAGCCTCTTGGCCTCATCCACGCCCAGGGCGCGACGCTCGACCTGCTTCATTGCAGGGGGACGAACCGACTTGGCGGCGCTGCGATGCACCAGTTCCTCCCGCTCCGCGTCACCGGCCCGACCGGCTAGCGCAGGAACACCACACTGCGTAGATCGGCTACCTGGCCTCGGCTCTGCCAGTCGTTGCGGACCACGTACGGGATCTTGAGGACACGAGTAGCCCATGGCAGGCTCGTGCCGCATGAACGATGAATTCGCGAAAGCCAACCTGCACGGGAGACTGCGGCGGGACCGCGAGGCGCTGCTCTGGAAACTCGACGGCTTGTCCGAATACGACGCCCGCCGACCTTTGACAGCGACCGGGACCAACCTCCTCGGCCTGGTCAAACACGTGGCCACCGTCGAGGCCCGGTACTTCGGCGAGGTCTTCAACCGCCCTTCCCCGGAACCGCTGCCCCGGTGGCAGGACTCCAACGGCAACGATTTGTGGGCGACCGAGGACGAGACCCGCGATCAAATCATCGCGTTCTACCGGCGCACGTGGGAACACTCGGACGCGACGATCAACCAGCTTCCCCTCGACGCCCCCGGTCACGTGCCGTGGTGGCCGGAGCCTTATCCCAACACGAACCTGTTCGCCATCATGGTCCATGTCCTCGGCGAGTCCATCCGGCATGCCGGGCACGCCGATATCCTGCGCGAGGGCCTCGACGGCCGGACCGGGGTGCGCGCCGAAAACGAGCAGCAGATCGACGAGGAAGCCCGTGCAGCCCACTGCGCGAAGATCGAGCAGGCCGCCAGGTCGGCCGCACCAATCAAGGCTTAGGGCCTGCCGCGCGCGGCCGGCAGCAGTCCTCATCTAGTCCTCAAGAGGTCGGACGCTGGCTCGCTGCTCTGCCAGGCGCCCAGCCTGTCCTTGCCGGGGCGCGCCACGCTGGCAGAAACCTAGGGCGGCACCTGTTCGAAGACAGAGTCATGTACGCCAGTACCGAGCCATGCCCCATGTGCCTCATGGCCTGCTACTGGGCACGCATCCCCCGCCTCATCTTCGGAGCCAGCAGCCACGACGTAGCCACCTACGGCTTCGAAGACCTTCAGTTCTACCGCGAGGTCGCCCTGCCAGCCGACCGCCGGTCGCTGCGCGAAGAGGTTGCCGACGCAGCCCTCCGGGACCAGGCCGTCGACGTACTACGCAAGTGGGCCGACATGCTGCCCTCATCGGTCGAGCCCAAGTTCTGACCAGGCGCGCGCTGCCGAGGCGCGCTGCAGACCTCCGCTACCGCCACTGGCGCGGACCGCCGACGGCATCCGGATCTGCCGATGAGCGGATGGTGGCGCACGTGCTGTGGTGGGCTAGGAGGTGCGGGCTCGGTAAGTGCGCATTTTGGCTCGGCTTCCGCAGATGGCCATGGTGCACCAGCGACTACGGCCTGCGGGACTGCGGTCGTAGTACACCCACTGGCATGGATCGGCCGCGCACGCTTTCAGCCGCGACCATGTGCCGGCCGCAACGGCCGAGAAGACGGCGGCTGCGATTGTGGCGACTACCAGCGATGAACGTGTCAAGTTCGGCGCGGGCTGCAGAGACGCATCGCCTGACGTGTTCACGCGCAGAACCAGTGGGCCTTGTCGAAATGTTTCGTCCAGCGTCGACGGCAATGGCACCTCCACGCCAGCGTGCGCGCGGCACGCCGCCCGCAACGCGTTGCGCAGATCCCGACAAACGGCGACATCCTCAGCGGTAAGAGCAGAGAGATCGGACTTGCTGCCGCCGTGACTCACCCAGAACGACACCACTTCGTCCGTGTCACGGAGAAAGTCGCTTCCACCTTCGAGGTCGGCTGTGTTGACGAAGTCCTGGACCAAGGCAAGAGAACCGGGTGCCGGGTCCCGATCTCCGGGTTGTCTCATGCGGCAACGTTACCGCTATGCCACGATAACCGGTAACCGTTACCGAAGGAGGACCTCAGGTGGTAACAAACCCAGGGCTGCTCAAGCGTGACCGCGACTTCCGCTGGTTCTGGAGCGGTCACACCATCTCCGCCTTCGGAACGCAGATCACCGCGGTTGCGCTCCCTCTGGTGGCCGTGCTGACCCTCCACTCAGACGCCGCGGAGGTGGCCGCCATCTCGACCGCCGCTTTCCTGCCGAACGTGATCTTCCCGCTGGTCGTCGGCCACCGGCTGGAGCACCGGCGCCGCCGCAACGTCATGATCGGGTCAGACATCGCGCGCGCCTTGCTGCTCGCGGTCGTCCCGCTGGCGTATGTCGCCGGCGTCCTGTCGGTCCCGCTGCTCGCGGTGGTCGCCTTCCTGGCCGGCGCGGCCGGCGTCGTCTTCGACACGGGCAGTTTCGCCTACGTGCCCAACATGGTCGATGAGGTAGACCTGCCCGCTGCCAATCGCGCCGTACAAGGCTCCCGGACCGCCTCGGAAATCGCAGGACCGGGTATCGCCGGCGTACTGGTCAATCTTCTCGGCCCAGCGATCGCGGTCCTCGCCGACGCCGTCAGCTACGTCGCGAGCGCGATCGGCGTGGCCGCAGCCAAACGGCCCGAGCCCGCGCCGCCGGCCCCCGACCTGGAGGCCCGATTCTGGGACGGCCTGCGTCCGGTCGTTACCAATCCGTTTTTGCGCGCGCTCACCGTCCACGCGGCCACGTACAACATGGCCTGGCAGATCTTCAGCATCAACCTGGTCGTCTATATGGTCACCGACCGCGGCCTCAACGCCGGCCTCTTCGGGCTCGCGCTGAGCGCGAGCGGCGTCGGCGCCTTCATCGGAACCATGGCCGCGCTGCGCTTGGCCCGCGCGCTCGGCTACGGCAAAGCGTTCGCCAGCGCGCTGGCGTTCTCGACCGGCGTCCCCCTGCTCATCGCGCTGCTCCCGGGCCGCGGGGCCGGGCTCGCTGCCGGGCTGGCCGTTTGTCAGCTAGCAGCGGGTTTTGGCCTCGGCATAGCCAACGTGCTGTCGCTGACCCTGCGGCAGATCGTCGCCCCGAAAGGGTCCCTGACTCGCACGGGCGCCGGCTACCGCCTGATCATCTACGGCGTCATCCCGCTGGGCAGCGCACTCGGCGGCTTGATCGGCAGCACGCTGGGCAGCCAGGTCGCGGTGGCGGCCGGCTCGGCCGGTATGGCGCTGTCAACCATCCCCATGACGGCTCGCCCCATCCGTGGCCTGGCCGCCCCCGAGGACGCCCGGCAGCCCAGACCGTTTGCGGCAAGCGCGCCCGCGGCGTAGCCCAGAGCTGCCTAAGGTCAGATGCACTGATCTGCGATCAGCGCGCTGAGGTGTCGCAGATCAGTTGGCGGACGACTGTGGCGTATCAGTCGACGGAGGGCACTGCCGAGGGGACAAGCTCCCGAGGCCCGCGCAGTGCCGAATTGTTCTCTTATGGATCAAGGCGGCGCCGGCCCGGCCCCGGTCTGCTGGCGACCTGCGTCCGGCATCGGCCGGGCCGGCCGGCCACGCTGGCGGACTGCAAGAGCTGTTTGCCCTCCGGGCAGGGATCTACGACAGAGATGGGGGAAGTCCGTCCGGACGGTGCGGTAGTTGGTGGTTGCGCGGGTCGCCGCGTGGCAGCAGGCCCAGCAGGTCCTGGTCAGCCCTGATACTCGTCCTTCCAAATTGCGGCTGTGATCATGGCCAGACCGCTACGCCCCCGCCAGGCTGGCCGATCAGGCGGAGGCTTCCCGGTCCGGTCGCACCCCAGGACTCGTACCGCGGATGAGGCTTCACGTTCAGGTGCGCTCCAGTGCTGAACACCAGCCGCAGTGCTCCCGTCTTGAACACGACCGAAGAGAGGATCTTCGCGCCGAAAAGCGATAGGGCGGGTGCGACCTCTTGGTGCTCGGGAATTAGACGAACCGGAACCGCGCCCGGAGCGGTCAACGGACCATCGGTGAGCAGGGCCTCGGTCTCCATGTCCACCTGAGCGCCATCTAGGACCAGCGTCAGCTGATAGCTAACCCGGATCTGGACCACCTGCATGTCGCGATAAGGCAGCAGCCAGCGGTCTTCCGACTCGACCAGTCTCGTCCGTCCGTTCACGGTCGAGACACTGCCAGAACCTCGGCGAGGAGCAGCGGGCGGCATGCGTACGCAACCTGCTCGCGCCGCTGCGAACTTCACAGGAGTTGCTTGCCGACCGACAGCATCCGATGACAGCAACGGCGCTGGACGGAGCCACGCAGCATCGGATGGGTAGAGCGCTGCGACCAATCGTCGAGGGCGCTCCTGCACCGTGCCGGGCAGTCTGGCCGAGGCTACGGATCAGAGGACCGGCCGGGCCATCCGCGGGCCACAAGGCGGTGTCACCGGAGGCCAAACCAGCCACCAGAGAGCGAATCCAGCGGCCACTACCCCCGCTCCAAGCCGATCTTGTGTGACTCGGGTCTGACGCTCGGGAAGGAGCGCTGGCCGGAGCTCAGACCTCGGCCTGATCACTTCTGCCACCGCGTGGCCAGTACCTAATGAGACCGAGTGCCAATGACGCGAAGGCCAAGACCATCAGTATCCAGCCAGCCGCAGGTCCGAGGATGCCGGTCAGTCGACCGAGGTACCCCGCCGCCAGCAGCACGAGGCATAGCCCACCGCAGACGAAGTACATGCCGGCGTCGACTGGTCGGCTCCACCTCCTCCGCACAAGAGCCGACATGCGGCGCGTCAGCAGCAGATGAATACCGCGACCGGCAAAGACCAGGCCGGTGACGCCCAACAACACGTTCCACCAGTCTTGAGGGCCCATAGATCGTCCTCTACCCGGAGGGCTAGGTTGGCAACCACTCGCAGTCTTCCGCCGTGCCCCTTGCGTGCCCGATGACGCGGGAGCCGAGGGTCAGCGGCGGTCAGCTCCTACACGAGGCCGCCGGCACGGCGACGCAAGGCCAGGCAGCTCGGTGGCCCACGACTCTCGGCTGTATCCACACTTTCTCGGTCATTCCCAGGCAAGCGGCCAGTCGATCACCACGGCTCCCGCACCGCCACGTCACGGGCGCGGTTTCTGGGCGCGTCGCACAGTCCGGGCTGGTGGCCGTAGTGAGCGGCCGAGGAGGGTCTGGTCAGCTCGGGGCGAGGAGGCAGAACTCGTTGCCTTCCGGGTCGGCGAGGACCGTCCACGAGACGGCGCTCTGGCCCAGGTCGACGGTGGTGGCGCCGAGAGTCCGCAGTCTTGCCGCCTCGGCCCCCGGGTCGTCACCCGGGTACGGGCGGATGTCGAGATGGACGCGGTTCCACACGGTCTTCACGTCGGGTGTGCGGAGGAACTGCAGATATGGGCCGACGCCCTTGGCGGAGCGCAGTACCGCGCGGTGGTCGGTCACCTCATGCAGGGTCCAGTCCATGGCCTCGCCCCAGAAGCGGGCCATGGCTCGCGGATCCGCGCAGTCGACGACGACCGCGGCGATCGGTCCGGTGTCCCGATAGCGCGGTCGGGGCTCCAGCACGCAGAACTCGTTGCCTTCCGGGTCGGCCACGACCGTCCAGGGGACGTCGCCCTGGCCTACGTCGGCGGGTGTTGCGCCGAGATCCTTCAGGCGCGTGACCAGCTCCGCCTGATGGGCCGCCGAGGTGGTGGCGAGGTCCACGTGCACGCGGTTCTTCACCGTCTTGGGTTCCGGGGAGACGACGAGGTCGATGCAGACGGCGACGGGGTCGGGGTAGACGAAGCCCTCGGGTTCGAGGTTGGTCACACCGGGGCCCTCGCTGGAGACTCCCCAGCCGAGGACCTCCGCCCAGAAAGCGCCCAGCGCCGAGTCGTCCCGAGCCTTCATGTTGATCTGCACGAGCCGCGTTGTCATGCCGGCGATGCTAGGGCCTGCGTCGAGTCGGCGGTGAGCCGAACCGGAGTGACCGTTCGGCGCATCGACGGTAATCGACTTCGGCGCGGGCCCTGGTCCCACCACATGCTGACGAAGCCGTCCCAGGACATGCTTGACGTTGCGCCCAGGACGCGCCCATCTGACCGGCAGCGAAGCCGCTACGTCCACGGCGGGGTGTATCGGCTCACGTAGGCGCGAGCACGTGGGAGCGGGTCCCGCCAATACTGGTCCGGCATGCGGGAGTGGTGGGTTTCGCAGAAGCCAGCAAGGCCGTCCACTATCGTGACGCGCTCCAGCGGGCGACCTTCGAAGGCCGTGTTCGCCGCCAGCAGGTGCGGCTCCGGGTTCCAGCCCGAGTGGTCGAACGCCCAGCCGTTCCAGACCGCGTAGACGTGGAAGACCTGCCAGCCTCCCGCCTCACGCACCCCGGCTATCTCGATCGCCCGGTCGGGGTAGGAGTCCCGGCAGACCCAGGCCAGGATGTGGCACGCTCCCGCGGCGAAGAATGCCTGGTCCGTCCGTTCCCAGGCGATCCGCTGATCTGATCGCTCGATCGCCGTCCGACGAAAGACCCCCGCTGCTTCGGCCGTCACGATCCGGGACGTTATCAGCGCTCCGACGGACCGGGCGGCACAGCGAACCTCTGCGCCAGGGGTCGAGCCTTCTTCCCGGGCAGGGTCCTCTCCGGGGAGGTCACAAAACCGGGTGGCGTCAGGAGACATGGTGGTCAGCCTTCTGGCGACTGCCGCCCAGCTGCCTCGCTCCACCGGCGGGCCTCCGCCGACAGCTTCGTCATCGTCTCTTCCTTCGCGGCGCCGTACCGGGCCCGACTGTCGGGATGCAGCTCGGCTGCACGCTGCTTCACCACCTCGTACCGGCGGGCGGCGGCGGGGTTGGCCCCGAGGTAGGCGCGGAAGACCCGGTTCCCTTCCGGCACCAGCGACGTGGCGCCGAAGACGTGCAGGTGGTGGCTCCGCTTCCCGGCGGTGTCCTTGGCGAAGAACAGGTGTTCGCCGTCCTCGGGGAAGGCCATGGGGCGATAGACGTACCCGAGCTGCTCGAGTGGCCGAAGATCGGCGACGACACCGTCGACCTCGGGCACCACCGCCGAGATGTCGATGATGGGCTTGGCCGCCAAGCCGGGGATGCTGGTGGATCCGATGTGCTCGATGCTCAGCGCCTCGGGCAGGGCCTCCGACAACAGCCGCTGTTCGGCCTCGAACAGCTCCGGCCAGGCCGGGTCGTAGGGCACCACCTCGACCACACGTGCGTCGTCGTTCACGTCGTCACCGTAGCGGCGCATCCGCCCCACCCACCTACGCGTGGGGCGCGCACATGCTCCGGGCGTCGCGTTCCCAGTCGCTTCCCACGAGGGCGACGGGGTAGCCCACCTCCCTGACTCGCTTGTCCTCGGTCTCGACCGAGAACCGTAGCGACAGCGGCTCCTGCTGGAAGGCGGTCGAACAGTCGAAGCTCAGCTCGACCAGGAGCTGACGGGTGCCGCCAGGGGGCAACCGCGGCCCTTCTCCCGTGCTGCGCACCACGACGCCCGGCCTCTCGCCGTGAGCCCCACGCACGGTGACGGGTGCCGGGCCGGCGTTGATCAACGTCAGCTGCCCGGACAGTGCGACCGATCCCTGGGCGGACGAGCCGCCCAGGTTGGCCGACACGGGGAGGGCGACGAGAGCGACCACACCGTTCCGCTCCCGCTCGTCACGCGAGTCGCGCAGCTCGCCGACAGCGAAGCCGCCGAGCACAACGCCGACCACGAAGGCGGCGGCGAGCCGCAAGGTCCGCTTCCGCCCGGCCCGGAGACGGTCGGGGGTGGTGCTCCCCGGGTCCGCCGGCTGGTGGCCCTGCTCGTCCAGGTCGATCACCGCATGCTCCGCGACATGAGCGTCAGCCTAGGTTTCCCCGCGCCCGCGTGTGGTCCGCAGCCTCCCGTCACTCCGGTGCCGGAGGTGCGGGTGCGGTCGGTCGCGCCGACCCGGCTGGAAGGCCGTCTTCTCGGTCTCCCTGACGAAGTCCGGTTCACCCGGAGGGCCCGCGGCCGGACGGAGGCGGTCGGCGGCGGGAGCCGGGCGGACGTAGTCTCCGCTCATGGTGACCGAGACGGATCTGCGCCTGGGCGACGGCCGCATGTTGCACGTCTACGACACCGGCGGTTCGGACCGGCTCCCCGTCTTCTGGCACCACGGCACGCCGAACATCGGCGCCCCGCCCGCGCCGCTGTTCGCAGCGGCCGACCGGCTCGGTCTCCGCTGGGTGTCCCACGACCGCCCGGGCTACGGCGGGTCGACGCCGCTGCCGGGCCGCGACATCGCCTCCGCGGCGGCCGACGTCGCCGCGGTGGCCGACGCGCTGGGCCTCGACCGGTTCGCGGTGCTGGGCCACTCCGGCGGCGGCCCGCACGCCCTGGCCTGCGGCGCGCTCCTGCCCGACCGGGTGGTCGCCGTGGTGGTGGGCGCCGGCCTGGCGCCGCACGGCGCGGCCGGGCTGGACTGGTTCGCCGGCATGGTGCCCGCCGGGGTGGCGTCGCTGCGGGCGGCCGCCGCGGGACGGGCGGCCAAGGAGGCGCACGAGGCTTCGGGCGCCGCGTACGACCCGGAGTTCACCCCGGCGGACCTGGCCGCGCTGCACGGCGAGTGGTCCTGGTTCGACAGTGTGGTGGGCCCGGCGATGCGGGCCGGCCCGGGCGGGCTGATCGACGACGACCTCGCGTACGTGCACCCGTGGGGCTTCGACCCCGCCGACGTGACGCCGCCGGTGCTGCTGGTGCACGGGGAGCGGGACGGGGTCGCGCCGGTGGCCCACGCCGAGTGGCTGGCCGGCCGCTGTCCCACCGCCGAGCTGCGCCGCTACCCCGAGGACGGGCACATCTCGGTGCTGCGCCACGCCGGGCCGGCGCTGGAGTGGCTGCGCCGGCGCGCCGACGAGGCGTCCGCCCGGTAGCGGTCAGGTCGCCCTGCGTCCCGGCGGCGCCGGGCTGGGCGGACTGCCGGACGAAGCCCTCCCGGCCGGCCCGCTCGTGCTGCGGCCGGCGGGCTAAATCGGGTGACCGGCCGGGACGCGGCGTACACCATCGACGCATGCCGCAGCATCGAGGCGCCGAGCCGGACATCCGGCGCTACTACACCGAGGTCTTCGCCGAGGCGGACCGGTTGGACCGGACGCCGCAGGGGCAGTTGGAGGCGTATCGCACGCGCGACCTGCTCACCCGGCTGCTACCGGCGCCGCCGGCCGACGTGCTGGACGTCGGCGGTGGCCCGGGCGCGTACGCGGGCTGGCTCGCCGCGGCCGGGCACCGGGTGCACCTGGTCGACCTGGTGCCCGCGCACGTCGCGGCGGCCCGGGCCGCGTACCCGGGGATCGACGCGACGGTGGGTGACGCCCGGAAGCTGCCGCTGCCCGACGACGCGGCCGACGCGACCCTGCTGCTCGGCCCGCTCTACCACCTGCCCGACCGGGCGGACCGGGTGGCGGCGCTGCGCGAGGCGGCCCGGCTGACCCGGCCCGGTGGTCCGGTCGTCGCGGCCGTGATCAGCCGCAACGCGGCCCTGATGGACCTGACCGCCCAGGGGCGGGTGGACGAACGCAACCGTCACCTGCTGCGCGAGGAGTACGCCACCGGGGTGAACGACCCGCGGACCGGCTTCACGACGGCCTACTTCCACCGCCCCGAGCAGCTGGTGGACGAGTTCGTCGCGGCCGGCCTGCCCGCCCCCGCCGTGTACGGGGTGGAGGGTCCCCTGTGGCCGCTGCTGAACGCGCTCGATACCGGCCCGGCCGAGCAGCTCTTCGCCGACGCCGTGGTCTGCGCCGAGACGTTCGAGCGGGATCCCGCCGTGCTCGGGGCCAGCGCGCACCTGCTCGCGGTGGCCCGCACCGGAGCGGGCGGGAGCCGGCCCGCCGGCGGCTGAAATCTGCACAGCGACGCGCCGCGCACCGAGGGTGACCAGCCCCGCGTACACGTGTTATTCTCCGGCGTCGATCTACCGTGCGGACCCGACCGGGTCGCTGCCGGAAGGACACCTCCCCCGATGCCGGTCGTAGCCGCCACGACCCTGCCGCCGTCCCCGCTGGACCGGCCGGCGGGCGGCGCGTTCACCCTGATCTTCACGACCCTGCCGGCGCTTCTCCGGCTCACCTGCGGGCTGGTCGCCGCGGTGGTCGCGCTGACCGTGCGCACCCCGCCGGTCCGGGTGTCCCTGCTGGTCCCGGCGATCGTCGCGCTCACCGCCTGGTCCGTCTGGTACGCCGTCCGCGCGCTCCGGTACGGGTTCACCGGCCCCCTGGTGGCCGGCGACGTGGCGCTGACCACCGCGGCCGGGCTGGCGATTCCCTGGCTGGTCGCGCCGGAGGTGCTGCCCGGCGAGGGGAGCTGGATGGCGGTGCTGGCCAGCACGACGGTGATCAACGCGCAGGCCACCGCCCCGGCCCGCTGGTCGGTTCCGGCCGGTCTGCTGGTCACCGCCGGCTACGCGACCGGCGCCTCCCTCGCCGGCAACCCGGTCGAGGCGCGTGCGCACGCCGGGACGCTGCTGGTCCAGACCGGCTGCACGGCGGTGATGACCGCGGTGATGCGCCGCCGGATCGGGCGCGCCGACGCGGCCTTCGCGGACTACCAGCGGCTGTCGCGGGAGGCCGTGGTGGGGCAGGCCGCCCGGGAGGCCGAGCGGCGGCAGAACCGGGACCTGCACGACACCGTCCTCGCCACGTTGACCATGGTCGGGCTCGGCGCGGTGCCCGGCCCGTCCGGAGCGCTGCGCGAGCGGTGCGCGGCCGACCTGCGTACCCTCACGGCCCTGGCCGACGCGCGCGCGACGCCGGCCGGCGCGGTGGCCCTCGACGAGCGCCTGCGGACGGTCCTGGCGCGGCTGCCCGAGCTGACCGTGGACGCGACGCTCGCGTCGTGCCGGGTGCCCGCGACGGTCGCCGCGGCGCTCGCCGACAGCGCCGGCGCCGCGCTGGCCAACGTGGTCCGGCACGCGCCGGGCGCCGCCGCCACGGTGCGCCTGACCGGGGACGCGGCGGCCGTCGTGGTCGAGGTGGCCGACGACGGCCCCGGCTTCGACCCGGCCACCGTCCCGGCCCACCGGTACGGGCTGCGCGAGTCGATCCACGGCCGGATGGTCTCGGTGGGCGGCCGCGCGGTCGTGACCTCCGCCCCTGGCGCCGGCACCCGCATCCGGCTGGAGTGGTCCGGTGTCCACTGAGTGGGGAGTGGTCGGGACCGGCACGGCGGGTCCGACGATCGTGCGGCAGCGGACGCCGGAGCATGCCGGCCCGGGGGCGGCAGCGACCGCGGCGTACGCGGTGGGCGACGCCTCGGACCGGGGCGCCCGGATCGCGGCGGTGGTCATCGCGCTGGCCTGGCACCTGGCGATCGGGTTGCCGGCGCTGCTCACCTCGTGGTCCCGGCTGGCCGCCCCGCCGGCGGTCGCCGCGGGCTGGCTGGTGACCGCGGCGGTCGGCGTCGCGGCCGGCGTACGCCTGCTGCGCGGCGGGCTGCCGCCCGCCCGGCTGCTGGCGGTGGCGCTGCTGCTCGTCGACGGGGTGGTCTTCGCGGCGGCGGGTAAGCGGCAGCTCTTCACCGCGGGCAACTGGGTGTGGGGCGGGCTGGCGTGGTTCTTCCTGCTGGTGCTGTGGCGGCGGCCGGTGGGCTGGCTGCTCGCGCTGCTCGGCGCGCACGCGGCGATCGCCCTGGCCGCGGTGGTCCTGCACGACGCGACCGCCCCGGCCGACCTCAGCCGCTACGCGATGTACGTCTACGGCACCTCGTCGCTGCCGGTGGCGGTCTTCGCCGGGGCGGCGGCCATCGCGGCGCTGGCCCGGGACCGGGCCTCGACCGCCGCGGCGGCCCTGGCCGTGGAGGCGGAGCGGGACGCGGCGGAACAGGCCCAGCGGGACCGGCAGGCGCGCCTGGCGCTGGCCAGCGGCACCGCCGAGGAGGTGCTGGCCGCCCTCGCGGCCGGCGACGCCGACCCGGCCGACCCGGCGGTACGCCGCCGCGCCGGGCTGGCGGCGGCCCGGCTGCGCCGGCTGATCGCCGAGTCGGACGACGTGCCGGATCCGCTGCTGCACGAACTGCGCGCCGCCGCGGACCTGGCGGAACGGAACGGCCTGCCGATCGAGCTGGTCGCCGTCGGGGCGCCGCCGGAGCTGCCGGTCGAGGTCCGCCGCCGGCTGGCCGACCCGGCGACGGCGGCCCTCGCCGGCGCCCGGGGCTGGGCCCGGCTGACCGTGGTGGCCGGCCCGGACGAGGTGGTGGTCAGCCTCGTCACCCCGGACCACGACGGGCCGGACGCGACCGGCCCGCCGGGCGGGGACGGGGACGGGCCGGTGGAACACCTGCACGAGCGGGACGGGGAGATCAGATGGACGCAGACCCGGTGGCGGAGGACGTGACCGGCGGGCCGCCGGTGGGCGTGGCGATCGTGGACGACCATCCGGTCGTGATCGACGGGGTACGGGCCTGGCTGGCCGGCGAGCCGCGGCTGCGCGTGCTGGCCACCGGGGACGACCCGGACGTGGTGCTGCGGGCCGCCCCGGAGGCCGAGGTGGTCCTGCTCGACCTGCGGCTGCACGGGCGGATGGTGCTCGACAAGCTCGCCGAGCTGAGCGCCACGGGCCGCCGGGTGGTGGTCTACTCCGAGCACACCGACCCGGAGACGATGCTGGCCGCGCTGGACGCCGGCGCGGTGGCCTTTCTGGCCAAGCACGAGGGCCGGGAGCACTGCGTGGCCACGGTCCTCGCCGCGGCGAGCGACCGCCCGTACGTGCCGCCGGCGCTGGCCGGGGCGATCGTGGGCGATCCGCGCCCGGACCGGCCGGCCCTGTCGGACAAGGAGCGCGAGGCCCTGCTGCTGTGGTTCCAGTCGATGTCGAAGGCGTCGGTGGCGCGTCGGATGCGGATCAGCGAGCACACCGTGAAGCAGTACGTGGACCGGGCGCGGATCAAGTACACCCGGGCGGGGCGGCCGGCAGCAACCAAGGCGGCGCTGCTCGCCCGGGCGATTGAGGACGGCCTCGTCCGGCCGGAAGATATCGGCATCTACCGGTCACAGGCGTCCGCCGACCGGCCGACCCCCTAACGGGTGTCATGACAGCCGCCCCGCGCTGGGCCAGGCTCGACGTATCGCCAACCGCCACCGGGAGGTCGTGACCGTGCAGGAGGACGCCGCACCCTTCTTCATCGGGCCCCACCGCTTCGACGCGGATGACGACCCCACCCGTCCCCTGCTCGACCGCCGCTACGCGCTGCTCCCGGAGCCGGGCGAACGACTGCTCGGGCAGCACCGGCTGCTGGTGGCCGGTCACCTGCTCGGCCCCACCGACGACCTCCGGTCCTGGGCGCTGCCCACCCCGGCGGCGGTCACCGTGACCGACCGGCGGCTGGCGTACGTCTGCACCGGCTCCGAGCTGTCCCTGGTCTCCGGGCGGGACGGCCGGCCGGACGCCCGGCACCGGCGCCCGGTCCGGCTGTCCCGCCTGGTCAGCAGCCAGATCCGGTGGCAGTGGCCGTCCCGGCTGGAGCTGGCCGAGAGCCCCGACGGCACGGGCGAGCTGCGGCTGGTCTGCGACGCGCTGCGCACCATCCGGCAGCCGGCCCTGGCGCTCGCCGGCCCGGTCGACCTGGTCGCCGCGCTGGCCGGGCAGGTACGCCGCTCGGTGGCCGCGTTCCGGCTGGCCCGCCCCGAACTGGTGGACCTCTCCCCGCCGGAGCGGGACACGCTGGCGGTCCGGATGAGCCCGACGCCCGGCCCGACCCGGGGTGCGGTGACCCTGCCGGGTTCGCTGCCGGTCGAGTTCCTGTCCGGGGACGACTACTACCGCCCGGCGGTGGCGGAGCCGCTGGCCTGGCCCCGCCAGGACGTGCCGGCGCGGGACCGCCCCGGTTCCGCCTGCTGACCCCGCGCCCGCCGGCCTGGCCGGCGGGCGCCGTCAACGATCCGGTCAGGAGGTGGGGGTGCGGCGACCCGGGCGGTCCAGCTCGGCGGCCTGCTCCGGGGTGGGCGCGGTGCCGCCCAGGTGGGCCGGCTGCCACCAGGCGTCGTCCGGGCCGGCGGGCTGGTCCGGATATTCGCGCTGGGCCCGGTCGACCAGCGCGGTGAGCCGGGTGCGCAGCTCGGCGGTCAGGGCGTTGCCGTCCGGGTGGGCGGCCGGGTCGATCGGCTCGCCCACCAGGATGGTGATCGGAGTGTGCCGGCGGGTGAGGGTGCGCGGCCGGCCCTTGGTCCACAGCCGCTGGGTGCCCCAGAGCGCGACCGGCAGCAGCGGCACGCCAGCCTCCTGCGCCATCCGGGCCGCGCCGTTCTTGAGGTCCTTGACCATGAAGGAGCGGCTGATCGTCGCCTCGGGGAACACACCGACGACCTCGCCGCGGCGCAGCGCGCCCACCGCCGAGGCGTACGAGCCGGCGCCCGCGGCCCGGTTGACCGGGATGTGTTTCATGCCGCGCATCAGCGGGCCGGAGACCTTGTGCCGGAAGACGGAGTCCTTGGCCATGAACCGGACCAGCCGACCGGAGTCCCGGGCGCCGTACCCGCAGAAGATGAAGTCGAGGTAGCTGACGTGGTTCGAGGCCAGCACCGCCCCGCCGGTGCGCGGCACGTGGTGGCTGCCCTCGACGCGCAGGCGCAGGTCGAGAGCGCGGAACATCGTCTTGGCGGCGAGGATCACGGGCGGGTACACGAGTTCCGACATCCGCCAACTTTACCCCGGGTAGGTTACGCGACCGTAGGGGCGAAGGTCGCCTCGCTCTGCCGTTGGCAGAGCGGGTCGCGGTGGCCGGGGCACAGCGGCCAGCATGGCCGGATGACCGATCGCGCCGTAGTGCTCTGGATCCACGGCGGCGGGTGGCGGGCCCGCTCCGACGAGGACGGGGCCGCGCTCGCCCCGCTCGGGCTGCGGGTGGTGCCCGCGACCTACCGCTTCTCGGCCGAGGCCCGCTGGCCGGCCCAGCTCGACGACGTCCGCGCCGCCGCGCGGGCCGCCCGCGCCACGGCGGGCGGGCTGCCGCTGCTGGTCGGCGGCGACTCGGCCGGCGCCATGCTGGCCCTGCACCTGGGCCTGCGCGGGGTGGACCGGCCCGGCGACGTCCGGGGCGTCCTCGCCTACTGGGCGCCGGTCGACCCGCTGGACGCGGAGTGGCGGCGGCTGCGCCGGCACGACGACCCGTGGGCCGACCTGCTCGGCCACCCACCCGCCGAGGGCGACCCCGCGACCGTCGACGCCACCGTGGCCAGCCACCTGGGTTCCGGCGTGCCGGTGCTGCTGGTGCAGGGCCGCGACGACGCCGCGGTGCCGGCCGCCCAGTCGGTCGGGCTGGCCGGCCGGCTGCTCGCCGCCGGCCACCCTACGCACCTCTGGCTCACCCACGGCGGGCACGCGCTGGACCTGGCCCGTCCGGACATCCGGGCGGTCACCGCCACGTTCCTGGACAACGTCCTCCCGCCGGCCTGAGCCGACTACGGTGCAGGGCATGCCCGACCTCACCGCGATCGTCATCCACTGCCGCGACCCCTACCTGCTCGCCCCGTTCTGGAGCACGGTGACCGGGCTGCCCGTGGTCGAGGAGGACCGGGCGAAGCTCGCCGACCGGTCGCTGGAGCCGGACGAGTCGGTGCTGCTGCGCGACCCCGCCGCCCGCCGGCCCGACGTCTGGATCAGCCCCGTCGAGGACCTGCCGGGCGCCGGGCGGATGCACCTGGACCTGGTCGGCGACGCGGAGGAGCGGGCCGCCGTGCTGGAGGCGGGCGCGACGGTCGTCCGCGAGCTGCCCCGGTGGACCGTGCTGGCCGATCCCGAGGGCAACGAGTTCTGCCTGCTCCCCCGCAGCGAGGCGCACGGCGACTCGCTGCTGCCCGGGCACTGAGCCGCGACGGCGCGCCGCCGGCCGGGCGGCCGGCGGCGCACAGGTTCCTGGGGGTCAGGAGCCGGCCGGGTGCTCCAATTCCAGCCGGCCCCGGGCGAAGGCGTCCACCCGGCCCCACCGGCCCGGGATGTCCAGCACCTCGATCCGCCCCATGCCGGCCGGCAGCTGCGGGTCCACCGCGAGGTGCCCCTCGTGCGGCTCCAGCCCCAGCATGGTCCGGATCAGCAGCAGCGGCGCGCCGGTCGACCAGGCCTGCGGGCTGCACGCCGTCGGATACTCCACCGGGAACTTCGTGAGCTCCCGCTGGTAGCCGCCGAACGCCTCCGGCAGCCGCCCGTCGAAGTACCGCGCCGCCTCCAGGATGCCGCTGGCGATGGTCGCGGCCTCCTCGGCGAAGCCGTACCGGCGCAGGCCCCAGGCGACGAACGAGTTGTCGAACGGCCAGATCGTGCCGTTGTGGTAGCCGATCGGGTTGTAGCGCACCTCGCCCTCGGCCAGCGTGCGCACCCCCCAGCCGGAGAAGAGCCGCGGGCCGACCAGGTGCGCGGCGATCTGCGCCGCCCGGTCCTCCTGCACGATGCCGCTCCACAGCAGGTGGCCGATGTTGGAGCTGAGCACGTCGCACTGCCGGCCGTTCGGGTCCAGCCCCAGGGCGTAGAAGCCGCCGTCGGCCACCCACCAGTCCCGGTTGAACCGCTCCTTCAGCTCCGCGGCCTCGCGTTCCAGCTGGTCGGCGTACCCCGGGTCGTCCCAGAACTGGCGGGCCATGCGCGCGGCCCGCGTCTTCGCGTCGTACGCGTACCCCTGCACCTCACAGGTCGCCCGGGGGAACGGCGGCAGCGTGCCGTCGGAGTACGAGAGGGAGTCCCACGAGTCCTTCCAGCACTGGTTCTCCAGGCCGGTGTCGCTGTTGCGCCGCTCGTACCAGATGTAGCCGTTGCCGACCAGGTCGGCGTAGTCGTCGATCCACTTCAGCGCGGCCCGGCACTCCCGTTCCAGCTCCTTGACCAGCGCGACGTCGCCGCTCCACTTCTCGTACTCGTCGAGCAGCACGATGAACAGCGGCGTCGCGTCCACCGAGCCGTAGTACGGCGAGTGCGGCTGCTCCTCGAAGGCGGCGGTCTCGCCGTACCGCATCTCGTGCAGGATCCGGCCCGGGTCCTCGTCGCGGAAGTCGTCGAAGCGGGTGCCCTGCAACGCCGCCAGGATGCGCAGCGTGGTCTTCGACATCTCCGGCGCGAACGGCAGCACCTGGAGGCAGGTGAGGATGCTGTCCCGGCCGAACATGGTCATGAACCAGGGCAGGCCGGCGGCCGGCAGCGCCTGCCCGCCGAGCGAGAGCGGCGAGAACCGCAGCGCGGCCAGGTCGATGAGGCTGCGCCGGTACGTCGCGGCCACCCGTTCGTGCTCGCTGTTCACCTTCGGCGCCTTGGCGATCCACTGTTCGAGGTCGTGCTGGAGGGCCAGCCGCTCGGTGCCGTGCGCCCGCAACCCCATCCGCAGGTCCCGGCCGCCCGGCCCGACGGCGTGGGTCTGCACGTCGATGGAGGCTTCCCACTGCTCGTTCGGTTCGAGATGGAGGGTCCAGGCGAACCCGTTGCGGTCGTACCGGGCCGGCCGGGAGGCGGAGATGACGGTCTCCCGCCGGAAGTTGCCGCGCCGGTAGCCGAGCCGGAGCTTGTCCGCCTCCGCCTCGGCGTACGTCTCGCCCTTCTTGTTCAGGATCTCGTCCTTGACCTGGAACAGGTCGGCGAAGTCGGCGCCCGCGTCCATCCGGATCTCCAGGTCCACGGCCTTCTCGTCGTGGTTGAGGATGGTCAGCGACTCCCGGAAACTGCCGCCCACCGCCCGCTCCCGGATGATCGACAGCTTGGCGTCGCTGTAGTGCGTGGCCATCCCGGGCACCAGGAAGAACCGGGCCTCGTAGTACTGGAGGTCGTCGTAGGAGAGCGCGTTGAGCCGCTCGCCGTTGACGGTCAGCACCCACTTCGACAGGAACCTCATGTCGAGGGAGAAGAGGCCGGTCGGCTCGCTCGGCGTGGCCTCGATGTCGCCGGTGTCCTCGGAGACCACGAACGTGTTGCCGTCCAGGATCCGGATGGTGTTGCTCGCGGCCATCAGGCAGCCCTCCTCTGGAACGCGTGGTGCGGCCCCCGTGACTCCGGCGGACCGGGGAAGATCCGTTCGACCTGCAACACCAGGCGCAGGTCGCCGGCGACCGTCATGTCCCCGCGCAGCAGCGCCGCGATGGTGTTCTCCTCGCCGGTGACCAGCTCCTCGAAGAGCCGCGGCTCGGTCCCGACCACGGTGTCGGCCTCCTGGTCCTCCTGGCGGACCCGCAGGTGACCCCGGTCGATCTCCAGCAGCCAGTGCGTGGTCCGCGCTCCCTCGTGCAGGTCGAACCGGAGGGTTCCGGCGGCCTTGACCAGCAGCGGCTCGAACCCTTGCCGGTCCAGGCCCTCGAAGAATCTGGTGGTGACATCCATCGGGCGACTCCTCCCGCGATCCGCGGCCTCCTACGTCGGAAGAACGGGTCCCCCCCGGGTACGGGGTCAACCTCGCCCGGTTCGGGTGAGTCACCCGCCAGGGGCCCGGACGCGCGAACGCCGGCCCCCGAACCGGGGGCCGGCGTCACCGCGGCGGACGAGTCAGTTGTTCGGGTCGTCGGCGCTGACGTCCGCGAGCACCGACTGGGGTTCCCGCTCCACGGCCAGGTCACCCATCGACACCAGGCCGATCAGCCGGCCGTCCTCCGTCACCGGCAACCGGCGGACCCCGTAGGTGCGCATCAGGTCGGCGGCGGCCACCGCGTCGTCGTACTGGCTGACCGTCACCACGTCCTTGCTGGTGATCTGGTCGAGCTTCGTCGTGTTCGGGTCCAGGCTCTCGGCCACGCCCCGCACCGTGATGTCCCGGTCCGTGACGATGCCGACCACGTTGTCGCCATCGGTCACCACCACGTCGCCGATGGCGCTGTCACGCATCTCCTGCGCCGCGGCGGTGAGGGTGTCGCTGCCGGCCATCGTCACCAACCGGGTCGTCATGAACTCTCCGACCGTTGTCATGGTGCTCCCCTCTCGGTGTCGGCACCGCGGTCTACCCGGCGGCGCGGGCGAGGTAACCGGGGGGCCGGCACGGGTCAGCCGCGCGGGGGCATCCCGTAGAGCCGCTCGACGTGCAGCCGAAGCACCAGCCGGCGTTCGGCCACCATGGCCCGCCGGAAGTCGTCCCAGTCCGGGTGTTCGCCCTGCACCGCCCGGTAGAGCCCGACCAGTTCCTCGACGGTCGGGTCGTCCGGTCGCTCCGCCACCGGGGTCAGCTCGGCCCGGGCCTCCACCACCGCGTACGCCCAGCCGTCCTCGCTGCTCACGTGGAAGCTGGCCCGGGGGTCGCGGCGCAGGTTCGCGGTCTTCGCCCGGCCGTCGGTCACCGAGATCCGGATCAGCCCGGCGTCCCGGTCGAAGGAGTGGACCACGGTGGACAGTTGGGGCCGGCCGTCGCGCTTCAGGGTGGCGAGCACGCCGAGCCGTCGGCTCGCCACGAGATCGGCCAGGGCGGGCCCGGTCCGCTCGTCCGCCATCAGCGTCCTTCCGCGGCGACGAGTTCGGCGAGCTGCACGGCGTTGAGCGCCGCGCCCTTGCGCAGGTTGTCGTTGGCGCAGAACAGGGCGAGGCCGTGCTCGACGGTCTCGTCGGCCCGGATCCGCCCGACGTACGTGGGGTCCTGGCCGGCCGCCTCCAGCGGGGTCGGCACGTCGGAGAGCGCCACGCCCGGCGCGCCGTCGAGCAGCTCGCGGGCGCGGGCCGGGGTGATCGGGCGGGCGAAGCGCGCGTTGATCTGGAGGGAGTGCCCGGTGAAGACCGGCACCCGGACGCACGTGCCGGAGACCTTGAGCCCGGGAATCTCCAGGATCTTCCGGCTCTCGTTGCGCAGCTTCTGCTCCTCGTCGGTCTCGTCGGAGCCGTCGTCGACGATCGAGCCGGCGAGCGGGAGGACGTTGAAGGCGATCGGGCGGGCGAACGAGCGCGGCGCGGGGAACTCCACGGCCGACCCGTCGAAGGCGAGCCCGGCGGCGTGCTCGGCGACCTTGCGGACCTGCTCGTCCAGCTCGGCCACGCCGGCCAGGCCGGCACCGGACACCGCCTGGTAGGTGGCGACCACCAGGCTGACCAGCTCGGCCTCCTGGTGCAGCGGGCGCAGCACCGGCATGGCGGCCATGGTGGTGCAGTTCGGGTTGGCCACGATGCCCTTGGGCCGGTCGGCGACGGCGTGCGGGTTGACCTCGGCGACCACGAGCGGCACCTCGGGGTCCATCCGGTACGCCGAGGAGTTGTCGATGACGACCGCGCCGGCATCGGCGACCCGGGGTGCGAGCTCCCGGGCCGTGCCCTTGCCCGCCGAGAACAGCACGATGTCCAGCCCGCGGTAGTCCGCGGTGGCCGCGTCCTCGACGGTGACCTCGCCGTCGCGCCAGGGCAGCGTGCGCCCGGCCGACCGGGCCGAGGCGAACAACCGCAGCTGCTCCGCCGGGAAGTCGCGCTCCGCCAGCACCTGCCGCATCACGCCACCGACCTGGCCGGTGGCCCCCACAATGCCGATCCTCATGCCCGCGAGGCTACCCAGCCGGGCGGGGCCGGCGGGAAGCCTTTCCCAGCGCGCGGGCCGCCGGCCGCCGACCGGGCCCTTCGCCGATCGAGGCGTCGACCTGCAACGACACCGGCCGGCGACGGGCCGTCGGTGGAGAATCGCCCGCCATCCGGGGCTCGGACCGCAGCATCCGCGTCCCCGGGCGGCGCGCGGCGACCGCGGGACGCGACGGGAATCACATCCCGCGCCCCGGCGCGGCGGCGTCCGGGTCGAACACCGCCACGCGCCGAGCCGGTCAGGACCGGTGGTCGACCACGTCGCCGAGGCCGGCGGCCACCAGCTCGTCCCGGATCACCGCGGAGTCGCCCTCGACGACCAGGGTGAGCGCCTCCGGGTGCAGGTGGGCGGCGGCCGCCGCGGAGACCTCCTCGACGGTGGCGGCGAGCAGCGCCTCGCGCAGCTGGGCGTGGTAGTCGTCCGGCAGGTCGTGCACCACCAGCGTGGTCAGCGCCGAGGCGATGGCCCGGGGGCTCTGCAGCTCGACGGAGAGCTGGCCGGCCCGCCAGGAGCGCGCCACCGCCAGCTCGTCCTCGGTCACCCCGGTCAACTGGGTACGCGACACCTCGCCCACCGCCTCGACCAGGGCGGGCGCCGTCACCGCCGTCTGCACCCCGGAGCTGATGGCGAACCGGCCGAACCGGCGGGACGAGGCGAAGTCGCCCCGGATCCCGTACGTGTAGCCGCGCACCTCGCGGATCAGGTGGTTGAGCCGGGAGGTGAAGGCCCCACCGAGCACCGTGCCGGCCAGCGTCATCGGCACGTGGTCCGGGTGGGCGCGGTGCGGCGACGGGTGCCCGAGGCGGAGCGTGGACTGCACCGAGCCGGGACGGTCGACCAGGATGATCCGCCGCCGGTCGGACAGCGGCACCTCGATCGGGCCGCCCTTGTCGGCCGCCGCGCCGCCGGCCCCGGTGAACACCGTCGCGGCGAGCGCGTCGAGGTCGATCCGGTCCAGGTCACCGGCGACGATCAGCGTGCCCGGGCGGATGAACCACTCGGAGTGGAAGACGGTCACGTCGTCCACATCCAGGGCCGCCACGCTCTCCGGGTCGCCGTACATCGGGCGGCCCCAGCGGTTGTCCGCGCCGAACAGGTCGGCGCGCAGCACGGCGTCGGCCCGCGGACCCGGGTTCGCCCAGTCCATCCGCAGGGCGGTCGCCTCGTCGTCGCGGACCCGCCGCACGTCGGCCGGGTCGAGCTTCGGCGTGCGCACCGCCTCGGCGAGCAGTTCCACGGCCGCGCTCAGCCGGTCCACCGGCACCTGCACGCTGGCCTGGAACGAGTCCCAGTCCAGGCCGGTCACCAGCTCCGTGCCGAGCGCCTCGATGGCCAGGGCGTACGCGGTGGCGTCCCGCTGCGCGGTCCCCTCCTCCAGCGCCTTGGCCAGCACCCCGCCGAGCCCCTCCTTGCCGACCGGCTCCCGGCCGGCGCCGCCGTCGAGCAGCAGCAGCGCGACGGCGAGGTTCTGCCCGGGGAGGTGCGCGGCGACGACCTGCCCGCCGGCGGCGGACCGGCGGACGACCTGCGGGAACCGGTACGGGCGGGCGGCGCCCGGCCCGGGACGGGTGGCGATCAGCGTCATGAGGTCTCCTCGGGCAGGTAGGTGAGGGTCGCCCGGTCGGCCGCGCCGAGCAGCTCGGTGGCCTGCTCGGCGACCTGCTCCGCGGTGACGGCGAGCCAGGCGGGCAGCCGCTCACCGATCTTCGCCGGGTCGCCGAACTGGGTGGCGTACCGGCCGAGGACGTCGGCTCGACCATCCACCGTGGACATGTGCCGCCACCACTGGGTGCTCAGCAGCGCCTTGGCCCGGTCCAGCTCGGCCGTCGTCACCGGCACGGTGGCCAGCTCGTCGACCACCTCGGTCAGCCCCTCGCGCAGCCGGTCCCCGGACACCCCCGGGCGGGCCGTGGCGGTGGCGATGAGCGGTGCCGGGCCGTGCGCCAGGTCCACGCCGTACGCCCCGACCAGGTCCGGCTGGGCGATCCGTTCCCCGTCGGCGAGGCGCTGGTAGAGACGGCTGCCCCGGCCGGTGCCCAGCACGGTGGCGAGCACGGTCGTCACGTCGTACCCCGGGGTGCCGTAGGGGTGGGTGCGGTGCGCGACGTAGACCCGGGGAGCGGGCACGTCGGCGGTGACCGTCTCCACCGCGGGCCGGCCGGTGGCCGGGACGGCGCGCCCGTCCGGGGCCGCCGGGATGTCCTCGCGCGGCGGCAGCCCGCCGAAGTACTTGTCGGCCAGCGCGAACACCTCGGCGGCGGTGGTGTCGCCGACCACGGTGAGCACGGCGTTGTTCGGCGCGTAGAAGGTGCGGTGGAACGCCTGGAAGGTGGCCAGGTCGGCGGCGTTCAGGTCGGCCATCGAGCCGATCGTGGCGTGGTGGTAGGGATGCCCGGGCGGATAGAGCAGCGGCAACAGCCGCAGCCAGGCGTCGCCGTACGGCACGTTCTCGTAGCGCTGTCGGCGCTCGTTCTTCACCACCTCCCGCTGGTTGTCCAGCGTCTCCTGGGTCAGCGCCGGGACCAGCCCGCCCATCCGGTCGGCCTCCAGCCAGAGCGCCAGCTCCAGGTGCTCGGCCGGGACCGTCTCGAAGTAGTTGGTCCGGTCCGGGTTGGTGGTGGCGTTGAGCGAGCCGCCGGAACCCTGGATGAACCTCATGTGCTCGGTCTTCGCCACGTTGACCGAGCCCTCGAACATCAGGTGCTCGAAGAGGTGGGCAAAGCCGGTCTGGCCGGCCGGTTCGTGGCGGGAACCCACGTCGTACCAGATGTTCACGGCGACGGCGGGGGCGGTGCGGTCCTCGCTCACCACCACGCGCAGGCCGTTGTCCAGTCGGGTCGTCTCGATCGGCCAGGGGTAACCGCTGTCGGGCATGGCACGACGCTATCCGATCTCGCGGGTGGAAAGGTGACGTGCGGGGAGCATCGTCGCCGCGCGCCGGGGTACTCGCCCGGCATGTCCACCCCCGCATCGTCCGCGGTCGAACGCGCCGCCCTCCTGCTCGCCCGGCTCCGGCGCGCCCGGCTGCTGCATCCCGCCGGCCGCACCTTCTCCGCCGAGGTCCTGATCTGGGGTACGCCGGGCCCGCCGACCGGCGTGCCGCTGCTGGACCTGCCCGGCCGGTGGCCGGCGACGGTCCGCCTGTCGAAGGGCGTGCCCACCCCGGGGAGCTGGCCGGACGTGCTGGGCGTGGGAATCCGGCTGCACCGCGACCCGGAGCCGCCGGTGGACCTGCTGGCCAGTTCCAGCGCCGCCGCACCGGTGCTGCGCCACCTGCCGCTGCCCCGGCGCGGCTTCACCGGGACGTACACCTCGATCATGTCCTACCGGGCGGGCCGGCGGCGGCTGTACCTGGCCGTGCTGGCCGACCCCGACTCGCCGGAGCTGGGCCGCGGCCTGGCCGAACTTCCGGCGGGGGCCGGCGACGAGGGGCCCCGGCTGGTGCTGGCGGTGGCTTCGGCGGTCGGGCCGTGGCGGCCGTTCGGCGAGGTGCGCCTCGGCGGCCGGCGCGACGCCCGGGAGGACGCCGCGCTGGCGTTCGATCCGGTCGGCAACGTGCCGCCGGGCCTGCGCCTGGCCGGTCCACTCGCGTGGTTGCGGGAGACCACCTACCCGGGTTCCCAGCGGGGTCGGGGGGTCCCGGTCAGTCGGGCGGCTCGGCGGCGGGGGTGACGGTCTCGTCGGAGGTCCGGTGCTCCAGGACAGTGTCCGGCGCGACGTTCCGGTCCTCCTCCCGGATGTCCGATTCGGCGAGGATGGCGTCGGCCTGCGCCTCGGGATCCTCGCTGCCGACCGCCGCCTCCTCGGGCAGCAGGTGGGCGCGGGACTCGATCCGGTCCTGGTCGCTCTGGTCGTGGCTCATGCCGTCCTCATACCCCCGCCGGGGCGTGGCGTACCCGACGAGCGGGTGGGACCCGCCCCTGACGTCGGGTACGCTGACGGGCGTGACGCGGTCGTATCGATGGTTTAGGCAGCCGGCTGGAGGAGCCGGTGACTCGACCATGAGCTGACGTCACTTCCTCTTCGAGCCGGCCGGGCAGGGATGATTCCCTGCCCTTTCGCTTTTCGAGCAGCCGGCTCGATCCCGGGCGCCGGCCCCGGGCACGGTCGGCGGAAGGAACCCCACCGTGACGACCCCGGACGCCCATCGGGTCATCGACCAGCGGATCGACCGCGTCGTGCCCCTGACCACCCCGGCCCTGCTGCACCACCACCTGCCCCTCGAGGGCTCCCTCGCCGAGGCCGTGGTGGCGGGCCGGCGTGCCGTCGGCCAGGTGCTGGACCGCGCCGACGACCGGCTGCTGGTCGTGGTCGGCCCCTGCTCGGTGCACGACCCCGCCGCCGCCCTGGAGTACGCGGGCCGGCTGCGCCAGGTCGCCGACCGGCTCGCCGACGACCTGCTCGTGGTGATGCGGGTCTACTTCGAGAAGCCCCGCTCGACCGTGGGCTGGAAGGGCCTCATCAACGACCCGGGCCTGGACGGGTCGGGCGATGTGAACACCGGCCTGCGCACCGCCCGGGCGCTCCTGCTCGACGTGCTGCGGCTGGGCCTGCCGGTGGGCTGCGAGTTCCTCGACCCGATCACCCCGCAGTACATCGCCGACACGGTGGCCTGGGGCGCGATCGGCGCCCGGACCGTGGAGAGCCAGGTGCACCGGCAGCTCGCCTCCGGCCTGTCCATGCCGATCGGCATGAAGAACCGCCCCGACGGCAGCATCGCCACCGCGGTGGACGCGATCCGGGCGGCCGGCGTGCCGCACGTCTTCCCCGGCATCGACGTCTCCGGCACCCCGGCGATCATGCACACCCGGGGCAACGCCGACGGGCACCTCGTGCTGCGGGGCGGCGGTGGCCGGCCCAACTACGACGCCGAGTCGGTGGCGGGGGCGCTGGACCTGCTGCGCGCGGCCGGGCTGCCCGAGCGGGTGGTGATCGACGCGAGCCACGCCAACAGCGGCAAGGACCACCGCAACCAGCCGGTGGTCGCCGCCGACGTGGCCGCCCAGCTCGCCGCCGGCCAGCGCGGCATCGTCGGCATCATGCTGGAGAGCTTCCTCCAGCCCGGCCGCCAGGACCTCGACCCCACCCGCGAACTGGAGTACGGCAAGTCGGTCACCGACGCCTGCATGGGCTGGGACGCCACGGCGGAGGTCCTCGACCACCTCGCCCAGGCGGTCCGCGCCCGGCGGGCCACCCTCCCCACCCCCGCCTGAGCGGCCGGTGGGACGTTTGACCGATTCGGGCCCGGGTAGCTGGTCGGCGTGACCGACGACGCGCCCGTGACCGAGCAGCCGGACACCCGACAGCTCGACGAACTGCTCGACGACATCTTCCGTGGCCAGGAGCGGATCAGCCAGGCGGACATCTACCGCCGGGCGGTGGCCGCCGAACTCCCCGCCGACCTGCTGTCCCGGATCGACGCGCTGCCCCAGGGCGAGTACGCGGTCGACGAGGCGGCCGACCTGCTCGGCGGGACGGTGGCCTGAGCCATCCGGCGGACGCGGCCCGAGGACGGAGAGGACAGCGCAATGACCGACCGCAACGAGGAACACGAGCACCCCCCGGCGCTCGGCCAGCCGCCCGAGGGCACCGACACGCTGCCGGATCCCGACTTCGCCGGCGAGCACGACCAGAGCGCCGTCTCCGACGACGTCATCACCGGCGAGGACCGTGACGAGCGGGAGCCGGAGGCGTCGCGCGGTTGGGCCGGCGAGGACCACGGCACCACCCCCACCTGAGACCCGGACGACGGAGAAGGGGCCGGCGCACTGGTCGTGCTCGCCGGCGAAGTCGGGATCCGGCAGCGTGTCGGTGCCCTCGGGCGGCTGG
>NZ_JBEXGL010000021.1:0-104227 GCF_040607315.1 Micromonospora sp. NPDC005305 | reverse complement strand
CGACAAGCAGACCGACACCCTGCGCGCCGACATCGTGCGCACCGTCGACGACGGCCGCGCCGTGGTCGCCAACATCGCCGGCACCGCCACCGACATCGACGGCAACACCCACTCCTTCGAGGGTGGCCACTACATCAGCGTCGTGGGCTACCGCGACAACGGGAAGATCGTGACCATCGCGGACTCGGCCGACCCGAACATGGCCTCCTACCGCATCAGCGTGGACAACCTCGCCGACTGGATCGCCACCCGCGGCTACTCGGCGTCCTGATCCACCGGAAGCCACACGACAAGGGCCCGACCCCACCAGGGGTCGGGCCCTTTTCGCGCGTCAGCCGCCGGAGTCGTCCAGCTCGGCGCCGTCCGGCGGGGTGTCGTCGTCGCGGCTGGCCAGCCAGCCGTCCGGCAGGAAGACCTTGCCCGGGGAGTTGGTCCGGCCGCGCGGCTGGCCCAGCGTCTCGACGGGGAACGGCACGGTCGGGTCGAGCTTGCCGAGCAGGTCGTCGAGCTGGGCCAGGCTCTCGATCATCGCGAGGGAGCGCCGCAGCTCGCTGCCGACCGGGAAGCCCTTGAGGTACCAGGCGACGTGCTTGCGGAAGTCGGTGCAGCCGTCGCGCTCGCCCCGGGCCGGGTTGCGGGCGCCGGCCACGAACTGGTCGACCAGCAGCTCGGCGTGCCGGCGCATGGTCGCCGCCACCTCACCGAGGTTCGGCAGCCGCCGCTCGGTGCGGCCGTTGAAGGCGGCCTCCAGGTCGGCGAAGAGCCACGGCCGGCCCAGGCAGCCCCGCCCGATCACCACGCCGTCGACGCCGGTGTGGGCGACCATCCGCAGGGCGTCGTCGGCCTCCCAGATGTCGCCGTTGCCGAGCACCGGCACGTCGAGCGCCTGCTTGAGGGTGGCGATGGCGTCCCAGTCGGCGGTGCCCGAGTAGCGCTGCGCGGCCGTACGCCCGTGCAGGGCGACCGCGGCGACGCCGGCGTCCTGGGCGGCGAGGCCGGCCTCGAGGTACGTCAGGTGGTCGTCGTCGATGCCCTTGCGCATCTTCACGGTGACCGGCACCCCGGCGGGCGACGCGGCGGCCACGGCGGCCCGGACCAGCCGGGCGAAGAGCCGGCGCCGCCACGGCAGGGCCGACCCGCCGCCGCGCCGGGTGACCTTGGGGACCGGGCAGCCGAAGTTCAGGTCGATGTGGTCGGCGAGGTTCCGCTCCACCACGATCCGCACGGCGGCGGCGGTGATCTCCGGGTCGGTGCCGTAGAGCTGGAGGCTGCGGGGGTGCTCGTCGGCGCCGAAGGCGATCATGCGGAGCGTCTTCGGGTTGCGCTCGACGAGCGCGCGGGTGGTGATCATCTCGCAGACGTAGATGCCGCCGCCCTGCTCGCGGCAGAGCCGGCGGAAGCCGACGTTGGTGATCCCGGCCATCGGCGCGAGCACCACGGGCGGCCACACCTGGTGGGGGCCGAGGGTGAGCGGACGCAGCGCAGCACGAGTCGGGGCGGTCACCGCCCAAGTGTAAGGAGGGGTCCCCTCCTAACGCCTCCTGCATAGCAGGGGCCCCCTTTTAACAGGGCGCATATCACAGGGCGCCGGGCGGTGCGGGTTGTGCACAGGGGTTGGGGCGATCCACAGGTGCGGGCCACGGGGCAGGGGCTGAGGGGGCTTGTCGGGGAAGGTGCGGCATGGTCAATCTTTCGCCCGAATGGGAAGAGACGGCTCACCGCCAGCAGCAGATCCTGACCCGGGCCCAGTTGCTCCGCGCCGGGTTCGACGACATGTTCCTCTACCGCCAGGCCCGCCGCGGGCACTGGCAACGGGTTCTGCCCGCGACGTACGGCCTGTTCAGCGGGGTGCTGACGGATGAACAGCGACGGATCTCCGCCGTTCTCTACGCCGGGGCGGAGGCCCAGCTGACGGGCCTGGCCGCGCTGGCCTGGTACGGCTTCCGCTACGGGCCGCCGACCAACGCCGTACACCTGATCGTGCCCCATCACTCACGCCGGAAGTCCTCCGGTCATGCAGTGATTGCCCGAGCACTGACCCTGGATGCGAAGGCCCGGCATACGCCCCTCTACCCCGTCTGCTCGCCGGCGCGGGCCGTGGTCGACGCCGCCCGGGATCTACGCCAGCTCAGACCGGTACGTGCCCTGGTCGCCGAGGCCGTCCAACGCGGCTTCACGGACCTCGCCGCCCTCGACGGGGAGATCACGCGAGCGAGGCGGAGCCGCACGGCGCTGATCAGGAAGGCCTTCGCAGAGGTTGTGGCCGGTACGCGCTCCGCACCGGAGGCCGAGCTGCGGGAGTGCCTGTCCGACAGCCCGCTGCTGCCGGAGGTGCTCTGGAATCCGCGCCTGTTCACCGCCGACGGCCGATCACTTCCCACCCCGGACGCCTACGTGAGTGAGGCAGCGGTGGCGCTGGAGGTGGACTCGCGTGAGTACCACTTCCGCCCGGAGGACTGGGCGCGCACCCTCGACCGGCACAACGAGCTGAGCCGCCTCGGCATCCTGATCCTGCACTTCACGCCCGCGCAGATCCGCCGTGAACCGGCCCGGGTCCGGCAGATGGTCGAGGAGGCGTACGCGGCGCGGCGCGGACTGACCGTCACTGCGGGAGTCCGCGCCGAGCCGCGCCCTCAATCAGGACCGGGGTGTTAAGAAGGGGCCCCTTCTCTACCGGAAACGTTAAGAAGGGGCCCCTCCTTACAGCGTCAGCAGCCGGGCAGGCGCTCGATCAGGTAGCGCTCGACCTGGTCCAGGGAGATGCGCTCCTGGGTCATGGTGTCCCGGTTCCGGACCGTCACCGCGTTGTCGTCGAGGGTGTCGAAGTCGACGGTCACGCAGAACGGGGTGCCGATCTCGTCCTGCCGGCGGTAGCGGCGGCCGATGGCCTGCGAGTCGTCGAACTCGACCACCCAGCGCTTGCGCAGGTCGGTGGCGAGCTGCTTGGCCTTGGGCGACAGCGCCTCGTTGCGGGACAGCGGCAGCACCGCCACCTTGACCGGGGCGAGCCGCGGGTCGAAGCGCATGACGGTGCGCTTGTCCACGCCGCCCTTGGTGTTCGGGGCCTCGTCCTCGTCGTACGCCTCGAGCAGGAACGCCAGCACCGCGCGGGTGAGGCCGGCGGCCGGCTCGATCACGTACGGCATCCAGCGCTCCTGCTTCGTCTGGTCGAAGTACGACAGGTCGACGCCGGAGTGCTTGCTGTGCGTGGACAGGTCGAAGTCGGTGCGGTTGGCGATGCCCTCCAGCTCGGCGAACTCGGTGCCGCCGAACTGGAACCGGTACTCGATGTCGACCGTGCGCTTCGAGTAGTGGGAGAGCTTCTCCTTGGGGTGCTCGTAGAAGCGCAGGTTGTCCTCGGAGAGGCCCAGGTCGAGGTACCAGTTCCAGCGCTCGGAGAGCCAGTACTCGTGCCACTGCTCGTCGGTGCCCGGCTCGACGAAGAACTCCATCTCCATCTGCTCGAACTCGCGGGTCCGGAAGATGAAGTTGCCCGGGGTGATCTCGTTGCGGAACGACTTGCCGGTCTGCGCGATGCCGAACGGGGGCTTCTTGCGGGCGACCGTCTCCACGTTCTTGTAGTTGACGAAGATGCCCTGGGCGGTCTCCGGCCGCAGGTAGTGCAGGCCCTCGTCGCTCTCCACCGGGCCCAGGTAGGTCTTCATGAGGCCGTTGAACATCTTCGGCTCGGTGAAGGTGCCCTTGTTGCCGCAGTTCGGGCAGTTCAGCTCGGTCAGCGACGTGAGCGGCTTGCCGTGCTTGGCCTCGTACGCCTCTTCGAGGTGGTCGGCGCGGAACCGCTTGTGGCAGGACTGGCACTCGGTGAGCGGGTCGACGAACTCGGCGATGTGGCCGCTGGCCTCCCAGACCTTACGGGCCAGGATGACCGCGGAGTCCAGGCCGACGACGTCGTCGCGCTGCTGGACCATGGTCTTCCACCACTGCCGGCGGACGTTCTCCTTGAGCTCGACGCCGAGCGGACCGTAGTCCCAGGCCGACCGGGTGCCCCCGTAGATCTCGCTGGAGGGGAAGACGAAGCCCCGGCGCTTGGCGAGGCTGACGACGGCGTCGATACGGTCGGCTGGCATGTTTCCTCCTACGCCGGCTGGCGGTCGGCGGGGGCGATGTGAGTGGAACCGGACGGTTCGGGACAACGGTACGACCACCGACGTCCTGAGCCCAGCAGAATACCGGGGGCCCGTCAGCTCACCCCGCACACCTCCATGCCGCCGGTCTGCTGGTCGGGCGCCAGCGTGACGGTCTGGGCCTCCCGCCGGCCGCCGGCCAGGGTGACGTCCACCGGCACGGTCAGCGTCGCGGTGTCGACCTCGCCCACCCGGTAGCCGGAGATCTGCGGTTCGGTGGCCACCCGCTGCTCGAACTCCGGCCGGGACTCGCGCCGCCGGGCGTCGTCGCAGAGCCGGTCGTACGCCTTGGACCAGTCCTTGACGACGAGCGCCTGGTAGTAGTCGTCGGTGACCGCCCGGCCCTGTTCCTCGACGGCCTGCACGTTGCTCACGGCGAGCCCGACCACGGCCGCGCCGCCCCCGCCGCAGCAGAGCAGCACGGCCAGCGCGCCGACGCCGAGGCCGAGCCAGAGCCGGGCCCGGCCGCCCTCGGTGGGCGGCGCGGCGAACGGCGGGGCGACTCCGGGACCGGGCGGCGGCGCGGGGACGCCCGGCTCGCCCGGCGACACCGGCGGCATGCCGGGCGGCGGCCCGGGGACGCCGGGTCCGGCCGGGGAGCCCGGCACCGGCGGCACGCCGGAGGGCACGGGCGGGGGTGGTGGGGCGGCCGGCCCGGGAGCGGTCATACGCGCCAGGGTAGTGCCCCCGGCCTCAGCGGTAAGGGCCTGCGGCCCGATCACTGGCCGCCACGACGATCTCCCCGTCCGGCGCGGCACTGGCCAGTGTCTCGTACGCGGAGGGCTCGTCCACCGACCGGGCGAGCAGCGGGACCGCGGTGACCTTGACGTCGAAGCCGCCGAGCGCCCGGCGGTACGCCCCGACCGACTCCCACTCGGTGAGCAGGCACCAGTGGGCGGGGTCGTCGAGCGCCCGGAGCAGGTCGCCGCGCAGGTAGCCCGGGCGGGCGGCGAGCGCGGTGAGCGCGGCGTGCGCCTGCCGGGTGAAGTCGTCCGCCTCGTCGGCGTCCACCACGAACCGGTTGGTGACCAGCACCGGGTTCCTCCTCGTAGAGTCTGTGGCATGCAGCGTACGCAGACTCCCGTGCTGTCCCGGTTGGCCCGGCTCAACCCGACGACGGTGTTCCTGGCCGCGCTGGTCCTGGTGCTGGTCGGGCTCTTCGCGCCCGGGGTGGCGGGCGGGGTGGTGCTGCTGGCGCTGGCCGCGGGGCTGGTGTGGCTGATGACCGTCACCTGGGCGGTGCAGTCGGCGGCGACCCGGGTGCTGCGGCTGCTGATGCTGACCCTGCTGATCGCGATCGCCCTGGCGAAGCTGCTCTGAGCGTTGACCTGCGCAGACATGCAATCATGCGTTTTTGACAATCAATTTCGTTATCGCGGACAGTAGTGACATGACCGTCCGCTCAGCTCGCCGCTCGCTCGCCGCCGCCACCGCCGCCCTGCTCACCATGGGCGGTCTCGCCGCCTGCTCGGGCGGCGGCGGTGGGAGTGACCCGGAGCGGGTGGACGTGGTGGCCGCCTTCTACCCCCTCCAGTTCCTCGCCGAGAAGATCGGCGGCGACGCCGTCACGGTCACCGGCCTGGCCAAGCCCGGCGCCGAGCCCCACGACCTGGAACTCAACCCCCGGCAGGTGGGCCAGGTGGCCGACGCCGAGCTGATCGTCTACCTCTCCGGCTTCCAGCCGGCCGTCGACGAGGCGGTCGAGCAGAACGGCGGCGACCGGGCGTTCGACGTGGCGGGCGTGCAGCCGCTGCTCGATGCCGCCGCGGGCGGCCACGAGCACGAGGGTGAGTCCGGCCACGAGGAGGAGTCCGGCGGGAAGGACCCCCACCTCTGGCTGGACCCGACCCGGCTGGCCACCGTCGGTGACCGGCTCGCCGAGCGGCTCGGCAGGGCCGACCCGGACCGGGCCGCCGACTTCACCGCCCGGGCGGCGGCGCTGCGCGCCGAGCTGGCCGCGCTCGACGCCGACTACACCCGGGGGCTGGCCACCTGCCAGCGCCGGGAGATCGTGGCCGGCCACACCGCGTTCGGCTACCTGGCCGCCCGCTACCGGCTCGAACAGGTCGCCATCACCGGCCTCAGTCCCGACGCCGAGCCCTCCCCGCAGCGCCTCGCCGAGGTGGCGGAGGAGGCCCGGGAGCACGGTGCCACCACCATCTTCTTCGAGACGCTGGTCAGCCCGAAGGTCGCCGAGACCGTGGCCCGGGAGGTCGGGGCGAAGACCGCCGTGCTCGACCCGGTCGAGGGCCGGCCCGCCGACGGCGACTACCTCTCGGCGATGCGTACCAACCTCCAGACCCTGCGGACCGCCTTGGACTGCTCATGACCGCACCCGTGATCCAGGTCGCACACGCCGCCGTCGGCTACGACGGCCGGGCGGTGCTGCGCGACGTCTCCCTGACCGTCACCGCCGGCGAGGTGGTCGCCGTGCTCGGCGCCAACGGCTCCGGCAAGTCGACCCTGATCCGCGCCGTGCTCGGCCTGGTGCCGCTGGACGCCGGGTCGGTCACCCTCTTCGGCACGCCGCAGCGCCGCTTCCGGCAGTGGCACCGCATCGGGTACGTCCCGCAGCGGCTCGGCGCGGGCAGCGGCGTGCCCGCCACCGTCGGCGAGGTGGTGGCGTCCGGGCGGCTGGCCCGCCGGGGTGTGCTCCGCCCGTCGGGGCGGGCCGACCGGGAGGCGGTCGCCGCGGCGCTGCGCGCGGTCGGGCTCGCCGACCGGGCCGGCGACCCGGTCGCCACGCTCTCCGGCGGCCAGCAGCAGCGCACCCTGATCGCCCGGGCCCTGGCCGGCCGGCCGGAGCTGCTGGTGCTCGACGAGCCGACCGCCGGGGTGGACGCGGCCAGCCAGGAGGCGTTCGCCGGCGCGCTCCGCGACTTCCGCGACGGCGGCGGCACCGTGCTGCTGGTCGCCCACGAGCTGGGCCCGCTGCGCCCGCTGATCGGCCGGGCCGTCGTCGTCCACCAGGGCGGCATCTGCCACGACGGCGCGGTGCCGGAACCGGCCGGGCACCACGCCGAGCCGGGTCACGACCACGTGCACCCGCACTGCGACGAGGAGCCCGCCGGGCTGTGGAGCATGTGATGGACCTCTTCCAGTACGACTTCATGCTGCGCGCCCTGGTCGGCGCGCTGGTCATCGGGCTGGCCGCCCCGGCGCTCGGCATCTACCTGGTGCAGCGCCGGCTGGCGCTGATCGGCGACGGCATCGGCCACGTGGCGCTCACCGGCGTCGGCGCGGGGCTGCTGCTCAACCGCTCCCCCGTGCTGGTCGCGGTCATCGCGGCCACGCTCGGCGCGATCGTGATCGAGCTGGTCCGCTCGCGCGGGCGCACCTCCGGTGACCTGGCCCTGGCGCTGCTGTTCTACGGCGGCATCGCCGGCGGCGTGATGCTGGTCGGGCTCTCCGACGCCGGCAGCGGCAAGCTCAACGCGTACCTCTTCGGGTCGCTGACCACGACGTCGCCGGCCGACCTGGTCACCATCCTGGTGCTCGGCGTGGCGATCCTGGTGACCATGCTGGCGCTGCGCCCGGCGCTCTTCGCGGTCTGCCACGACGAGGAGTACGCGCGGGTCTCCGGCCTGCCCGTGCGGGCGTTGAACCTGCTCCTCGCGGTCGGCACCGCGGTGACCGTGACCATCGCCATGCGGGCGGTCGGGGTGCTGCTGATCAGCGCGCTCATGGTGGTGCCGGTGGCCGCCGCGCAGCAGGTGACCCGGGGCTTCCGGGCCACCATGGCGGCGGCCATGGCGCTGGGGCTGTTCGCGGCCGGGGCCGGCGTCTGGGTGGCCGCCACCGCGGACACCGCGCCCGGCGCGTCGGTGGTGCTGCTGGCCATCGGCTCGTTCCTCGTGGTGGCGCTGCTCGCGGCCGGCTGGCGGGCGCTGCGCCGGCGGACCCGCCCGGTCGCCGTGCCGGTGGTCGAGCCGCCGGAACACGAGGTGGCGCTGCGGTGAGGCCGTCCGGGCCGGCGCTTTCGGCATTGGTTACCGTTACGGGGTGACGGTCACGAACGGGTACGACGCCTTCGAGGGCGCAGGTGACCTGCTGCGCGCGCTGTCGGCGCCGATCCGGCTGGCGATCGTGAGCGAACTGGCCGAGGGCGAGCGCTGCGTACACGAGCTGGTGGAGAAGCTCGGCGCCCCGCAGCCGCTGGTCTCCCAGCACCTGCGGGTGCTGCGCGGCGCCGGCGTGGTGCGCGGCTCGCGGCGCGGCCGGGAGATCGCGTACGCGCTGGTGGACGAGCACGTCGCACACATCGTGGCGGACGCCGTCAGCCACGCCGGGGAGGGGCCGTCGTGACCGAGGGGGCACTGCGCAACACCCGCCAGCGGAGCGCGGTGAGCGCCCTGCTGGCCGAGGTCGACGGCTTCCACAGCGCCCAGGACCTGCACGCCATGCTGCGCCAGCGCGGCGAACGGGTCGGGCTGACCACCGTCTACCGGACCCTGCAGGGGCTGGCCGACGCGGGCGAGATCGACGTGATGCGCCCGCCCGGCGGCGAGCACCTCTACCGCCGGTGCAGCGAGGGCCATCACCACCACCTGGTCTGCCGGGCCTGCGGCCGGACCGTGGAGGTGGCCGGCCCCGCCGTGGAGAGCTGGGCCGAGCGCGTCGCCGCCGAGCACGGGTACGCCCAGGTCAGCCACACCGTGGAGATCTTCGGCACCTGCCCGGCCTGCGCCGGCTGACAAAACCGACCCGTGCCCGCGCGGCCGGGCCGTGGCACGCTGTCCGGCGTGAAGATCTACGCCGACCGTTTTCCGACCGCCCTCCGTCAGCTCCTCACCGATCTGCTCGTGGTCGTCTGGGTGTACGCGGCGATCCGCTTCGCGCTCTGGCTGCACGACCTCGTCGAGAAGCTCGCCGTACCCGGACAGAAGCTGGAGGGGGCCGGCGGCGGGCTCGCCGACAACCTGGCCGACGCCGGCGGCAAGGTCGGCCGGGTGCCCCTGGTCGGCGACGAGCTGACCGGCCCGTTCACCAAGGCCGCCGAGGCCGCCCGGGCCGTCGCCGAGGCCGGCCGCGACCAGCAGGAACTGGTCGGCCAGCTGGCCCTCGCGCTGACCGTCGCGGTGCTGGTCTTCCCGCTCGGGCTGGTGCTGTTCGGCTGGCTGCCGCTGCGGGTGCGCTGGATGCGCCGGGCCGGCGCCGCGAAGGCGCTGGCCGCCGCCCCGGCCGGGCGGGACCTGCTGGCGCTGCGCGCGCTCGCCGGGCAGCCCCTCGCGAAGTTGCACCGGATCGCGCCGGACGTGGCCGAGGCGTGGCGCCGCGGCGACGACGAGACGGTCGACGCGCTCGCCGCGCTGGAGTTGCGCGGACTCGGGCTGCGCACCGGCCGGTAAGGTGTGCCGGTGCTGTACTTCCTGATCGTCGTCGCGGTCCTGCTGCTGATCTACGCGGGCGTCCTGGTGAGCTTCGTCCGCAAGGGCCGCCGGATCCCGCCGGCCGCGTACCTGGTGCTGGCCGGCCTCAACGGCCTCATCCTGGCCGGCGTGATCGCCTGGGCGGTCGCCCGCTGACGGCGGTTAGGAGGGGCCCCCTGCTATACCGGAGGCGTTAACAGGGGGCCCTTCCTTTCAGGCGGGCGGGATGCGGCGGCGCACGTCCTGCGCCGTGGACGGGCCGGGCTCCCAGCGGGCCACCCAGGGCTGGTCGGCGGGCGGGGTGACCACACCCTCCTCGATCGAGGCGTAGCGGCCCGCGATGATCCGCTTCGCGGCGGCCACGTCCACCGAGTCGGTGTTCGACCACAGCCCGGTGAACAGCTCGTCGACGCGCAGCCGGGCCTGCCGGCAGAACAGGTCGGCCAGCTCGACGTTCTCCGGGTGCTCGGCGCGCTCGGCGACCGCCCGGACGCAGACCGCCGACATGGCGAACAGCTCCGCGCCGATGTCCACCACCCGGCCGAGGAACGCCTGCTTGCGCTCCATCTTCCCCTGCCAGCGGGACATCGCGTAGAAGGTGGACCGGGCCAGCTTGCGGGAGGCCCGCTCGACGTGCCGCAGGTGCCCGGCGAGCGGGCCGAACTCGTGGTACGCCCCGGGCGTCTGGCCCTTGCCGACGGCCAGGGTGGGCAGCCACTTGGCGTAGAAGACGCCGGCCCGCGCGCCGGCCTTCGCCTTGCGGCCGAGCCCCGCGTCCGGGTCGATGATGTCGCCGGCCACCGAGAGGTGCGCGTCGACCGCCTCGCGGGCGATCAGCAGGTGCATGATCTCGGTGGAGCCCTCGAAGATCCGGTTGATCCGCAGGTCACGCAGGAGCTGCTCGACCGCGGCCGGCCGCTCGCCCCGGGCGGCCAGCGAGTCGGCCGTCTCGTAGCCGCGCCCGCCGCGGATCTGGATCAGCTCGTCGGCGATCTTCCAGGCCATCTCGCTGGCGTACAGCTTCACGAGCGCGGCCTCGATGCGGATGTCGTTGCGGTCGTCGTCGGCGAGCAGGCAGCAGAGGTCGAGCATGGACTCCATGCCGTACGTGGTGGCGGCGATGAAGGCGAGCTTCTTGGCGACCGCCTCGTGCTCGCCGACCGGCCGGCCCCACTGGACCCGGTCGGCGGCCCACTCCCGGGCCACGTTCAACGCCCACTTGCCGGCCCCCACGCACATGGCCGGCAGCGAGAGCCGGCCGGTGTTCAACGTCGTCAGCGCGATCTTCAGGCCCTTGCCCTCGCCGCCGATCACGTTCTCCTTCGGCACGAAGACGTCGTGGAACCGGGTGAGGCTGTTCTCCAGGCCGCGCAGCCCGATGAACTCGTTGCGCCGCTCGACGGTGATGCCCTCGCTGTCACCCTCCACCACGAAGGCGGTGATGCCGCCGCGCCGTCCCTCCCCCGCCGGCACCCGGGCCATGACCACCAGCAGGGTGGCGACCGTGCCGTTGGTGGCCCACAGCTTCACCCCGTTGAGCCGGTAGCCGGCGCCGTCCTCGGTCGGCTCGGCCGTGGTGGCCAGGCGGGCCGGGTCCGAGCCGACGTCCGGCTCGGTGAGCAGGAAGGCGGACACCTCGCCGCCGGCCAGCCGGGGCAGGAAGCGCTCCTTCTGCTCGGGGGTGCCGAACATCTTCAGCGGCTGCGGCACACCGATCGACTGGTGCGCGGAGAGCAGCGCGCCGATCGACGGGTTCACCGAGCCGGCCCGCATCAACGCCCGGCAGTAATGCAGGTTGCTCAGCCCGAGGCCGCCGTGCTTGCGGTCGATCTTCATGCCGAAGGCGCCGAGCCGGGCCAGCCCCTGGAACACCTCGTCGGGGATGCGCGCGTCCCGCTCGATGGCCGCGCCGTCCACCTCGGAGTCCAGGTACGCCCCGAACGCGGCCAGGAACTCCTCGGCCCGCGCCGCCTCCGCCGGATCGGTGCGGGGCCAGGGGTTGATCAGGTCGAGCTGGAAGCGGCCGAGGAACAGTTCCTTGCCGAAGCTGGGCCGGTCCCACGCCGACTCCCGGGCCGCCTCGGCGACCTGCCGGGCCTCCTTCTCGGAGACCTGACCGGCCTCGGTGGGCAGCGGCCCGGCCCCGCCCGCCGCGGCCGCCGCCGAGCCGGCCGGCGGCTGCGGAGGGTCGTCGATGGGCGCCACCCGCCCGGTCGGGCCGCCGTGTCCGGCGGGGTCGGGTCGGCTGTTCTGTGTCGTGGTCACGGCTGCCTCCTGGAGACCTCGGTCCGGCTGCGTCGACGTGCGACGAGAACGACGCTACCCCCGGGTGTTACCCAGGGGTAGCGTCGCGCGCACGTCCGATTTGGCAGGTCCGGGCGGTCAGTCGCCGGCCAGCGACCGCGGGTCGTCGTCCTCGTCGTCGATGTCCTCGTCACCCCAGCTGCGCCGGGCGAACGGCAGGATCACCCAGAACGTCAGGAACCAGAGCCCGGTGCCCGCGCTGAGCAGGAACGCGATCGGGCGGTCCAGCACGAAGTCGGTGATCAGCAGGACCGCGCTGACCATCGAGATCAGCATGAAGCCGAGGCCGCCGCTGGCCATCCGGTGCGCGAAGCGGACCAGCTCCGGCTTGCGGCCCTGGCGGAACAGCGCCCGGTGGAAGGCGACCGGCGAAATGATCATCGCGGTGGCCGCGGCGGCGGCCAGCAGCGCCACGATGTAGACGTCCCGCTGGAACTCGGAGGTTCGGGTGAAACCGTTGCTGAACGGCAGGGTCAGCAGGAAGGCGAACAGGATCTGCACCCCGGTCTGCGCCACCCGCAGCTCCTGGAGCAGGTCGGCGAAGTTGCGCTGCCAGCGCTGCTTCTCGGTTTCCTTGGACACCCGCTACCTCCAGGGAAGACGGTACTGCCGGTGGAGGGTCTCCACCGGCAGCACAGCCTGTGCCCCGTCCCGCCGAGCGTGAAACCGGTTCAGGACCCACGGCGGATACGGCCCGCGTACCGGGCTTCCAGCTCGGCGTTGTGCTCGTCGCCGCCGGTGATGTTGGCGGACAGGTAGACCGGGGGCCGCACCCCCGCCGCGAGCAGCCGGGCGACCACCTCGGCGACGATCTGCTGGGCCAGCAGCGCGGCGGTGATCGAGGAGACCGCGCCGACCGCGCCGCCGCCGGGCAGCGGCAGGGTGGCGTCGCCGTACGGGGCGCCGTTGTCCAGCACCACGTCGGCGAAGTCGGCGAGCTTGCGCCCGGACGGGTGGCGGGAGGTCATCCGGGCCGAGTGCTGGACCGAGGTGATCGCCACCAGCCCGTGCCCGCGCTCCTTCACGATGGCGGCGAACTCGACCATCGCGCCGTTCACGCCGGAGTTCGAGGCGAGCACGAACACGTCCTGCGGCCGGACCGGGGCCAGCTCGTAGAGGCGGTGCGCCACGGCGGGCTCGCGTTCCAGCTTCGGGCCCAGCACGTCGGCCGGCTCGCCGCCGTGCAGCACCAGGTCACGCAGGGCGATCCGGTTGGTGGGGACCAGCCCGCCGGCCCGGCCGGCGATCTCCATGGCGAGGGCCTCCGAGTGGCCGGTGCCGAACGCGTGCACCACCCCGTCGGCGCGCAGCGACGCGGCGATCAGATCCGCCGCCCGGGCCACGTTCTCCCGCTGGTCGGCGGCGACCCGGCCGATCGTCTCGGTCACCACCGCCAGGTACGCCTCAGCAGCCACCGTCATGCTTCCTCCGTCCCTCGGGGTCGGGCCAGCCACTCCACCGCGAAGTCGACCGCCGCCCGCTGCCTCATCAACCGGCCCGTCCCGTCACCGACCGGCCCGAGCCGCACCGCGCCCGTGGTCTCCAGGTCGGCGCCGAGTCGGGCGAAACACTCCTCGTCCAGGCGTACGTCGTCCCACCACACCCACTCCCGGCCGCCGTCGGCGGTCAGCACGGCCGCGCCGCAGCGCTGCCGGGGCGGCGCCGGCTGCCGGTATTCCGCCAGGTGCAGGGAGGTGTTGCTGCCGTGGTCCACGCCGAGCAGCAGCACGTCGGCGTCGAGGTCGTAGAGGCGGGCCAGCGGGGAGCCCTCGCCCAGCATGTCGGCCCGCTCGTGCTCGGCGACGATCCGCGCGGCGGCCGGCCCGAGCGCGGCGAACGAGACGTGCGGGTGGTCGCTGCGCAGCGCCCCCGGCCAGGTGCGGACCAGTTCGGCCAGCGCGCCCATGAAGCGGCTCGGGGTCACCGCCGGGTCGAAGCCCGGCATCCCGTCGCGGATCACCGGCCACCAGTCCGCCGGCACCGGCGGGTTGCTCCACTCCGCCGGGTCGCTGTTCTCCGGCGTGTGGGTGGGCACCACCACCGTGCCGGCCGGGCCGAGCACGTCGCGCAGGGCGAGCAGCACCGCCTCCGGGCCGCCGCAGAGGAAGCCCAGCGGGCGCAGGGAGGCGTGCACCAGCACGGTCCCGCCGGTGCGTACGCCGAGGTCGCGGAGCTGGGCGGCGAGCGACGCACGGGTGTGCGGCCGGGCCCGGGCGGGGCTCGGGGTCATCGGCCGACGCGGGCGAGGACCGCCGCGGCCAGCGGGCCGGGCGCCTCGTCCGGGATCCAGTGGGTGACGCCGGGCAGCACCACGAAGCGGTAGTCGCCGGTGACGTGGGCGGCGCACGCGTCGGCGGCGGTGCGCCCGATCGCCACGTCCCCGTCGCTCCAGACGAACGTGGTCGGCGCGGCCACCGGCCCGACGGCCTTCATGTCCGCCCCGGTCATGGCCCGGTACCAGTTCAACGCCGCGGTCAGCGCGCCGGGCTCGCGCATCGGGTCGGCGTAGCGGGCCACCCGGTCGGCGTCGCCCACCCCGCCGAGCATCCGGCGCAGGGCCGCCGCGCGGAACGCCAGCAGCACCTTCTCCGCCTTGCCCGGCTTGCGGAACAGGGCGATGTAGGAGGAGCGGGCCTTCTGCCGCGGGTCGGTGGCGAGCGCGTGCCCCATGGCCGCCGGGTGCGGCACCGACACCGCGGTCAGCGTGCGCACCCGCTCCGGGTGCGCCGCCGCCAGACCCCACGCCACGATCGCGCCCCAGTCGTGGCCGACCAGGTGGGCGGCGGTCACCCCCAGCGCGTCGAGCACGGCGGCCGCGTCGGCCACCAGCTCCGGGATCCGGTACGCCCCGACCTCCGCCGGCCGGGCGCCGGGCGAGTAGCCGCGCTGGTCGAGCGCGTACGTGCGCAGCCCGGCGGCGTGCAGCGCGGGGGTCACCTCGTCCCACTCGCCGGCGTGCTGCGGGAAGCCGTGCAGCAGCAGGACGGGCTCACCGCCCTCGGGACCGCCGGTGCGTACCTCGAACGTCAGTCCTCGCGCCTCGACCCGCATGATCGCCACCCTAACGGGCGATCGCCCTGCTGGGCTGTGCGGCGGGGTCGGTGCTAGCGTCTGCGACGAGACAACTTCACATCCGACAGGGGAGCGCACAGCGCTGAGAGTGCGGGCCGGTGCCCGCAGACCCTCGAACCTGATCTGGGTAATGCCAGCGCAGGGAGTTCGGTCGACCTCCAGCCGCGCCGCCGTCCGGTGACCACCGGGCGCGGCGTGCGTCTTCTCCTGGTTCGCCTCACAGAACTGGGAGCAACCATGGACAGCACCAACCGGTGGCGCACCATCGACATCGTCGTGGCCTCCGTGCTCGCGGTGGCGTTCGGCATCATCTTCTGGGCCTGGGGCCTGCTCTGGAACGGGCCGGCGGACGCCGTCCCGCTGCCCGGTCGCGCGGTCCTGTACGGCGTCTGGCTGGTGCCGGCCGTGCTGGGCGCCCTCGTCGTCCGGAAGCCGGCCGCGGCGCTCTTCACCCTCACCCTGGCCGCGCTGGTCTCTGTGGCGCTGGGCACGAGCTGGGGCTGGACGATCGTCGTGCAGGGCCCGCTGGAGGCGGCCGCCGCCGAGCTGGCTTTCGCGCTCTTCGCGTACCGCAGCTACCGGCTGCCCGTGGCGCTGCTCGCCGCGACGCTGGCCGGTCTCGCGGCGGCGATCTACGACGTCTTCGTCTGGTACCCGGGCACCACGTGGGGCAGCTTCCGCCTGCCCTACATCCTGCTGACCGCCGCCAGCTCGCTGGTGGTGGCCGGACTGGGCAGCGTCGCCCTCACCCGGGCCCTGGCCAACACGGGTGTCCTCGACCGCTTCCCCGCCGGCCGCGAACGCGCCGCCGTCTGACCGCCCCCGCCGACCGCGTTGATCAAGGAGTTTGCCTCGGCCGAGACGGTTTTCCAGACGCGAACTCCTTGATCAACCAAGCTGGGGCCGGAGGGGCCGGAGGGAGGTGGCGCGGTGGGAGCCGTGAGCCTGCGGGGGTTCGGGTGGCGGCACGCCGGGCGGAAGGGCTGGGCCGTGCGCGGGGTGGACCTGCGCGTCGAGGTTGGCGAGCGGGTGTTGCTGCTCGGGGCTTCCGGGGCCGGTAAGAGCACGCTGCTGGCGGCGCTGGCCGGGTTGCTGCCGGAGGACTCCGGCGAGCAGGAGGGCACCGTCGAGATCGACGGACTCGACCCGCGCAAGGCCCGGGAACGCGTCGGCGTCGTCTTCCAGGACCCGGAGAGCCAACTGGTGATGGCCCGCTGCGGCGACGACGTGGCGTTCGGGTTGGAGAACCGGGGGGTGCCCGCCGACGAGATCTGGCCCCGGGTGGACGAGGCGCTGCGCCGGGTCGGCTTTCCCTACCACCGGGACCGGCCCACGGCCGCGCTGTCCGGCGGCGAACAGCAGCGGCTCGCCCTGGCCGGGGCGCTCGCCCTGCGGCCGGGACTGCTGCTGCTCGACGAGCCCACCGCCAATCTCGACCCGGCCGGCGCCATTCTCGTCCGGCAGGCCGTCGCGGACGCCGTCGACGCCGACACCACCCTGATCCTGGTCGAGCACCGGGTCGCCGAGGCGCTGCCGCTGGTCGACCGGGTGGTCGTGCTGGAGCCCGGCGGCGGCGTGCGGGCCGACGGGCGCCCCGACGCGGTCTTCGCCGCGCACGGCGACGCGCTGGCCGACGCCGGGGTCTGGGTGCCCGGCCACACCGTGCCGCCCTGGCACGCCAGCACGCCGCCCGGCGAGGTGTTGCTCACCGCCGACCGGCTCGGCCTGCCGCCCCGGCTGGCCCCCACCGACCTTCGGGTACGCGCCGGCGAAGCGCTCGCCGTCCTCGGCCCCAACGGCGCCGGCAAGTCCACCCTGGCCCTGCTGCTCGGCGGGCTGCTCCGCTCCGGCACCGGTACGGTCGCGGCCACCCCGGCCCTGGCCGGCCGGGACGCGGGCACTCCCCCGCACCGCTGGCGGGCGCCCGCCCTGGCCCGGCGGATCGGCTCGGTCTTCCAGGACCCGGAGCACCAGTTCGTCACCGGCACCGTCCGGGACGAGCTGGCCCTCGGACCCCGCCGCACCGGCCAGCCCGAGCCCGCCGTGACGGCGACGGTGGACGCCCTGCTGGCGCGGCTGCGCCTGGACCGGCTGGCCGGGGCCAACCCGTACACCCTCTCCGGCGGCGAGGCCCGGCGGCTAAGCGTGGCGACCGCCCTGGCCACCGCGCCCCGCCTGCTGATCTGCGACGAGCCCACCTTCGGCCAGGACCGGCGGACCTGGCGGGAGCTCATCGACCTCTTCGCCGAGCTGCGCGACGCCGGCCACGGCGTCGTCGCGGTCACCCACGATCCCGACTTCGTGGCCGCGCTCGCAGACCGGACCATCACCCTGGAGCGCCGATGAAGGCCGCCGCACCCCGGACCCGGCCAGACCGGACCATCACCCTGGAGCGCCGGACGCCCGGAGGCCGGCCGTGATCGGCGTCGAACCCGTCGCGGCGGCGGGCGCGCCGCTGGCCCGGCGCAACCCGGTGGCGAAGCTGGCCGCCGCGTTGCTCTTCTCGGTCGTCCTGATCGCCACCCTGGACCCGGTCGCCCCGGCGATCGCCATCGCGGTCGAGTTGGCCGTGCTGCCGCTGTTCGGCATCCGCTACCGGGTGCTGGCCCGGCGGGCCTGGCCGCTGCTGGCCGGCGCCGGCGGCATCCTGGTCACCCTGGTGCTCTTCGCCGCCGACCGGTCCGGCCCGGTGCTGCTCACGGCCGGCCCACTGCTGGTCACCCAGGGAGTGCTGGTCACCGCGCTGGGCCTGGTGCTGCGCATGCTCGCGGTGGCGCTGCCGGGGATCATCGTGTTCGCCACCACCGACGCGACCGACCTGGCCGACGCGCTGATCCAGAACGCGAAGGCGCCCGCCCGGTTCGCCATCGGGGCGCTGGCCGCGTTCCGGCTGGTGCCGCTGCTGGAGGAGGAGTGGCGGATGATCAGCATGGCGCGCCGGGCCCGGGGCGTGGACGCCGGCCGCAACCCGGTGGCCAAGCTGCGGCTGTTCGGGTCGACGGCGTTCGCGCTGCTGGTCGGGGCGATCCGGCGGGGCACCCGGCTGGCCGTCGCCATGGATGCCCGGGGCTTCGACGCCGGCACCCCGCGTACGGTCGCCCGGCGGCAGCGCTTCACCCGGGCCGACACGCTGCTGGTCGTCGCCGCCGGGGCGCTTGGCGCGGCGGCAGTGACGGTCAGCGTCCTGCTGGGCACCTTCCGCCCGCTGATCGGCTGAGCCCCGCTACCGGCGCGGGTGGGCCACCCCGCTCCGGTACGCCAGCACCACCGCCTGCACCCGGTCCCGTACCCCGAGCTTGGCGAAGATGCGGTTCACGTGCGTCTTCACGGTCGCCTCGCCGACGAAGAGCCGATCGGCGATCTCCCGGTTGGACAGGCCGAGGGCCATCATCCGCAGCACCTCGGTCTCGCGCGCGGTCAGGTCGGCGAGGCTCGGGTGGGCGACCACCGACGCGGTCGCGGTGTAGTGGTCGATCAGACGGCGGGTGATCGACGGGGAGAGCAGGGCGTCGCCCCGGGCCGCGGTCCGCACCGCCTCGGCCAGTTCCCGGGGCGGAGTGGTCTTGAGCATGAACCCGGAGGCGCCGGCGCGCAGCGCCCGGTAGACGTACTCGTCGAGGTCGAAGGTGGTCAGCATGATGATCCGGATGTCGCTCCGCGCCGCCAGGATCCGCTCGGTGGCGGCGATCCCGTCCACCGGCGCCATGTGGATGTCCATCAGGACCACGTCGGGCGCGAAGCGGGTCGCCAACTGCACGGCCTCCTCGCCGTCGGCCGCGTCGGCGACCACCTGGAGGTCCGGCTGGGCGGTGAGGATCATGCGGAGCCCGCCCCGCACCAGCGCCTCGTCGTCGGCGATGAGGACCCGGGTCATCCGGTGGTCCCTGCCGTGGCCAGCGCGCCGGCTGACGCCTCGGCGTCGAAGGGCAGCGTGACGCGTACCTCGAAGCCGCCCCGCGGGCGGGGACCGGCGCTCACGGTGCCGCCGAACAGCTCCACCCGCTCCCGGATGCCGGTCAGGCCGTGGCCGGTGCCGGCGTGCCGCCGGACCGGGCCGGCACCGTCGTCCGTCACGTGCAGCCGGAGGGCGTCGCCGGCCACCTCGATCGAGACGCCGACGGTCGCGCCCGGCGCGTGCCGGGCGGCGTTGGTCAGCGCCTCCTGGAGGATCCGGTAACCGCTGACGTCCGCGGCGGCCGGGATCGCGTCGAGGTCACCCGTGACGGTCACGTCGACCCGCCCGCCGGCCAGGGGCACCCCGGCGGTCAGCGCGTCGATCCGCCGCAACGACGGCAGTCCGTCCGGGGCCGCCTCCGCGCCGCGGAGGATCACCAGCAGCCGGCGCAGCTCGGTGACCACCTCGCGCCCGACCTCCTGCACCGCGTCGAGGGACGCGCGGGCCTGACCCGCGTCCGAGTCGAGCACCGCCTGCGCCGCGGCGGCCTGCAGCACCATCACCGAGACCCCGTGCGACACGATGTCGTGCAGTTCGCGGGCCACCCGCAGCCGTTCGTCCGTCCGGGCGGCGGCCTCCCGCTCGGCGGCCAGCGCCACCAGCCGGGCCGCCTGCGCCCGCCGCATCCGCACGGCGTATCCGGGGCCGAGCACGGCGAGCCCCACGAACAGGATGAAGACCCAGTCGGAGTCGCCGGCCATGGCGTTCTCGATGCCGAGCGGGAGGAGATAGCCGGCCGCGGCGACCGGGACAGCGGCCCGGCCACCCATCGCGACACAGGCGAAGGTGGCCGCCACCAGCGCCAGCAGCGGCACGACCGGCCACTCCGGCAGGACCGGCGTGAAGCTCTGCGCGGTGAAACAGGCCCCGGCGACCACGGCGGCCGTCCGGGGGTACGACGTGCAGCCGGCCACCGCGAGGCCGTAGCCGACCAGCAGCACGGTGAGGACGACGAGCCAGCCGGTGGAGAGCGCGGCGAGGTCCGGCCCCTCTCCCTCGACGTAGCCGGCCAGCGGGACGTACAGCTCGGCCAGGCCGAACGCGAACAGCGCGGCCCCGGCGAGCGAGGTGGCCACACCGCGCCACCGGGCCCGGACGTCGAGGGCAGACATGCCGGAAGGGTAGCCACGGCGGGCGGCTCTCCGCGTCCACCCAGGGGTGTAGTGACGGCCGCCGACACTCCACCCGGGGATCAACTTCCGCGCGGACGACCCGGCCCGGGTGTGGCTCCTAGCGTCCCTCCCACGACTTCGAGAGGAGACACTGATGGACAACAGCACTGGCGGGCGGACCGGTCGGCGGTTGACCGCGGGCGCCCTGCTCGGCGGCGGCGTGGTGTACGGCGTCGCGAACGCCTTCTACTGGGTGATGTTCCCGGACGACGTGGCCGACACCGCCGGGAACGTGGCGGTGGCCGCCGGGAACCTGGGCGCGTGGCGGGTGGAGACCGTGCTGTTCGCGCTGGCCCATCTGCTGCTGCTGCCGGCGACGCTCGGGTTGGCCGCCACACTGCACCGGCGCAAGCCGTGGGCCGCCGTCATCGGCGGTGCCACGGCGCTGCTCGGGCTCTACTTCGCCACCGTCCACCTGTGGCAGTACAACGCGTTCTTCGGGGCCCTGGCCGGCGGTGGCGTGGACGCCGACGCCGCCCGCCCGGTGACGACCGCGATCGACGGGGATCCGTTCGTGATGGCCTCGTTCGCGGTGTGGCTGCTCGGCTGGCTGGTCGGCCTCCTCGTGCTGGCCTTCGGCGCCTGGCGGGCCCGCCTCGTGGCCCTCTGGGTGCCGCTGCTGCTCACCGCCGGGCAGGTGCTGGACCTGGTCGGCACGGGCGTCCCGGTCAAGCTGGCGGTGAGCGCGCTCATGGTGGCCGGCTTCGTGGGCCTGGCTCTCGGCGTGGCGCGACGGCGCAGTGTCGAGGCGCCGGCCGGGACGGCCACCCCGGCGACCGCCGCCGCCTGAGGGGCGAACGCGGGCGCGGGGGGACCGCCCGCGACCTCGGGTGCAGTTGTCGTCGCCGCGGCGGCGACAACTGCACCCGACACGGCCTCAGCTGCGCCGGAAGGCGTAGAACCGGGTCTGACCGGCGCGCTGGCTGCGCCCCCCGAGCCGGGCCTCGCGACCGGCCGGCGGGCCGGCCTTCGGCGGCGGCGACGTGTCGGCACGGCCGGGCAGGGTCACCGGCGCGACGGGCGCCACGGTGAGCGCGTCGAGATCCGGCGGGGTGAGGTCCACCGGGGACGGCGTGGGCTTCTGGAGCTTCTTCGGACTGCGCTTGGCGGGCATACGCTGCCTCCTGACTGTCGGGCACCCGTGGGCACGGCGAGCGGGGAACACCCGGGCGGTCCGACGAGGCACGCGACGCCACCACCGACGGTGGCGCGGAGGATGCGGACGCCCGGGGCGCACGATCCACGGCGGTACGCACGGTGGACCGGGCCTTCGAGAGGTGGGCGTCAGTTACGCATGCCCGCACGCTAACCCACCACCGCGCCGCCCCGCACCCGAATTACGGACACGGACCGGCGAGGACCGACCGCCACCGCGTCTTCACCCACCGTCGATGTCCCGGCCCGCCCCCGCACCGACCGCGATACGGTCGCAGCACGGGCACCGAAGACGAGGGGTGGCGGTACGCATGGCACAGCAGGCGACGGCGCAGGTCGGGGTCACCGGTCTGGCGGTGATGGGCCGCAACCTGGCCCGGAACCTGGCCCGCAACGGCTTCACCGTGGCGGTGCACAACCGCTCGCCGGAGCGCACCCGCAGCCTGGTGGCCGAGCACGGCGACGAGGGCACGTTCGTGCCGACGGAGTCCCTCGCGGACTTCGTGGGCGCGCTGGAACGCCCCCGCGCCGTGATCGTCATGGTGAAGGCCGGCGCCCCCACCGACGCGGTGATCGACGAACTGGTCCCGTTGCTGGAGGAGGGGGACATCGTCGTCGACTGCGGCAACGCGCACTTCGCCGACACCCGCCGCCGGGAGGAGGCGCTGCGCGGGCACGGGCTGCACTTCGTTGGCACCGGCGTCTCCGGCGGCGAGGAGGGCGCGCTGCGCGGGCCGAGCATCATGCCGGGCGGCTCGGCCGAGTCCTACCGGAAGCTCGGCCCGATCTTCGAGCGGATCGCCGCCGAGGTCGACGGCGTCCCGTGCTGCCGGCACATCGGGCCGGACGGCGCCGGCCACTTCGTGAAGATGGTCCACAACGGCATCGAGTACGCGGACATGCAGCTCATCGCCGAGGCGTACGACCTGCTGCGGGCCGGCCTGTCGGCGAGCCCGGCGGAGATCGCGGAGATCTTCCGGGAGTGGAACGGCGGCGAGCTGGAGTCCTTCCTCATCGAGATCACCGCCGAGGTGCTCGGGCACACCGACGCGGCGACCGGCCGGCCGTTCGTGGACGTGGTGCTCGACCAGGCCGAGCAGAAGGGCACCGGCCGGTGGACGGTGCAGAGCGCGCTGGACCTCGGCATCCCGATCACCGGCATCGCCGAGGCCACCTTCGCCCGGTCGCTCTCCGGGCACGCCGACCAGCGGGCCGCCGCCCGCCGCACGTTCCCCGAGGCGGGCGAGAAGTGGCAGGTGGACGACCGGGACACCTTCGTCGAGGACGTCCGGCGGGCGCTGCTGGCCAGCAAGATCGTCGCGTACGCGCAGGGCTTCGACCACATCCGTGCCGGCAGCCGGGAGTACGACTGGGACATCGACCTGGGCGGCACCGCCACCATCTGGCGGGGCGGCTGCATCATCCGGGCCCGTTTCCTGGACCGGATCCGGGAGGCGTACGACACGGAGCGGGACCTGCCCACCCTGCTGGTCGCCCCCTGGTTCGCCGACCGGGTCGGCGCCGGGGTCCCGGCCTGGCGGCGGGTCGTGGCCGACGCGGCCCGGGCGGGCGTGCCCACCCCGGCCTTCTCGTCGTCGCTCGCGTACTTCGACGCGTTGCGCGCCGAGCGGCTGCCGGCCGCGCTCATCCAGGGGCTGCGGGACAACTTCGGCGCGCACACCTACCACCGGGTGGACCGGGAGGGGTCGTTCCACACGCTCTGGGCGGGTGACCGCTCCGAAGTGGAGGGGTGAGCCTCACCAGGCCCGTTCGGCGGCCTCGGGCGCCGTGGGCGCCCAGCCGGCAGCCGGCTCACCCTGGGCCAGCTCGCCGATCTCGCCGGCCCGCACGGCCGGCGTGTGGCCGAGGTCGGCGCACCAGCGTTCGGCCACCCCCGCGCAGAGGTCGGCGATCCGTTCCCGCTGCGCCGGTTCGGCCAGGTCGGCACCGGCCAGGGCGGCCGTCATCTCGTACCGGAGATCGCGCATCCTCCACCCCCGTGGCCGGCGCGTCCCGGCGGCGCGCCCTGCGCCGATCGTACGCGCGGGCGCCCCGCTCCCGGCCGGAAAGCCGGATGCGGAGCGCCCGCGACACGACCCGCCGCGGCGTCGCGGCGGGCCGTGGACGTCACCAGAACCGACGGCGCTTGGCCTTCTGGGGCCGCAGCATGTCGGCGCCCTTGGTGAGCAGTCGGCTCACCCCGGTCGGGCCGCGGCGGGCCTCCAGGGTGTGGCTGAGCCGGCGCGCGCCGGCCGCCGCCAGCGGCACGGCGACCGCCATGACCGCCCACTGGGCAATCCGCTTCTGAATCATGTGGGTTCACCTCCGCAATCTGCCTGCTGTCGGATTGATACCCACCGGGCGGCGTCGGTAAGCGCGACCTCAGGCCCCGGGGGCCACCGGGTTGGGCAGCGCGCCGCCGAAGCGGCGGTCCCGCTGCGCGTAGAGCTCGCAGGCGTACCAGAGGTGCCGGCGGTCGAAGTCCGGCCAGAGGGTGTCGAGGAAGACCAGCTCGGCGTAGGCGCTCTGCCAGAGCAGGAAGTTGGAGGTGCGCTGCTCCCCGGAGGGGCGGAGGAAGAGGTCCACCTCGGGGACCTCCGGGTGGTAGAGGTATTTCCCGATGGTCTTCTCGGTGACCTTGCCCGGGTCGAGCCGGCCGGCGGCCGCGTCACGGGCGATCGCGGCGGCGGCGTCGGCGATCTCCGCCTGACCGCCGTAGTTGACGCAGAACTGGAGGGTCAGCGTCGAGTTGCCCCGGGACATCTCCTCCGCGGTCTGCAGCTCGGAGATGACGCTCTTCCAGAGCCGCCCGGCCCGACCGGACCAGACCACCCGCACGCCCAGGTCGACGAGCTGGTCCCGGCGCCGCCGGATGACGTCCCGGTTGAAGCCCATGAGGAAGCGGACCTCGTCGGGCGAGCGGCGCCAGTTCTCCGTGGAGAAGGCGTACGCCGACAGGTAGGGGATGCCCAGCTCGATGGCGCCCTCGATGGTGTCGAACAGGCTGTGCTCGCCCTGCTCGTGACCCTTGGTCCGGGGCAGCCCGCGCTCCTTGGCCCAGCGGCCGTTGCCGTCCATCACCACGGCGACGTGCTTCGGCAGCGCCTCGGCCGGCAGGGCCGGCGGGCGGGCGCCGGAGGGGTGCGGAGTCGGTGGCACCGGCTCGCGCCGGCCGGCCCTCATCGATCGGATCACTCGGTAATCTCCCTGTTCACACCAGCGGCGGCGGGCCCGGCGCCGGTGCGCGGCGGGACCACACCCGGCCCCGCGCCGCCGGGCGGCGGGACCGCGCCGGACGCCGGGGCACCCCGGTCGACCAGCGGCAGCGAGCGTAGCGCGCGTTCCAGGTGCCACTGGAGGTGCGCCGCGACCAGGCCGCTGCACTCGCGGCGCACGCCGGTCTCGGTGGCGTCGGCGTACACCCAGTCGCCGGTGGTCAGGGCGGACATCAGCGCGATGGTCGCCGGGGCGGGGTGGGCGGCGCCGGGGGGCCGGCAGTCCGGGCAGACCGCGCCACCGGCCGGCACGGAGAACGCCCGGTGCCGCCCCGGGGTGCCGCACACCGCGCAGGCGGTCAGCGCCGGCGCCCAGCCGGCGAAGGCCATGCCGCGCAGCAGGTAGGCATCGAGCACCAGGGTGGTGGCGTGCTCGCCGGTGGCCAGCGAGCGCAGCGCGCCGAGGGTGAGCTGGAACAGCCGCAGCGAGGGCTCCCGCTCGATCGGGGTGAGCCGCTCGGCGGTCTCGGCGATGGCGCTGGCCGCCGTGTAGCGGGGGTAGTCGCCGAGGAACCGCTTGCCGTAGAGGTCGATCCCCTCGGCCTGGCTGATGGTGTGCAGCGAGCTGCCGTGGTTGCCCTTGGGGTCGCCGGCGAGCTGGAGGTCGACGTGCCCGAACGGCTCCAGCCGGGCGCCGAACTTGCTGGTGGTCCGGCGGACGCCCCGGGCCACCGCGCGGAGCCGGCCGTGCCGGCGGGTGAGCAGGGTGATGATCCGGTCGGACTCCCCCAGCTTCTGCACGCGCAGCACCACCGCGTCGTCGCGGTAGAGCTGTCGGCGGTATCCGGCCATCGGTCCATTCTCCCTCGGGGTGCGATCTCAGGGTCTCCTCGGGGTGGATCGGCGGTCGATCCCGGATGCGCCGCCGGCGGGGTCGGCCGTAGCGTCCTGGCCATGGCTCTGCACCGGACCGCCGTGGCCGCCGCCGCGGCCGCCTCCCTGATCGTCCTCGCCGGGTGCGACACCCTGTCGTTCCGCCGCCTCGACTACGACCAGACCGAGCAGGTGAAGATCACCAAGATCACCGTGCCGGCCGGCGGCGCGGGCGACCTCACGATCCGGGCCACGGGTTCGACCGACCAGGTGCGGATCAAGCGGATCGTCCGCTACGAGGGCGGGGAGCCGAACACCCGCTACGAGATCAAGGGCGACGAGCTGGTGCTGCCGAGCGACTGCGGCTCCCGCTGCACGGTCTCCTGGGAGGTGACCGCCCCGGAGGGGGTGACGGTGCGCGGCGAGGCCAGCTCCGGGAACGTCATGCTGCACCGCGTCGGCCCGGTGGACTTCACCCTCAACTCCGGCGACATCAACGTGACCGAGGCCCGTGGCGAGGTCCGCGCCACCACCACCTCGGGGAACATCGAGGTGGTCGACGCCACGGGCCCGGTCCGGCTGCGCGCCTCCTCCGGCGACATCAGCGCCCGCCGGCTCGCGGCGGGGGTGGACGCGGAGGCCACCTCGGGCAACGTCAGCATCGAGCTGGACAAGCCGGCCGCGGCCCGGTTGCACGCGACCAGCGGCGACATCGACCTGAGCGTGCCCGAGGGCCGCTACCGGGTGCGGGCGGACGCGAAGTCCGGCGACACCGATCTCGCCGTGCTGAACGACCCGGGCGCGTCCCTGCTGCTCGACGTCTCCGCCACCAGCGGCAACGTGACGGTCAACCAGCGCTGAGGGCGGCGCGGGTCAGCCCAGGGTGCGGCCGGACCACTCCGGCGCGCCGCGCGGGCCCGGCACCCGGGCGCCCGCCGCCGCCAGTTCGGCGCCGGCGGGCGCCGGGCTGGCCGGTGCGGCCGCCGCCCGCTCGGTCACGGTCCGCCGGGGGCGGCCGGGCACCAGCTCCGGGGTACGCCGGGCGGCCAGGTCCTCGACCCAGCCGACCAGCAGGGTGATCACGCCGACCAGCGCGAACACCAGCGCCACCCGGATCGCCAGCCCGAGCAGGTCCTGGTGCGACCAGCCGACCACGTCGACCAGTGGGGTGAGCGCCACCACGAACGGCATGTGCCAGAGGTAGACGGTCAGCGCGCGCCGGTTCAGCACGGTGACCACCGGGCCCAGCACCGGAATGCGGTCGACCCAGGCCGCCCCGGCCGGCGCCCGGCCGATCGCCACCAGGATGAACGCCGCCGACCAGAGCGCGTTGCCCAGGTGGATGTCGTTCAGATCGTGGCCGCGCGGGCCGGGGTGGGTGAAGATCCAGCCCAGACCGGCTGCGCCGAGGGCGAGCGCGAGCGGGACGAGCACCCGGTCGGCCATGCGGCGCAGCAGGCCGTCGTGGTGGGCGAAGCCGAGCAGCCAGGCCCCGAAGTACAGGCCGAACTCGCGCAGCACGGTCGGCGGGTTCGCCAGCACGCCGAACTCGATGGCGGCGAGCAGCGCGTACGGGGCCAGCAGGGTGGGCAGCGGGGCCCGGCGGAACAGCCGGAGGGCCACCGGCGAGGCCAGCACGAACCAGAGGTAGTCCCGCAGGTACCAGATCGGGCTCAGCGCGAGGCCGCCCCAGTGGTTGGCCGGCGGGTCGCTGACCGGGAGGAGCCAGAGCAGCACCTTCGGGGTGAGCGGCAGCCCGGTGAGCAGCATGGCCGGCACGAAGACCGCGGCGAGCACCCAGAGCGACGGCAGCAGCCGGCGCAGCCGGCGCCCCACGGCCGGTACGCCGCTCCGGTCCAGCGAGGCGGCCATCAGCGAGCCCGCGAGCGCGAACATCACCGACATGGCCGGGAAGATCAGGGTCAGCGTCGCCCATCCGGTGACGTGGTAGACGACGACTCGAACGATGGCCAGGGAGCGGAGCAGGTCGAGGTATCGGTTTCGCATCAGCTCGCGGGGGCGTCGGGGGCGGGGGGGTAACGCCTCCCTACCCTCCGATCCGCCCGGACGAAACGGTGCGCGGGCGGGGGTAAAAAGTGAAACATTCCATAAAGCAGACCGATCCGGACCATCCCGGCAGCTGCCGCAACGCGAACCGCCGGCCCCGAGGAGTCGGGACCGGCGGTCAGGCGTACGGGGTCAGAAGCCCAGCTTGCGCAGCTGCTTAGGGTCGCGCTGCCAGTCCTTCGCGACCCGGACGTGCAGGTCGAGGTAGACCCGGGTGCCGAGCAGCTCCTCGATCTGCTTGCGGGCGGTGGTGCCGACGTGCTTGAGCCGGCTGCCCCGGTGACCGATGACGATCGCCTTCTGGCTCGATCGCTCCACGTACACGTCAGCGTAGATCTTCGTGAGGCCGCCCTCGGGGATCATCTCCTCGACCACCACGGCGATGGAGTGCGGCAGCTCGTCCCGAACCCCCTCCAGGGCGGCCTCGCGGACCAGTTCGGCGACGAGCACCTGCTCCGGGTCGTCGGTGAGCATGTCGTCCGGGTAGAGCTGCGGCGACTCCGGCAGGTAGCCGGTCATCACGTCGACCAGCGTGTCCACCTGGTGGCCCGAGACGGCGCTCACCGGCACCACGTCGGCGAACTCGCCCATTTCGCTCACCGCGAGCAGCTGCTCCGCCAGCCGCTTCTTGTCCACCAGGTCGGTCTTGGTGACCACGGCCAGCACGGTGGCCCGCAGGCTGGCCAGCTCGCCGGTGATGAACCGGTCGCCCCGCCCGACCGGCTCGTTCGCCGGGATGCAGAGGCCGATGACGTCGACCTCGCTCCAGGTCTCCCGGACCAGGTCGTTCAGCCGCTCGCCGAGCAGCGTGCGGGGGCGGTGCAGGCCCGGGGTGTCGACCAGCACGAGCTGTGACTCCGGCCGGTGCAGCACGGCCCGGATGATGTGCCGGGTGGTCTGCGGCTTGTTCGAGGTGATTGCGATCTTGGTGCCGACGATCGCGTTGGTCAGCGTCGACTTGCCCGCGTTCGGCCGCCCGACGAAGCAGCCGAAGCCGGCCCGGTAGGGACGCTGCTCGACGTCGCTCACTCGACCACCGTGCCGAGGACGGTGCCGTCGGGCGCGGCCACGTGGATCGGCGCGTCGGCGGAGAGGTCCCGCACCGCGGCGTGCCCCGCGCCGTCCAGCGTCGAGGCCTCGGTCACCACGACGGCCGCCTCCAGCCGGCTGGCGCCGGCGGCCACCGCCGAGGCGACCGCGAGCTGGAGCGCGGTCAGGGTCAGCGACGGCAGCGCCACGCTGGCCGCCGCGTACGTCCGGCCGTCCTGGTCGCGGACCGCCGCGCCCTCCACGGCGCCGACCCGGCCCCGGGCCCCCCGGGCCAGGACGACAAGCTTGCCGTCCTCGGCGCTCAGCTCGCCCGGGTCGGACGGGGTGGGCCGGGCGGCCGGCACGGTGGGTGACTCAGGCATCGGCGGGTTGCCTCTCCTCGGAACGGTTCTGGTTGCCACGGGGATCGGCCTGCTCGCCGCGCCCCGCGCTGTCCGGCGCGTCGCCCGGCTCGACCCGGCTGACCAGCACCGTGTCGATCCGGTTGCGCCGCCCGGTGGTGCCCTCGGCGATCAGCCGCAGCCCGGCGACCTCGGCCCCGGAGCCGGGGATCGGCACCCGGCCGAGCGCCTGGGCGAGCAGGCCACCGACCGTCTCCACCTCGTCGGTGGGCAGTTCGGTGTCGAACAGCTCGCCCAGATTCTCCACCGGCAGCCGGGCGGTCACCCGCACGGCCCCGTCCGTCAGGCGCTCGACCGGCGGGCGTTCGACATCGTACTCGTCGGTGATCTCGCCGACGATCTCCTCGAGGATGTCCTCGATGGTGACCAGGCCGCCGGTGCCGCCGTACTCGTCCACGACGATGACCAGGTGGTTGCGGGCCGCCTGCATCTCGGAGAGCAGGTCGTCGACCGGCTTGGACTCGGGCACGAAGGTCGCCGGGCGCATCAGCTCGGCCACCGGCATCTGCCGGGCCTCCGGAGCGCCCTGGATCCGCCGGATCAGGTCCTTGAGGTAGAGCACGCCGAGCACGTCGTCGACGTTCTCGCCGATCACCGGGATGCGGGAGAAGCCGGAGCGCAGGAAGAGCGCCAGTGCCTGCGCGAGGGTCTTGCGCTCCTCTATCCACACCATCTCGGTGCGGGGCACCATCACCTCGCGGGCGATGGTGTCGCCGAGCGCGAAGACCGAGTGGATCATCTGCCGCTCGCCGTGCTCGACGACGCCGCGCTGCTCGGCCAGGTCGACCAGCTCACGCAGCTCGACCTGGGTGGCGAACGGCCCCTCGCGGAAGCCGCGCCCCGGGGTGACCGCGTTGCCGATGAGGATGAGCAGCGAGGCCAGTGGGTTGAGCGCCCGGCCCAGCCAGCGCACCAGCGGCGCGACCGCGCGGCCCACCGCGTAGGCGTGCTGCCGCCCCAGGGTGCGCGGCGCGACGCCGACCACCACGAAGCTGACCACGGCCATCGCCCCGGCGGTGACCAGGGCGGCCCGCCAGCCGGCGCCGAAGGTGTCCACCGCGACCAGCGCGACCAGTGTGGTGGCGGTCAGCTCGGCCAGCAGCCGGAGCAGGAGCAGCAGGTTGAGGTGGCGGACCACGTCGCCGGCGACCGCCTGGAGGGTGCGCGCGCCGCGCGCGCTGTCCCGGGCCAGCTCGGCGGCGCGGGCCGGCGAGACAGCGGCCAGTGCGGCCTCGGTCATCGCGATCAGGCCGGCGAGCACCACCAGCCCCGCCGCGACGGCAAGGAGGGTGAGATCGGGCAGGCCGGCGGGCGCGCCGCCGGCTGCCAGGGTGGTGATCACTGCGATCGGGTCGACCGCCAGCTGGCCAGCAGCCGGGCCTGGAGACCGAACATCTCCCGCTCCTCCTCCGGCTCGGCGTGGTCGTAGCCGAGCAGGTGCAGCACGCCGTGCACGGTGAGCAGGTGCAACTCGTCGGCGGTGGTGTGCCCGGCGGTGGCCGCCTGCTTGGCCGCCACCTCCGGGCAGAGCACGATGTCGCCGAGCAGGGCCGGCTCACCGCCGGCCGGGGCGCTCTCCCCCGGACCGTGGTCGACGCTGCCCTCGTCCATGGGGAAGGCGAGCACGTCGGTCGGGCCGTCGCCACCCATCCAGCGGTGGTTCAGCTCCGACATGTATTCGATGTCGACCAGCAGCACGGAGAGCTCGGCGAGGGGGTTGACCCCCATCTCGTCGAGGGCGTGCCGGGCGACGGCGAGCACGGCGTCGGTGTCGACGTCGGCGCCGGACTCGTTGGCGATCTCGATGGACAACTGTCTTCCTCTGTCGGATTAGCGGCGTCGGCCGGCCCGGCCGCCCTGGGCGGTCCGCCCGGGCACGGCGTGCACGCTCTGCGCCTGCTGGTTCTCCCGCTCGGCGTCCCAGCGGGCGTACGCGTCGACGATCTCGCCCACCAGCTTGTGGCGCACCACGTCGGAGCTGGAGAGCTGGGCGAAGTGCACGTCCTCGACGTTGCCCAGGATCTCCCGGACCACCCGCAGGCCGCTCGTCGTCCCGCCGGGAAGGTCGACCTGGGTGACGTCACCGGTGACCACGATCTTGGAGTTGAACCCGAGCCGGGTGAGGAACATCTTCATCTGCTCGGGCGTGGTGTTCTGCGCCTCGTCGAGGATGATGAACGCGTCGTTGAGGGTGCGGCCCCGCATGTAGGCCAGCGGCGCCACCTCGATGGTGCCGGCGGCCATCAGCTTCGGGATCGACTCCGGGTCGAGCATGTCGTGCAGCGCGTCGTAGAGCGGGCGCAGGTAGGGGTCGATCTTCTCGTTCAGGGTGCCGGGCAGGAAGCCCAGCCGCTCACCCGCCTCGACCGCCGGCCGGGTCAGGATGATCCGGTTGACCTGCTTGGCCTGGAGCGCCTGGACGGCCTTCGCCATGGCCAGGTAGGTCTTGCCCGTGCCCGCCGGCCCGATGCCGAAGACGATGGTGTGGGCGTCGATGGCGTCCACGTAGCGCTTCTGGCCCAGGGTCTTGGGACGGATGGTGCGACCGCGCCGGGAGAGGATGTTGAGCGTCAGGACCTCGGCGGGCCGCTCGCTGCCGCCCTGCTCGAGCATGCCGACGGTACGCCGGACTGCGTCAGTGGTCAGGGTCTCGCCTTTCTCGATCAGTTCGAGCAGCTCGCTGAAGAGTCGCTCGGCGAGGGCGTTGTCGGCGGGAGCGCCGGTGATGGTGATCTCGTTGCCCCGCACGTGGACGTCACTGTTGACCGAGCGTTCGACGAGCCGCAGGATCTCGTCGCCCGCGCCGAGCAGGTTCACCATGATCTTCTGGTCGGGGACCGTGATCCTGGTCTGCACCCGGGGCGGGCCGGGAGGTGGGGTGCCGGTCATAGGTCGGGCCCGTCGGGCCCTACGCCACCTGCTCTCGAACTCGGCGCCGGGCCCTGCTGGCGCGGCGGTCGTGACTCCCATCGTATCGGGTCAACACCGCCCGCACCTCGCCCATTTCCGGCGGTGGGGGATCAGTTCCCGGCGCGGAAGTCGTACCCCTCGAAGGTCTCCTGGTGCCGGGTGAAGCGGTAGGTCGCCCAGTGCAGCCGGACCACCGCGCCGCGCTCGTCCCGGGTCAGCCGGAGCAGCTCACCCACCTCCCGGCCGGCGACCGTGCGGAACACGTCCGGCCGGTCCGGAACCGGGGCGAACACCGCAGGCGGCTTGCCGGCCGGGTCGTCCGCGCCCCGGGCCCGCAGCGCCCCGTCGTGCCAGGAGAAGACGTACTCGAAGCCCTCGCCCCACCAGCGGCCCAGCAGGCCGCGCAGGTGCTCCGGGGCGGGCGCACCGGGCCGCCACGGCTCGACATCGGCCGGGTCGTGCTCGGCGGCGGCGGCGAGCAGCCGGTGCGGCAGCTCGAAGACCTCGACACCGGTGCCGGAGGAACCGAGCACCGCGCAGCCCATCGCGCCGGCCGTGCCGTCGCCGCCGCGCCGGCCGTAGACGGCGGCCAGGAAACCGGGCATGGCCCCGTCGTGCCCCACGTGCATCACCCGCTCCGGCTGCGGCACGAGGATCAGCCCGAGGCCGAACCCGCCCGCCCAGAGCGTCTCGTCGGTGGTGGTCAGCGGCCAGCGCATCTCGTCGAGGGTGGCCGGCGCCAGCACCGCGCCCGCCGGGTCCAGCGCGGCCGGGTCGGCCAGGAAGGCGGCCCACCGGGCCATGTCCGGCGCGGTGCTCCAGAGCTGCGCGGCGGGGGCCACCGCGCCGAAGTCGGTCGGCGGCTCCGGGCGGGCCTCGTCGGAGTACGCGTCGACCAGGAACCCGGTGGCCGCCCGGTCGCCCGGCATGGGGCCGGTCGCGGTCAGCCCGAGCGGGGCGAGCACCCGCTCGGCCAGCACCTCGGCCCACATGCCGCCGCGCAGCCGGGCGACCGCCTCGCCGAGCAGGGCCATGCCGAGGTTGGAGTAGTGGTAGCGGCGGCCGCCGGGCAGCACCCGCTCCACCCGGGCCAGGTCGGCGAGCAGCTCGCTGACGTCGGGCGCGCGCAGGCTGTCCCAGACGTCGCCGTGCGGCTCGCGCTGCAGGCCCGCGGTGTGCGACAACAGCCGGCGTACGGTCAGCTCGCCGTGCGCCGGCAGGTCGAGGTGCCGCCCGATCGGGTCGTCCAGGTCGAGAAGCCCCTCGTCGCGGCACTGCATGACCAGCACCGCCGTGAAGGTCTTGGTGACCGAGCCGATCCGGAAGACCGACTCCGGCGCGAGCGCCGTGTCGTTGCCGGTCCCGCCGACCGTGCAGGTCCAGAGCGGCCGGTCGGCCCGGTGCAGGGCGGCCGAGACCGCCGGGATCCGCCCGTGGGCCTGCGCCTGCCGCACCATCCGGCCGAGCCGGTCCTGCACCGTGATCATGAGAGCAGTCTAGGCAGCGCGTCAGCGGCAGAGCATCGGGCCGAGCGGAGCGCCGCCCAGCAGGTGTGCGTGCACGTGGAAGACCTCCTGGCCGCCGTACGGGCCGGTGTTGAACATGAGCCGGAAGCCGTCCACCGTCAGCCCCTCCTCCTCGGCCACCACGGCCGCGGTGCCCAGCAGCTCACCGGCCAGGCCCGGGTCGCCCTGGGCCAGGGTGGCCACGTCCGCGTAGTGCTCCTTCGGGATCACCAGCACGTGGGTGGGCGCCTTCGGGTCGACGTCCCGGAAGGCCAGCGTGGTGGCGGTCTCGCGGACGATGGTGGCCGGGATCTCCCCGGTGACGATCCGGCAGAACAGGCAGTCGGTTCCCATCGGGGCAGTGTAAGGAAGGGCCCCCTGTTAACGCCTGCTGCATAGGAAGGGCCCCTTCCTAACCGCGGGGATCGGTGCGGCAGGATGGCCGGCATGGCGGGACGGGCGGTACTGGTGACGGGGGCCTCGCGCGGCATCGGCCGCGCCGTGGCGCGGGCGTTCGCGGAGGGCGGGGACCGGGTGGCCGTCCACCACCGGGACTCCGCGGAGCTGGCCGAGGCGCTGCGGGCCGAGCTGCCCGGCGACGGGCACGTGGTGGTCCGCGCCGACCTGGCCGACCCGGACGCCGTACGGGCCATGGTGGACGAGGCGGCGCAGCGCCTGGGCGGCCTCGACGTCCTGGTCAACAACGCGGGCGTCTACGGCCCGCGCGACCTGCCCCACCCGGTCTTCGGGAACACGTACGACCAGTGGCAGGAGCAATGGCGGCTGGTCCTAGAGACCAACCTGACCGGCGCTGCGAACGCCACCTGGTGCGCCGCCCAGCACATGCGCGAGCGGGGCGGCCGGATCGTGAACGTGTCGTCCCGGGGCGCGTTCCGGGGCGAGCCGGAGCAGCCCGCGTACGGGGCGAGCAAGGCCGGGCTGAACGCGCTCGGTCAGTCGTTGGCGCTGGCCCTGGCCCCGTACGGCATCGCGGTGGCGACGGTCGCGCCGGGCTTCGTGGCGACCGACATGACCACCACCCACCTCAGCGGCGAGCGGGGCGACGCCATCCGTGCCCAGTCCCCGTTCAACCGGGTGGCCCGCCCCGAGGAGATCGCCGCGGCGGTGCACTGGCTGGCCAGCCCCGAGGCCGAGTGGGCCTCCGGCACCATCGTCGACCTCAACGGCGCCTCCTACCTCCGCACCTGAATCCACCCCGCCGCGTTGATCAAGAGGTTTGCGTCGGATCCCGGCCGGATCCTGACGCAAACTCCTTGATCAACGAGGATGGGCGAGCTACCAGCGGTGCAGGCGGGTGGACAGGACGGTCAGGGCTGCCACGCCGGCCGTTGACGTGCGCAGGACCGACGGGCCCAGGCGGACCGGGCGGGCGCCGGCCTCCTGGAAGGCGGTCAGCTCGCTGGAGGCGATGCCGCCCTCCGGGCCCACCACCAGCACGATCTCGCCAGCCTCCGGCAGGTCGGCGGTGGTCAGCCGGTCCTCGGCCTCCTCGTGCAGGACGAACGCGGCGGCCGCGCCGGAGATCCGCCGAGCCACCGTGGTGGTGGACTCGTCGGGCGTCCCGGCCACCACCGGCAGCCACGGGCGGCGGGCCTGCTTGGCCGCCTCCCGGGCGGTGGCCGCCCACTTCTCCCGGGCCCGTACGCCGCGCTCACCGCGCCACTGGGTCACCGAGCGCGACGCCGCCCACGGGACGATCTCGTCGACGCCGACCTCGGTCATCGCCTGCACGGCCAGCTCACCCCGGTCGCCCTTGGCGATGCCCTGCACCACGACCAGGCGGGGGACGAACGCGTCGGCGTACCCCCGGGTGGTGACCCGGAGGTCGAGGGTGCCCCTGCCGACGGCGGTGACCACCGCGCCGGCCGTGCCGCCCCGCCCGTCGGCGAGCAGCAGTTCCTCGCCGACGCGCAGCCGCTGCACGGTGGCCGCGTGGTGTCCCTCGGGGCCGTCCAGCGTCAGCGTGTCACCGGTGGGCAGCGCCTCGACCAGGAACAGCGGCGCCGACACGTCAGGCGTGCCCGTTGAAGGCGTCGCGCATCCGGGAGAAGAAGCCGCCCTGCTTGGTCAGCTCGGCGACCTCCTCGCCGCGGGTCTTGGCGAAGTCGCGCAGCGTCCGCTCCTGGTCGGCGTCGAGCTTGGTCGGGGTCCGCACGTCGAGGTGGACGTAGAGGTCGCCCCGGCCGGTGCCGCGCAGGTGCGGCACGCCCCGGGCGCGCAGCCGCAGGGTGCTGCCCGGCTGGGTGCCCGCCTTGACGTCGACCGTCTCCTCGCTGTCGAGGGTCTTGATGGTCAACCGGGTGCCGAGCGCGGCCGCGGTCATCGGCACGGTGACCCGGCAGTGCAGGTCGTCGCCCTTGCGGGAGTAGACGTCGTGCGGCCGCTCGTGGATCTCCACGTAGAGGTCGCCGGCGGTGCCGCCGCCCGGACCGACCTCGCCCTGCTGGGCCAGCCGGATCCGCATGCCGTCCTCGACACCCGCCGGGATCTTGACGGTGAGCGAGCGCCGGGTGCGCACCCGGCCGTCGCCAGCGCAGGTCGGGCAGGGGTGCGGGATGGTGGTGCCGTAGCCCTGGCAGACCGTGCACGGCCGGGCGGAGACCACCTGGCCGAGGAAGGTCCGCTGCACCGACTGCACCTCGCCCCGGCCGCCGCACGCCTCGCAGGTGGCCAGGTGGGTGCCGGCCGCCGTGCCCGCGCCGGAACAGGTGGTGCAGAGCACGGCGGTGTCGACGGTGATCGGCGCCTCGACGCCGAACGCCGTCTCGTTCAGGTCCAGCTCCAACCGCAGGATCGCGTCGGCGCCCGGCCGGGTACGCGGCCGCGGGCCCCGGCTGCCGCCGGCCGCCCCGCCGAAGAAGGCGTCCATGATGTCCTGGAAGCCGACGAACGGGCCGGCGCCGCCCGGGCCACCCGGACCCGCGCCCCCGCCGCCCGGGGCCAGCGGGTCGCCGCCCAGGTCGACGATCTGCCGTTTCCGATCGTCCGAGAGGACCTCGTACGCGGCGTTGATGTCCTTGAACTTCTCCTGTGCCTCCGGGTCCGGATTGACGTCCGGGTGGAACTGCCGCGCCAGCTTCCGGTAGGCGCGCTTGATCTCGTCGTCGGAGGCGTCCCGGCTCACGCCGAGAATGCCGTAGTAGTCCCTGGCCACTGCGTTCGGTGTCCTCATGTTCGTCTCGCGTTGCGCCGGTCGTCGGCCGGAGCCGGCCGTCGGTCTGACTGGTCAGTTCTGGGCCAGCAACTCGCCCACGTAGCGTGCCACGGCCCTCACCATGGCGATATTGCCGGGGTAGTCCATCCGGGTCGGCCCGAGCACGCCGAGCCCACCGACGATGGTGCTGCCCGGGCCGTACCCGGTGCTGACCACCGAGGCGGCGCGCAGGTTGTCGATCTCGTTCTCGTCGCCGATGAGCACCCGGGTGGTGCTCGGCTCGGCCTCCCCGATCAGCTTGAGCAGCACGACCTCCTCCTCGAGCGCCTCGAGGATCGGGCGCAGCGAGCCCTGGAAGTCGAGCAGGCCGCCCCGGGTCAGGTTGGCCGTGCCGGCCAGCGCGATGCGCTCCTCATGCCGTTCGACCAGGGTCTCCAGCAGGACGCTGGAGAGCGTGGCCATGGCCGGGCGCAGCTGCGGGGTCGACTCGTCGACGAGGGCCTGCACGAGCGGCGGGGTGTCGGACAGCCGGCTGCCGACCAGCTTCTCGTTGACCAGCCGGCGCAGGTCGGTCACCTCGTCGGGGGCGACCGGCCCGGGCAGCTCGACCAGCCGCTGCTCGACCCGGCCGGTGTCGGCGATCATGACGACCATCAGCCGGGTGGTGGAGATCGGCACCAGCTCCAGGTGGCGCACCTTGGAGCGGGCCAGGCTGGGGTACTGCACGACGGCGACCTGCCGGGTGAGCTGGGCCAGCAGCCGGACGGTGCGGTGCACCACGTCGTCCAGGTCGACCGCGCCGACCAGGAAGCGCTCGATCGCCCGGCGCTCGGCGGGGCTGAGCGGCTTGACCCGGGAGAGCCGGTCGACGAAGAGCCGGTAGCCGCGGTCGGTGGGCACCCGGCCGGCACTGGTGTGCGGCTGCCGGATGTAGCCCTCCTCCTCCAGCACCGCCATGTCGTTGCGGACGGTCGCCGGGGAGACGCCCAGCTGGTGGCGCTCGACCAGGGCCTTGCTGCCGACCGGCTCCTGCGTGGCGACGTAGTCCTCGACGATCGCGCGCAGCACGGCGAGCTTGCGGTCGTCGAGACCCATGTCCCCCACCTCCTGACGCACCTCGTCCGCCCCGGCGCACGGCGTCCGCCGGGCGTCTGGCACTCGACTGTAGCGAGTGCCAGTCTACGTCGGCCGACCCGTCGACGCGATGATCAGCGACCCACCTCCGGTGCGGCCCGCCGCACATCCGACCCACCACGGCCGAACAGCCGGACATCCCGGGCGATGTCGCTCTGGTGCGCCCTTGCCTCCGGGACCTACCGTGACGTCCATGACTGAACCTCCTCGCCCTCCCGGAGCGGGGGACTCCGGCGCACCGCCGCCGGAGCCGACCCCGCCGTCGGCACCGTACGGCTCGTCGTCGGCCGGCGAACCACCCACCGCACCACTGTCCGGGGCACCGGCGGGGAGCGGCTATCCCCCGCCCGGTGGCTATCCCCCGCCTCCCGGCGGCCAGCCTCCGTCGGGCGGCTACCCACCCCCCGGCGGCTATCCCCCGCCGGGCGGCGGCTACCCGGGCGGCGGCGCCTACGGGCCGCCCGCCGGCTACGCCAACAACGACGACAAGACCTGGGCCCTCGTCGCGCACTTCGGCGGGGCGGCGGCGATGTTCGTCAGCGGCGGCGTGCTGGGGTGGCTTCCCCCACTGGTTGCCATGCTGGCGCGGGGCAACCAGTCCCCGACCGTGCGCCAGCACGCGGTCTCGGCGCTCAACTTCCAGCTGGTGTGGTCGATCGTGGGCGTCGTCGGCTGGATCCTGAGCTGCATCCTCGTCGGGTTCCTCGCCGTCGGCGCGGCCGTCATCATCGGCGTGGTGTTCGGCATCATGGCCGGCGTGAAGGCCAACGAGGGGCAGCCCTACCGCTACCCGATGTCGGCCAACCTGATCAAGTGACCCCGACCCGGCCGGCCCTCGCAGGCCGGCCGGGCCCGGTCAGGGCAGCAGGTCGCGGACGACCGCGTCGGCGAGCAGCCGGCCGCGCAGGGTCAGCACCGCCCGCCCGGCGGCGTACGCGCCGGCGTCCAGCAGGCCGTCGACCCGGGCCCGCTCGGCGCCCGCCCGGCCCGCCTCGTCGAGCCCGGACAGGGGCAGCCCGTCGTCGAGCCGCAGCCGCAGCATCACGTCCTCCATGTGCGCCTCGTCCGGCGTGAGCAGCTCCCGGGCCAGGCCGGGCGACTCCCCGGCGGCCAGCCGCTGCGCGTACGCGGTCGGGTGCTTGACGTTCCACCAGCGCACCCCGCCGACGTGGCTGTGCGCCCCCGGGCCCAGGCCCCACCAGTCGGCGCCGGTCCAGTAGAGCAGGTTGTGCCGGCACCGGGCCGCGTCGGAGCGGGCCCAGTTGGAGACCTCGTACCAGGAGAAGCCGGCCCCGCCGAGGGCCGCCTCCGCGGCCAGGTAGCGGTCCGCCGCCACGTCGTCACTGGGGTACGGCAGCTCGCCGCGGCGCATCCGCGCGGCCAGCCGGGTGCCGTCCTCCACGATCAGGGCGTACGCGCTGACGTGGTCCACCCCCGCGGCGACCACCTGGTCCAGCGAGGCGGCGAAGTCCTCGGCGCTCTCCCCCGGCGTGCCGTAGATCAGGTCCAGGTTCACGTGGTCGAACCCGGCGTCCCGCGCCTCCAGCGCGGCGGCGGTGGCCCGGCCGGCGCTGTGCTGCCGGTCGAGGATCGCCAGCACCCCCGGCGCCGCGGACTGCATGCCCAGCGAGATCCGGGTGTAGCCGGCGGCCCGCAGCGTCCTGAGCGACTTCGGGGTGACCGTCTCGGGGTTGGCCTCGGTGGTGACCTCGGCGTCGGCGGCCAGCCCCCACGTGCGGTCGATGCCGTCGAGGATCCGGGCCAGGTCGTCGGCCGGGAGCAGGGTGGGCGTGCCGCCGCCCACGAAGACGGTGTCCACCCGGGGCGGCGGGCTGTCGCCCAGCGCCCGGCCGGCGAGGGCCAGCTCGGCCAGCACCGTGTCGGCGTACGTCTCCCGGCTGCCCCCGCCGCCCAGCTCGGCGGCCGTGTAGGTGTTGAAGTCGCAGTAGCCGCACCGGCTGGCGCAGAACGGGACGTGCACGTACACGCCGAAGCCGCGCGCGCCGACGGCGCGGCGGGCGGCAGCGGGCAGCGCCCCGTCGCGCGGGACGGGTTCGCCTTCTGGAAGGACGCCGGGCATGGCCACTAGTGTGCCCGGCATGACCTCTCCGGACGCTCTCGTGCGGGTCGCCACGGCCCGCGGGGTGACCACCCTCACCCTGGACAGCCCGCACAACCGCAACGCGCTCTCCACCCCGCTGATGACCGAGCTGCTGGCCGGGCTGGCCGCGGCGGTCGCCGACGACGCGGTCCGGGCCGTCGTGCTGGACCACACCGGCCCGGTGTTCTGCTCCGGGGCCGACCTGAAGGAGACCGCCGCCGCGTACGCCAGCGGGACCGTGCCGGCCGGGATGCTGGGCGACGTGCTGGTCGCGGTCCGGGAGTGCCCGAAGCCGGTGCTCGCGAAGGTGGCCGGGCCGGCGCGGGCCGGCGGGCTGGGCCTGATCGCCGCCGCGGACCTGGCGGTCTGCGCCGAGGAGGCCACGTTCGCCTTCACCGAGGTCCGGATCGGGGTGATCCCGGCGGTGATCTCGGCGACCGTGCTGCCCCGGCTGCACCCCCGGGCCGCCGCCGAGCTGTACCTGACCGGCGACACCTTCGACGGCCGGCGGGCCGCCGAGATCGGCCTGGTCACCGCCGCCGTGCCGGCGGACGCGCTGGACGACGCGGTGGAGCGCTACCGCGCCTCGCTCGTGAAGGGCGCGCCGAAGGCCCTCGCCGGCGCCAAGGAGCTGCTGCGCCGGCCGGCCGCCACCGACCTGCGGGCCGAGATCGCCGAGTTGGCCGCGCTCTCCACCGGGTACTTCCTCTCCGCGGAGGGCCGGGAGGGCGTCCTCGCGTTCCGGGAGAAGCGGCCCGCGGCCTGGGTGCCGGCCGGAGACTGAGGTCGAAGGTACGGGGTCGGCTACGGACCGTGAGGCGTCCGGTCGGCCGACCCGGGAACGGGAGTGGCCGACGTACGCTTGGCGGGCTGTCGGGACTGGGGGTGCGGGTGCGGACGCGAGCGGCGATCGTGGCATCGGGTGTGGTGGTGGCAGTGCTGGCCCTGCTCGGCGTGTGGTTCGTCGCGAAGCAGTTCGGGCATCAGCTGCGGCTGCCGCTGGCCAGCCGGACCTGCACTGTCCAGGCCGACGGCGAGGTCGTGCTCAGCGCCGACCAGATGGCCAACGCGGCCACCATCGCGGCGATCGGCGCACAGCGCGGGATGCCCGAGCGGGCCGTGGTGGTGGCGCTGGCGACGGCCTACCAGGAGTCGCACCTGCGCAACATCGCCCACGGCGACCGGGACTCGCTCGGCCTGTTCCAGCAGCGGCCGAGCCAGGGCTGGGGCACCCCCGAGGAGATCCGCGACCCGCGCTACGCCGCGAAGAAGTTCTACGCCGCGCTCAAGAAGGTCAAGGGCTGGGAGGAGCTGCGGGTGACCGAGGCCGCCCAGCGGGTGCAGCGGTCGGCCTACCCCGAGGCGTACGAGAAGTGGGCCGACGAGTCGCAGGTGCTCACCCGCGCCCTGCTCGGGGACGCGACCGGCGCGGTGGCCTGCACGGTCGGCCCCACGCCGACGATGCGCGGCCCGGCCGCCGCCAGCGCCCTCATGCAGAGCCTGGCCCTGGACTGGGGCCTGCCGGAGCTGAGCTCGGGCACCGACCTGACCGGGCTGACCGTGCCGGCCGCCGACAGCCGCAACGGCTGGCGGTACGCCCACTGGCTGGTCTCGCACGCCGACGACCACGGGGTGAAATCGGTCCGCTTCGGCGGCCTGGAGTGGACGGCCGAGCAGGGCACCTGGGCCAGGGTGAAGGGCGACCCGGCGACCCAGGTGCTGGCCGAGGTCTTCGCCGCGGCCTGACCGTCGATCAGGCGACGGTCCCCAGCCGGCGGCGGACCTTCGCCCGCACCGACTCGGGCAGGTCCGGCACGTCGAGCAGGCGCGGCAGCAGTTCCGGTTCCAGGGTGGTCGCCCGGAACACCTCGCCGATCGTGATCCCGTGCGCCGGCCGGTCGACCACCTCGACGGGATCGCCCGCGCCCACCTCGCCCTCACGCAGCACCCGCAGGTACGCCCCGGGCGCGCCGTGGACGGTGAACCGCTTGATCAGATCGGGCATGCCCCAGAAGCCGGCGAAGGTGCGGCACGGGGTGCGTGGCTTGGTCACCTGCAGCAGCGCGGAGCCGACCGCCCAGCACTCGCCGATCACCGCCCCCGTGACGTCCACGGCCCAAGTGGTGAGGTTCTCGCCGAAGGCGCCCGGCCGCAGCTCCCGGCCCAGCTCGCCGGCCCACCAGCCGGCGTCCTCCTCGGCGTACGCGTAGACCGCCTGGTCGGGGCCGCCGTGGTGGGCCCGCTCGCCGATGAAGTCACCGGCGACGCCGGCGAGGCGGATCTCCACCCGGCCGTCGACCGGCCGCTTGTCGATGCCGCTGCGACCGCTCGGGTCGCCCGCCCACTCCGCCTCGGTCACCGCACCGATGTTGACCGCCGCCAGCCTGCCCGTCATGGCGGCCAGCCTAGGGGCCGCCACCGGGTGCGGGAAAACGGGTTCTCCCCGGCACCCGGCGGACCGGTCAGCCCTTGACCGCCCCGGCGACCAGGCCGGAGACCATCCGGCGCTGGACCAGCAGGAAGAAGACGATCACCGGCAGGGTGAACAGCGTCGAGGCGGCCATCACCGAACCCCAGGCGGTGTCGTCCCGCCCGAAGAAGAACGTCATGGCCACCGGCAACGTGTACTTGTTCTGGTCGTTGACGAAGGTCAACGCGAAGATCAGCTCGTTCCAGGCGGTGATGAAGGAGAAGATGCTGGTCGCCACCAGGCCGGGAGCGACCAGCGGGAAGAGCACCTTGCGGAACGTCTGGGCCCGGCTGGCCCCGTCGATCGCCGCCGCCTCCTCCAGTTCCTTGGGCACCGCGGCCACGAAGCCGCGCAGCATCCAGACCGCGAACGGCAGCGAGAAGCCGAGGTAGGTCAGGATCAGGCTGGGCAGGGTGTTGTAGAGGCCGAGCCGCTGGATCATCAGGAACAGCGGGATGACCAGCGCCTCCAGCGGGATCATCTGCACCACCAGCAGCAGGATCAGGAAGGTGGTGCGCAGTTTGAACCGGAACCGGGCCACCGCGGTCGCGGCGAGCAGCGCGACGAGCCCGCTCAGCACCACGGTGGCCACCGCGACCAGCGCGCTGTTGAGGAAGAAGTCCGTGAAGGTCACGCCCGGGATGAGGTTGCCGGTGAGGATCTCCCGGTAGTGCTCCAGGGTCGGCTCCGCCGGCACGGGGCGCGGCGTGGCCGAGAAGATCTCCTTGTTGGGCTTCAGCGAGGTGGCGACCATCCAGTAGACCGGGAAGGCCGCGAAGAGCGCGACCAGCAGGCCGGCGCCGTTGAGGGCGATCTTCTTCACGACTCGTCCTCCTGCCGGAGCACCATACGGACGTACACGCCGGTCACCACCAGCAGGATCAGGGTGAGGATGACGGCGATCGCGGAGCCCAGCCCGTACTTGGGCGGCGGTGAGAACGCCTCCGCGTACGAGTAGATCGACAGCATGAACGTCGACCGGTCCTGGGTGCCGCCGGCCAGCACGAACTGCTGGGTGAAGACCTTGAAGTCCCAGATCGTGGAGAGCACCACGAGGATGCCGAAGACCGGCCGCAGCATCGGGAAGGTCACCGACCAGAAGACCCGCCACGGGCCGGCCCCGTCCACCCGGGCGGCCTCCTGCAGCTCGCTCGGCACGCTCTTCAGCCCGGCCAGCACGCTGACGGCGATGAACGGGAACGAGTGCCAGACCACCACGAGGGTCAGGATGCCGAAGAAGAGCAGCGGGTCGTTGAACCAGCCGTAGCCGGTCCAGTCGCTGCGCCCGAACAGGGCCGTGGAGAGCCCGTCCGGAAGCTTGTTGAACAGCCAGGTCACCAGGCCGCTGGTGTCGTCGAAGATCCACTTCCAGACGATGGTGCCGGTCAGCGCCGGGGTGGCCCAGGCCAGCATCACGCAGCTCGCCACGAACGTGGCCATCTTCTTCCCGAGCCGGTTGAGCAGCAGCCCGACCAGGGTGCCGAGGATCATGGTGAGCACCACGTTGGCCACGGCGAAGAGCACGGTGTTGCGCAGCACCGTACGGAAGAACGGGTCGCCGAGGATCTGCGCGTAGTTGGCCAGGCCCACCCACGGCCACTCGCGGTCCCCCCGCAGCTGCCGGACGCTGTCCAGCTTGTAGAAGGACATCATCACGACCTGGCCGAGCGGCCAGAGCAGCAGCACCGCGATGATCGCCAGGCAGGGCAGGAGCAGCAGGTACGGGAGGCGGTCCACGCGACGGCGCCGCCGCGCGGGGGTCTCCCGCGCGGCGGCTTCGCCGGTGGCCTCGGTCAGCGTGGTCACTTGGCGTTGAGGATGCTTTCCATCTCGGTGGCCGCGTCGGCGGTGGCCTTCTCGACCGTCTTCTGGCCCTTGATGACCGAGCTGTTCATGGCCTGGGTCACCGTCTTGGTCCGGCTCACCTCCACCCACTTCGGAGTGAGCGGGGTCAGCTTGGTGTTCTGCATGGCGGTGGCGAACGCCGCCATCACCTTGTCGTTGGCGTAGTTGCCGCCGCTGACCAGGTCCTTGTAGACCGGGAAGAAGCCGAGGCTGCTGGCGAACTCCTGGTCCTTCTGCTTGCTGAGCAGCACGGTCAGGTAGTCCCAGGCCAGGTCCTGCCGCTTGCTGTCCTTCCAGAGGGCGATGTCCGAGCCGCCGGCGAAGGCCGGGGCGGCCTTGCCGTCCGGACCGGGGATGGGGAACGTGCCCCACACCTTCTCGATGTCCGGGTTGTCCTTCTTCATCGCGCCGCCCTGCCAGCTACCGGCGAACGCCATGGCGGCCTTGCCGGTGGCGAACTGGGTGCGGGCGTCGACCTCGTTCCAGGCGGCGGCGGCCGGCGGGGCCACCTTGTGCACGGTCACCAGGTCGGTCCAGAACTTGACCGCCTTCTGCGCCTCCGGCGTGTTGTAGCCGGACTTCCAGCTGTCGCCGTCCTTCGTGGCGATCTCCGCGCCGGCCGCCCAGAGGAACGAGTAGAACGGCAGCTCGGAGTTGCCGGGCAGGGCGATGCCGTAGGTGCCCGGCTTCTTGGCCTGGACGGCCTTCGCGACGGTGACCAGCTCGTCCCAGGTCGTCGGCGGCTTCACGCCCGCCTCGGCGAACCAGTCGGTGCGGTAGTAGATGCCCCGCACGCCGGCGTACCACGGGACGCCGTACTGCTTGCCGTCGAGCTGGGCGTTCTTCACCAGGTCGGGAAGGATGTCCTTGCCCTCGGACCAGCCGTTGAACTTCTCCGTGACGTCGGCGAGGGCTTCCTGCGCCGCCCAGCCCTGGGTCTCGGTGTTGCCCAGCTCGGTGACGTCCGGTCCCTCCCCGCCGGCGAGCGCGGCCTGGAACTTCTTCGGCGCCTCGAGCCAGGGGATGTACTGCACCACGACATCGGTCTCGGGGTGCTTCTTCTTGAACTCCGCCTCGACGCCGTCGAGGAACTTGGTCTGGGCGTCGCCGCCCTCACCCATCATCCAGACCGTGAGCTTGCTGTTGTCGGCGGCCTTGTCGTCGTCGCCGGAGCCACCGCACCCGGAGAGCACCATCGCGGCCGAGGCCACGATGGCGGTGACCGGGGCCAGCCGCTTCCACCTGTTCACGCCATATCTCCCTCGGGGCGTTTGGCATTAACCTTCTCCGCCGCACCTTAGTAGGAAAATTTCCTTTACAACAGGGGGTACTCGCGGCGGGCGGCCGAGGCGACGGTATCGCAGCCGCGGGCCCGAGCGGCAGGGGTGCCGTCCGGGCAGCTCAGGGCAGACGAAGGCGGGCGCCCGACCGATTGGTCGGGCGCCCGCCGGCGCGTTTCGGGTTGGGGGTCAGTAGCGCGAGACGCCGCGGCGGCGCCCCACACCGGCCACCAGGGCCACGCCGATGGCGGCGAACAGAATCTGCAGCAGCAGCTCCCGCCAGTCGATGCCGGACGTGTCGGCGAAGCCCGACGCCCGGGCGACGATCGTGCCCAGCAGCGCGGCGCCGACGCCGATCAGCATGTGCAGCCACATCGGCATGTTCTGGCGGCCCGGGACGACCAGGCGGCCCAGAGCGCCGACGATCAGACCAACGATGAGCGCGGTGATGATGCCCCAAACGGTGAGCTCCACGGTCGCCCTCCTTCTTCTGAATGAGTCACACGATGTCGTGTGGTTCCTGTCGTGACCGCTAAGTTCCCGACCCGCCGAAAATCCAAACCGACTCCGGTGACGAATTGCTCGCAAGGGCTCTGGGCTGGGATTTCCCGGCCGGATCCGGGCGCGGGGAAAGCATTTTGCCGGTCCTTGGCGGCTGACCGGGTTCAATGCCCGAACGCCAGCGGGCGCCCGACCGACCGGTCGGGCGCCCGCTGAGGCGTTTCGGGGTGCGTCAGTAGCGCGAGACGCTGCGGCGGCGACCCACGCCGGCCACCAGGGCGACGGCGATGGCGGCCAGCACGACCTGGACCAGCAGCTCCATCCAGTCGATGCCGGAGGTCTCGGTGGCGATGCCGAGGGCGCGGGCCAGGACGGTGCCCAGCAGCGCGGCGCCGACGCCGATCAGCATGTGCAGCCACATCGGCATGTTCTGGCGGCCCGGAACGACCAGGCGGCCCAGCGCGCCGACGATCAGACCAACGACGAGCGCGGTGATGATGCCCCAGACGGTGAGGTCCACGGTCTTCTCCTTCTAAGAAGTTTCACACGGTCTGTGTGGTTCCTGTCGTGACCGGTAAGTTCCCGACCCGCCAAAAAACCAAACCGGCCCGCGCCCCGGGCCGCCGCACGCCGGTTCCCCGCCCACGGTGATCACGCAGGTGGGAGCGGTCCCGGCGGGGAGAAAAATTCTCCGGGTACGCGGAACGGCCGGCGACCCGCTCGTGCGGGACGCCGGCCGTGTGGCGCGGGGGCGTTACTTCTTGCCGGCGGCCTTGCCGTCGCCGGAGTCGGAGGAGAGCGCGGCGATGAAGGCCTCCTGGGGGACCTCCACCCGGCCCACCATCTTCATCCGCTTCTTGCCCTCCTTCTGCTTCTCCAGCAGCTTGCGCTTCCGGCTGATGTCACCGCCGTAGCACTTGGCGAGCACGTCCTTGCGGATGGCGCGGATGGTCTCCCGGGCGATCACCCGGCTGCCGATCGCCGCCTGGATGGGCACCTCGAACTGCTGGCGCGGGATCAACGTGCGCAGCTTCGCCGCGATCGTCGTGCCGTAGTTGTACGCCTTGTCCTTGTGCACGATCGCGCTGAACGCGTCCACCGGCTCGCCGTGCAGCAGGATGTCGACCTTCACCAGGTCGGACGCCTGCTCGCCGGACGTCTCGTAGTCCAGCGACGCGTAGCCCTTGGTGCGGCTCTTGAGCTGGTCGAAGAAGTCGAAGATGATCTCGGCCAGCGGCAGGGTGTAGCGCAGCTCCACCCGGTCGGCGGAGAGGTAGTCCATGCCGAGCAGGCTGCCCCGGCGGCCCTGGCACAGCTCCATCACCGCGCCGACGTAGTCGTTCGGCGTGAGCACGGTGGCCCGCACCGTCGGCTCGTACACCTCGGCGATCTTGCCGGTCGGGTATTCGCTCGGGTTGGTCACCACGATCTCCTCGCCGTCCTCCTGGATGGCGCGGTAGACCACGTTCGGCGCGGTGGAGATGAGGTCGAGGTTGAACTCCCGCTCCAGCCGCTCCCGGATGATCTCCAGGTGCAGCAGGCCGAGGAAGCCGCAGCGGAAGCCGAAGCCGAGCGCGCCCGACGTCTCCGGCTCGTACACCAGGGCGGCGTCGTTCAGCTTGAGCTTGTCCAGCGCCTCACGGAGGTTGGGATAGTCGGACCCGTCGATCGGGTAGAGGCCGGAGTAGACCATCGGCTTCGGGTCCTTGTAGCCGCCGAGCGCCTCCTTGGCCGGATTGGCGTTGATGGTGACCGTGTCGCCGACCCGGGACTGGCGGACGTCCTTCACGCCGGTGATCAGGTAGCCCACCTCGCCGACCCCGAGCGCGTCGGCCTTCACCATCTCCGGGGAGATGACGCCGATCTCCAGCAGCTCGTGGACGGCGCCCGTGGACATCATCTTGATCCGGTCCCGGGCGCTGATCAGCCCGTCGATCACCCGGACGTAGGTGACCACGCCCCGGTAGACGTCGTAGACCGAGTCGAAGATCATGGCGCGGGCCGGGGCGTCGGCCTTGCCGACCGGCGGCACGAACTGCCGGACGATCTCGTCGAGCAGGTGCGGCACGCCCTCACCGGTCTTGCCGGAGACCCGGATGCAGTCCGCCGGGTCGCCGCCGATCAGGTGGGCCAGCTCCTCGGCGTACTTCTCCGGCTGGGCGGCCGGCAGGTCGATCTTGTTGAGGACCGGGATGATGTGCAGGTCGTTCTCGAGCGCCAGGTAGAGGTTGGCCAACGTCTGCGCCTCGATGCCCTGGGCGGCGTCGACCAGCAGGATGGCGCCCTCGCAGGCCGCCAGGGACCGGGACACCTCGTAGGTGAAGTCCACGTGGCCCGGGGTGTCGATCATGTTGAGCACGGCGGACTCGCCGGTCCGGTCGCCCTCCCGGATGGTCCACGGCATCCGGACGGCCTGGCTCTTGATGGTGATGCCGCGCTCGCGCTCGATGTCCATCCGGTCGAGATACTGGGCGCGCATCTGCCGGGGGTCGACCACGCCGGTGAGCTGCAGCATCCGGTCGGCCAGGGTCGACTTCCCGTGGTCGATGTGAGCGATGATGCAGAAGTTCCTGATGCGCGCCGGGTCGGTGGCACCAGGAGCGTTCGCGCCGGGATCGAGCGTCGGTGGCACAGCGGTCCGTTCTGGTCGGCTGACGTGAGCGGGCCGGCGCGCGCCGGCCCCCTCTATGCTCCCACGTCGCCCGGCGCGTGCCGGTGCTCCCCCGTCACTCCTCCGGCGTCACTCCTCGGGCGTCACTCCTCGGGCGGCTCGACGAAGAGGGCGGCGAGCTTCGGCAGGTGCCGCCGCGCCTCGTCCTCGTCGTCGAAGTCCCAGAAGTCGTTCAGGTCGGGTGCCCGGACCGGGTCCCGGTCCGTCGGCAACTCCGCCGCCGTGGACTTCCGGTACGCCTCCCACGGCACCGCCAGCATGTCCTCGCACTCGAACTCCTCGCCGCTGAGCGCGGCGGCCCGCACCTGCGGCAGCTCCGCGAGGGAATCCGGCTCGGCGACCGCCCGGGCGAACACCGCCCGACCCTGGGTCATCAGCCAGCCCCGGAAGTATTCGAAACCGTCGTCCGAGGCGCCGCCGTTGATCAGGTAGGCCGCGCCCCAGAGATCGACCTTGTACGACGCGGCGAGCACCCGCTGCTGGTGGTGGGCGTACCCGACGATCTCCTCCGGGTCCCGCTCGGCCAGCAGGGCGACCGCGCGGGCGGCGACCGCCGCGGGCTCGCCCCCGCCCCCGGCCCGGGCGCTGTCGATCAACTGCCAGAACTCGTCGGTCCTCATGGCCTCGCAGTCTGGCAGAGCGCACCGACGTCCCGGTGCGGCAGCATGGGCGGGTGCCCGCGATCTCCCTGCCCCCGGTGCCGTACGACGCCACGGCCGACCGGCCGGACTGGGCCGCGCTGCCGGACGGGCTGCGCGACGCGCTGGCCGCCCGGCTCGGCGGGGCCCCCGTGACGGTCCGCCCGGCCGGGGCGGGGTTCACCCGCGGCTTCGCCGCCGTGCTCACCGGCCCGGCCGGCGAGCCGGTCTTCGTGAAGGCGGCGGCGCTGGCCGAGCAGCGGCACCTGGTCGACTGGTACGCCCACGAGGCCGGCGTCCTGGCCCGGCTCCCCGCCGGCCTGCCCGTCCCCCGCCCACGGTGGGCGCTCACCGCGGCCGGCTGGTACGCGCTGGCCCTGGACCCGGTCGACGGGCACACGCCCCGGCTGCCCTGGGACCCGGCCGAGCTGGACGCCGCCCTCACCGCGTACGCCGAGGTGGCCGCCGCGCTCGCCGCGCCGCCCGCGGACCTCGTCGCGCTCGGGCTCCCGCGCCTCGCCGACCTGGCCCGGGACGACATCCTCTGGTGGGGCGAGGTGGCCGCCGGACGCGAACCGGCACCGGCGCTGCCGCCCTGGGCCCCGCTGCCCGAGCTGGCCGCGCTGGAGTCCCGCCTCCCCGGCTACGCCGACGCCGCCCCCGGCCTGGCCCACTGCGACCTGCGGGTGGACAACCTGCTGCTGGACACCGCCGGCCGGGCCTGGATCTGCGACTGGAACTGGCTCTGCCACGGGCCGGCCTGGTTCGACCTGGTCAGCCTGCTGATCACCGCACAGGCCAGCGGCCTCGACGCGGACGCCGCCTTCGCCGGCCACCCGGCCGCCGCGGGCGCCCCGGCCGACGCGCTGGACGTGACCCTCGCCGCACTCTCCGGCTACTTCCTCACGAGCGCCGCCGCCGGCCCGTCCACCGCCTCCCCGCACATCCGCGCGCACCAACGCTGGAGCGGTGACCAGGCGCTCGGCTGGCTCGCCGCCCGCCAGGGCTGGACCTGAGCGTGCGGGTTGCCGCGCTGGTGGCGGAGGGTGGAGCAGGGCGGACGCTCCGGGGCACCGGAGGCGTTTTGGCTCGCCGCCGGGCGACCTGGTAACCTGGCTTTTCGCGCGGCGATGACGCATGTCCGTCGTGCATGAAAGCAGACCAACCCGAGCTATCAAGACGAGGCTGTCGCGTGGCGAACATCAAGTCCCAGATCAAGCGCAACCGGCAGAACGAGAAGCGCCGGCTGCGTAACAAGTCGGTCAAGTCGTCGCTGAAGACCGCCATCCGGAAGTTCAACGAGGCTGCCGAGGCGGGCGACACCGAGAAGGCCACCACCCTCATGCGTGAGGCCACCCGCAAGCTGGACAAGGCTGCCAGCAAGGGTGTCATCCACGCTAACCAGGCGGCCAACCGGAAGTCGGCGATCGCCCAGCGCGTCGCCTCGTTCTCGGCCTGACGAGCGCCTTAGACCTCACCGGAAGCCCCGGGGCTCACCGCCCCGGGGCTTCCGGTCGTCTGCGTTCCCCCAGCCGGCCGTCGATCCCACGCGCCAACCCGGCCCGCTCCTCCGGTCCCAACCTCCGGCCCGACCGGCTCCCCCAGCCGACTCATCCAGGCCGTCGTAGTCGCCGCCGCGTTTGGGCTTTACAGGACGGGCGTTTGTGCGGAACTCCGCTTCATCCGCCGAGAACACGCCCCGGCCCAGCCCGCGTCCGCCCCCGTTGATCATGAAGTTATTGCCCAACGCCTCGGCGTGTCGCGACAACAACTTCATGATCGACCCCCCATATGGGCGCCGACGCAGTTGATCAAGAGGTTTGCGTCAAGGTCCAGGGGATTCCTGACGCAAACCTCTTGATCAACCACGTCGGAGGGGCGGTCGGGCGGTCTCGTCGGCGGACCGGGGCGCGCCCTTGGAGGGGCGGCGGGAGCCGCCGGGAGGGGCGGGTCAGCGGTGGGGGTTGTGGCGGGTCGGGTCCGGCCAGGGCTCAGCCTCGGCGGGTGAGTCGGCGGGGCGGGCCGCCCGTAACGTCGGGTCGCCGGCCAGGGCCACCCGGCCCGGCAGCGCGCGGGCCGTGGACGGCACGCTCGCCCGGCCGATGACCGGCTCCATCTGCCGGCGGAAGCGGTCCCGCTCCTGCTCCGGCACCTGCGCCGCGCTGCGGATCACGATCTCGGCGACCATGTCGTTGAGCTTCACCATGGCCGCCACCGCCGCCGGCAGCACCAGCACCGCCCACCAGGTCACCAGCTCGGCGAGGGCGAGCAGCACGGCCAGCGCCACGGCGCCCTCGAAGAAGAGGAAGCAGAGCATACCGCCGGGGTTGACGAACCGCAGCCCGAGGACCCGGGCGTAGAGCGGCCGGTACCGCTCCTCGTCCGCCGGGACCGTCGACCACGTTCGGGTCACCGGCCGCCACCCTGCCGCGCCGCGGCCACGGAGAACACCGCCCGCTCCAGCGCGTACGCCCGGTCGTCGGCGCCGCCCTTCACGGCGGCGTTGCACTCGGCGGCCGCCCGCATGGCCTCCACGAGGCCCTCCGGCGTCCAGCCCCGGCCCTGCCGCTGGGCCCGCTCGATCTTCCACGCCGGCATGCCCAGGCTGCTGGCCAGCTGGTAGGGGCTGCCCCGGCCGGCCGAGGCGACCCGGGCCACGGTCCGCACGCCGTCGGCGAGCGCGTCGGCGATCGGCACCGGGTCGACACCGACGTGCAGCGCCCAGCGCAGCGCCTCCAGGGCCCCGGGCACGTCGCCGACCATCGTCGCGTCGGCCACGGTGAAGCCGGTCACCTCGACCCGCCCCCGGTAGTAGCGGGACACCGTGTCCGCCCCGATCCGCCCATCGGTGTCGGCGACGAGCTGGGAGCAGGCGGCGGCCAGCTCACGCAGGTCGGTGCCGACGGCCGCGATCAGCGTCTCGGCCGCGTCCTCGGTGCACTTCCCGCCGAGGCGGCGGATCTCGTCCCGGACGAAGGCGACCCGCTCCCGGTGGCCCTTGAGCTTCGCCGCCGGCACCACGGTCGCGCCCGCGGATCGCAGCCCGTCGGCGAACGCCTTGCCCTTGGCCCCGCCCAGGTGCAGCACCACGAGCTGCACCTCCGGGTCGGGGTTCTTCGCATAGCCCAGCAGGGCGGTGACCAGGTCCTTGCGGGCGTCCTGACCGGAGCGGAGCACGAGCACCCGATGCCCGCCGAACAGCGACGGGCTGAGCATCTCGGCGATCTCCCCCACCGCCAGCGAGCCGGCCTGGTATTCCCGGACGTCCACATCCGGGTCGACGCTGCGGACCCGGGCGACGGCTTCGGAGACGGCGCGCGTGGCGAGCAGCTCCTCGTCGCCGAGAACAAGCAGAATAGGGGGCAGGCTGGCGGGGGTCACGTCGCCCATATTCGCACGGCCTCCGACCGGATCGTGCCTGGTCATCGAGGACTGTGACGGCAGAGCCCGCAGTCAGCGCAAATCCCGACAATCGAGTCGATCTACCAGCTATACCAACAAGCTCCCTCGATCGTCGGGGTGTATCCCGAAGCGTTCTCACGGTCGCCGCCCGGGACCGGTCCCCCGGGCCACCACCGCCAGCCCAGCGCTGCTGTGGACGGCCGCGACGTCGCCGTCGGTGTCGGTGCGCAGCACCCGCGCTCCGGCCCGGGTCAGCCGGTCCAGCAGGCCCGGGTTGGGGTGCCCATAGTCGTTGTCGGTGCCCACGCAGACCAGGGCGACCGCCGGGCGGACCGCGGCGAGGAACTCCGGATCCTGGTACGCCGACCCGTGGTGGGCCACCTTCAGCACGTCGGCCCGGATCGCCGCGGCCGGCACGGTCTCCAGCAGCGCCCGCTGCTCCTCGGTCTCCGCGTCGCCGGGCAGCAGGATCCGCACCCCGTGCACCGTGGCCGCCAGCACCAGCGAGTTGTTGTTCGGGTCCGACCGGCTGCCGCGCATTGGGTACGGCGGCCCGACGGCGACCAGCTCGACCGCCCCGGCCCGCCACCGCCAGCCTGCCGGCACCGGCGCCAGCACGCTCCCGCCCCGGCGCGCCGTGTCGCGTACCTGGGCGACCCCGTATGGCGGCTCGGACCACTGCGGGGTCGCCACCGCCGCCACCCGCCGGCCCCGGAACACCCCGGCGATCCCGCCCACGTGGTCGGCGTGGAAGTGGCTGACCACCAGCAGCGACACCTCGCGTACGCCGAGCCGGCGCAGGCACCCGTCCACCCCGGACGGTTCCGGGCCCGCGTCGACGACCACCGCCCGGCCGGCGGCGACCGGCAGCACCACGGCGTCGCCCTGCCCCACGGCGCACGCCACGACCACCCAGCCCGGCGGTGGCCAGCCGGCCGCGAGCAGCCGGACGGGCAGCGTGCCGAGCACCACCGCGACCACGACGACCGCGACCAGCCGGCGGAGCACCGGGCGCCGGACGGCCACCAGCAGCGCCACGCTGACGGCGGCCAGCAGCAGGGCACCGGTCACCCCGCCCGGCCAGGGCAGCGTCCCGGCCGGCAACCGGGCTCCCTGCGCGGCCACCGTCACCAACCAGCGGGCCGGCCAGCTCGCCAACCAGGCGGCGAACTCGGCGCCGGCCGGCCAGACCGGCGACAGGACCGCGGCCGTCACGCCCAGCACGGTGGCGGGCGCGACCACCGGCACGGCCAGCAGGTTCGCCGGGACCGCGACAAGGCTCACCGTCCCGGAGAGCCCCGCGATCACGGGACCGCAGGCGAGCTGCGCGGCCGCCGGCACCGCCAGCGCCTCGGCCGCCCCGGGCGGTACGCCCCGCCGGCGCAGCGCGTCCCGCCAGCCAGGGGCGAGCAGCAGCAGTCCACCGGTGGCACAGACCGAGAGCGCGAACCCGGGGTCGCCGGCCAGCTCCGGGTCGACCAGCACCAGCACGGTGACCGCGGCGGCCAGGGCGGGCAGCGCGGCTCGGGACCGCCCGGTGGCGAGCGCGGCCAACCCGATCGCCCCCATCGCGGCCGCACGGACCACGCTCGGCGAGGGCCGGACCAGGATCACGAACCCGACCAGGGCGAGTACGCACAGCGCGGCGGCCGTCCGCGGACCGGCCCGGGCCCAGCGGGCGAGCAGCAGCACCGCCCCGACGACGATGGCCACGTTGGACCCCGACACCGCGTTGAGATGGGTCATGCCGGTGGCCCGGAAGTCCTCCTCCACCTCCGGCGGCAGTCGGCTGGTGTCCCCCGCCACGAGGCCGGGCAGCAGCCCGCCCGGCGCGTCGGGAAGCGGCGCACAGGCCCGTTGCAGCCCCGTGCGGAGCGCGCCCGCCGCCCGCTGCGCCCACGGGGCCGCGCCGTGCCGGCTCGGTGGTCCGGTGGCCGACAGCACCGCCGCCGTCAGGTCCCCGCCGCGCGGCGCCGACAACCGACCCCGGGCGGTCGCCCGCTGCCCGGGCAGCAGCGTGCGCCAGGCCGGGTCGCTGGCCAGCACGAGGCCGCGCACCGTGCCGGTGACCTGGCGGCCGGCCGGGTCGGTGAGGCGGGTCAGGTCGGCCCGGACCAGCAGGGTGGCGGGGCGGCCGGCGGCTCCCCGGATGGGGCGCGGGTCGTCCCGGATCACCAGCTCGGCGGTGACCAGGGTGCGTTCGGTCACGAGCGCCCGCACGGGGTCGGCGTCGCGGACCGCGAGGCGGGCGGCGGTGGCCGTGGCGCCGCAGACCACTCCGAGGAGGACGGCTACCGCTATCCAGCCGTAGCGGCGGACCGGGGCGGCCGGGCGGCCGAGCAGGCCGCACAGGTGCGCGCCGGTGAGCAGCGCCAGGCCGGCGGCGACGGCGGCCAGCGTGGCGCTCGCCGTCACGGTGGAATGCAGGCCGGCCAGTGCGGCCAGCCAGGCGGCCACGGCCAGCCCGGCCAGCCGCAGGTCGGGCACGTCCCCCGCCGTCGCGCCGCCGTCGCGTTGCTGTCCTCCGGCAGTCACGCCGCTTCCGCTGGCGGCGCGGCGGGGCGGCTCGCCAGTGTTCACACCGTCACCAGGTCCTTGAGCTGTTCGTACCGGGCGTCGCCGATGCCGTCGACCTGGCGCAGGTCGGAGACGGAGCGGAAGCCGCCGTGCTGCTCGCGGTGGTCGAGGATCCGCTGGGCGAGCACGGGACCGACGCCGGGCAGCGCGTCGAGCTGGGCCAGGGTTGCGGTGTTCAGGTTGACCGGGCCACTTCCCGGCGCCGCGCCGCCGGCCGCGGGTCCGCCGCCTCCGGGCACCGGCCCGGGCGGGGCGGCCTGGCCGGGTGGGGCGCTGACGCCGACCAGGATCAGCTCGCCGTCGGTGACCTTGCGGGCTGGGTTGAGCAGGGCGACGTCGACGCCGGGCAGCGCGCCGCCGGCCGCCTCGATGGCGTCGGCCACCCGTGCGCCGGCCGGGAGGCGGACGAGGCCCGGGCGGCGGACCTTGCCGGCCAGCGCCACCACCACCTGGCCAGCGGAGGCGGTGGGCGCGGGCGCGGAGGTCTCCGGTGCGCCGACCGCCGCGGCTGGGCGGACCGGCTCTGCCTGTGGCCGGGAGCGCCAGGCCCAGACTCCGGCGACCAGCACGACGACGACCGCCACGGCAGCGAGGGCCCGGACACCCCGCCGGCCGGGATCGAAGGCGCCCGGGCCGGGCAGCCGGGCCGCCAGAGGACGCCGTTCCCCGGCATCGTCGGCAGCGCCCACAGGGTCGCGCCCGTGTCGACCGCCTTCGCCGTCGGCCGGAAGTGCCTCGTCGGCAAGGCGTGTCAGCGGCCACCTCGCGGCGGCGTCAGGGGCCGAGGTCACCCGGCCCGACTCGGGCCCGCGGCCGGACGCGCGCACGGGAAGGGGACCCGCGACGGCGGCGAGTGGTCGAGGATCGGCAGAGGATGAAGCCTGCGCAGCCCAGGGCGGATCAGGGTCGAGATCCGGACCGCGCCGGGAGCCTTCTGCCGGCATGGCGGCGCCGACCGGCTCGAACAGCCGGGACAGCCGCCGCCGTACCGTCGTCTCCTCGTCGTCTGACACGGCTGGAAGCTACGGCGCCAACCCGGCCCGGGGCGGACGTCGCCGCTCGCCTGTGGACGACCGACAGCCTTGTGGACGACCCCCCGGACCACCTCCATCTGTGCTACCGAGGCCCTCGAGGGGCAGGCGTCGGAGCCGAAGCGCCGGGACCTCGCGATCGCCTCGGCTCGTTGACAATGGCCGACATGACAATCCGATACGCCGACGTGCTCCGCCCGCTACGGGAGGCGTACGACTCGCGCGCCGCATGGCGTGAAGGGCTCACCAAGGAGCCGTGGAAGGTGGCGGAACGGCAGGCGTTCCGTGACCGGCTGGCGGCAGGTGCGCGGCTGCTGGAGATCGGTGCCGGCACCGGACAGGACAGCGCCTGGTTCCAGCGGGAGGGCTTCGGCGTTGTCGCGGCTGACCTCTCGCCGACGATGGTCGAGCACTGCCGGGCCAAGGGCATCGAGGCCCACGTCATGGACTTCCTGCGGCTGGACTTCCCGGCCAGCTCGTTCGACGCGGTGTTCGCGATGAACTGCCTGCTGCACGTGCCCAACCAGGACCTGCCCGCGGTCCTGGCGGCGATCCGGGCGATCCTGCGCCCCGACGGGTTGTTCTTCGTCGGCGTGTACGGGGGCACCGAGAGCGCCGAAGGTCCGCTCAGCGACGACCAGCACGAGCCGCCCCGCTTCTTCTCGTTCCGCACCGACGAGCAACTGCTCACGTTCGCCGCCGCGTCGTTCGACGTCGTGGACTTCCATTCCGTGGACGTCGGCGGCGGCCACCGGTTCCAGTCGCTGACGCTGCGCCGCCCGCAGCGCGAGGAACGACGTTAGCGGGCCGGGGACAACTCCCGGGCGAAGCGGCGTACGGCGTCGGTGACCGCAGTCGGGTTGTCGAAGTTGGCCAGGTGGCCGGCGCCCGGGATCAGCTCGATCCGGGTTCCCGGGCGGGCACGGGCGAACTCCCGCTCCCCCGAGCGGAACAGCCGGTCCCGCTCGCCGTTGAGGATGAGCACGGGGGCGCGCACCGCCGCCAGGCTCGACGCGTCGAACCGGCCCATGACGTCGCGCCAGGCGATCGGGAGGGTGTGGAAGGCGTACCCGTCGGCGATGGTGGCGTCGACGACCTCCGGCGGGTAGAGGCGGCGCAGCAGCCGGTCGTTCCAGCGGGTGAGCCGGGCGGCCGGCAGCCGGGCGACCAGCGACGCCAGCAGCCGGTACGGGACGGTCGCCGGCCCGGTGGTGGTCAGGCTGGCGCCCATCAGCACCAGGCCGGCGAGCAGGTCCGGATGCCGGCGGGCGACGTGCAGCGAGACGTACCCGCCGAGCGAGTGCCCCACCACCAGGGCCGGGCCGGAGTCGAGGTCGTGGACCGCCTCGGCCACGACGTCGGCGGCCCGGTCGAGGCTCCAGGGCTCGGCCGCGCGGCTGCCGTGCCCGGGCAGGTCGACGGCCGTGACGGGGAACTCGGCGGCGAGGGCGGGCAGTTGCGGCTGCCACTGGCCGCGGGCGAAGCGAGTGCCGTGCACCAGGACGATCGCGGGATGATCCACAGTGCCCAGTCTGCCTCCGGTACCGGACTCCGCGCCGCCCGGCCCCCGTCCGCCACCGGGGTCACAAGGCTGACCGCGCCTCGGGGTCCGGGCCGAGCGCCGCCCGACCCCCGTCAACCACCAGGGTCACCACGCCGGCCGCGCCTCCGGGTCCGGGCCGAGCGCCGCCCGGCCGCCGTCGACCGGCAGGGTCACCCCGTTGACGAAGGCCGCCCCCGCCGACAGCAGGAAGGCCACCACGTCGGCCACCTCCCCGGTACGCCCGATCCGGCCAACCGGGTGCAGCCGGGCCAGTTCCGCCTCGACCTTCTCCGCCTCACCCGATTCCAGGCCGGCCAGGTACGCGGCGTGCCGCTCGGTGTGGATCGAGCCGAGGGCGACCGCGTTGGTGCGGATCCCCCGGCCGCCGTAGTCCACGGCGAGGGCCCGGGTCAGCCCCTCGACGGCGGCCTTGGCGGTGGCGTACGGCAGGGCGCCCGGCACCGCCCGGCGGGCCTGGTGGGAGGAGACGTTGACGATCGCCCCACCGGTGCCGGCGGCGAGGAACCGGCGTACGGCGGTGCCGGCGCCGACCACGGCGGGGCGCAGGTTGGCGGCGATCAGGTCGAAGACCTCCCCCGCCGGCGTGCGGTGCAGGGCGGCGTCCCGGAACACGGCGGCGTTATTGACCCAGCCGGCGAGCGGGGCGGCCGCCTCGGCGAGGTCGGCGGCCCGCGCCGTGACGTCCTCGTCGGCGGCGTCGCCGGCCACGGCTCGCAGCCGGTCGGCGGCCGGGTGCCCGGCCAACCAGTGCAGCGCGGACTTGTCCCGCTCGACGACGACCACCGTGCCGCCGTCGGCCGCCAGCCGCTCGACGATCGCCCGCCCGACGCCCCGCCCACCCCCGGTGACCACAAAGGACCGAAAGCTCATCCGTCCCTCCGATGCGCGGCGATCTTGGCGAGTTGACGTTCGACAGGAACGGAAACTCGCCAAGATCGGAGAAGCCGCCACCCGGCGACCAGCCGAGCCATGGCGGCGGACACGGTCACGGGCGCCGGTGGAGGACGACGCAGGCCAGGCCGGGGCCGGCGTGCGCCGCGATCACGGCGCCCGCCTCCGAGACGTACGTGTCGTGCAGCCGGTCGCCCAGCCGTTCGGTCAGCGCCACCAGCAACTGCTCGGCGCGCTCCGGCGCGGCCAGATGGTGCACGGCGAGGTCGACCTCGGCGTCACCGGCCGCCTCGACGGCCAGGTCGACCAGGCGGGCCACGCCCCGGCTGGCGGTGCGGACCTTGTCCCGCACCACGATCGCCCCGTCCGGCATGTGCATGATCGGCTTGACCGAGAGGGCGGTGCCGAGCAGGGCCTCGGCCGCGTTGATCCGGCCGCCCCGGCGGAGGAATTCCAGCGTGTCGACGTAGAAGAAGATGGTGGTGCTGTCGACGGCGTCGAGCGCCGCCTGACGTACCTCGGTGAGGTCCGCGCCTCCGGCGGCGGCCGCGGCGGCGGCGAGCACCGGGAAGCCGAGGCCCATGCCGGTGGAGCGGCTGTCGACCACGGTGACCCGGTCGTCGCCGACCTCGGCGGCGGCCAGCCGGGCCGCCTCCACGGTGCCGGAGAGTTCGGCGGAGAGGTGCACGGAGACGACCCCGTCGGCGCCGGCGGCGAGCTGCTCCCGGTAGACCTGCGCGAACTGTTCCGGGGCGGGCCGCGACGTGCTGACCGTGACCCGCCGGCCGCTGAGCGCGCGGGTGGCGTCCTCGGGGAACGTCTCGATGCCTTCCAGCCCTTCGGCGCCGTTGAGCACGACGGTCAGCGGGACGACGGTGAGCCGGTGCGCGCGGACCAGCTCGGGCGGCAGGTAGGCGGTGGAGTCGGTGACGACCGCGACGGGCATGCCCGGCACGCTAGCCGATGTCACGGCGGCGCGCCGGGGCCGAACGGCTCAGACCGCGTCGGTGAGGGCGGGCTGGGTGATCAGCCCGACGTTGTGCGCCCGCAGGTGCCAGCCGCGGACGTCGTCGTGACGCAGCTCGGTCCAGTGGCAGTTGGCCAGCGACCCGAGGCTGCGCAGCACCGTGTGGTCCCAGCCGAGCAGGTGGCCGACGCCCTGCCGGGCGCCCCCGCCGTGGGTGGTGACCACCACGGTGCCGCCGGTGGCCAGGTCGGCCGCGTCCTGGAACGCGGCGCCGAGCCGCCGGCCCAGGTCGTCGAGGCTCTCGATGCCGGCGCCGGGGTCGGGGTCGCCGGCCCGCCAGCGGGCGTACTCGTCGGGGAAGCGCTCGGCGACCTCGGTGAGGGCGAGGCCCTGCCACTGGCCGAAGTGCCGCTCGCGCAGCCGGGCGTCGGAGCGGACCGGCAGGCCGGTCAGCGCGGCGAGCGCGGCGGCGGTGTCGGCGGCCCGGCGCAGGTCACTGGCGACGACGGCGTCGGGGCGCAGCGCGGCCAGCACGGGCGCGGCGACCCGGGCCTGCTCCCGGCCGAGGTCGTTGAGCGGCACGTCGGTCTGCCCCTGGACCCGGTCGGCGGCGTTCCAGTCGGTGTTGCCGTGCCGCCAGATGATCAGACGGGTCATTCCGCGGCGGCGCTGCGGGCGGCCGAGTCGGCGAGGTCCCGGTCCACGAACGGGATCTGCGGGCAGTCCTTCCAGAGCCGGTCGAGGGCGTAGAACTCGCGCTCCTCGGTGTGCTGCACGTGGACCACGATGTCGACGTAGTCGAGCAGCACCCAGCGGCCACCCCGCTCGCCCTCGCGGCGAACCGGCTTGGCCTTCTCCGGCAGCTCCAGCAGGCGCTCCTCGATGGCGTCGACGATGGCGAGCACCTGACGCTCGTTGGGAGCGGCGGCCAGCAGGAACGCGTCGGTGATCGCGAGCTGGTCGCCCACGTCGATGATGACGATGTCCTGCGCCTTCTTGTCGGCCGCGGCCTGGGCGGCGGCCATCGCCAGCTCGTGAGCGCGTTCGGAAACTGTCACCGTTCTCCTTCGATCAACCGTGCGACCCTCCAAGCCTCTCACACCCGGGCGGGAGACGACTTGTCAGTTCTGGTCGATTACGCGGACAAAGGCGAACGTTCCGGGCGGATTCAGCGCTGGTAGAGCCGCCGTTTGGCGATGTACTGCACCACACCGTCAGGCACCAGATACCAGACCGGCTCACCCCGGGCCACCCGCGCCCGGCAGTCGGTCGAGGAGATCGCCATGGCGGGGACCTGCACCAGGCTCACCGTGTCGGCGGGCAGATGCTTGTCGGTCAGTTCGAAGCCCGGCCGGGTCACCCCGATGAAGTGGGCCAGCTCGAACATCCGGTCCACTTCCTTCCAGGACAGGATGCGTTCCAGGGCGTCCGCGCCGGTGATGAAGAAGAGCTGCACCTTCGGGCCGTACTCGTCGTGCAGGTCCTGGAGGGTGTCGACCGTGTAGGTGGGGCCACCCCGGTCGATGTCGACGCGGCTCACCTGGAAGCGGGGGTTCGACGCCGTGGCGATCACCGTCATGAGGTAGCGGTCCTCGGGCGAGCTGACCGGTTCATCGGCCTTCTGCCAGGGCTGCCCGGTGGGGACGAAGACCACCTCGTCCAGGCCGAACCGGTCCGCGACCTCGCTGGCGGCCACCAGGTGCCCGTGGTGGATGGGGTCGAAGGTGCCGCCCATGATCCCGATTCGCCGGATGTCTTCCTCCACCCCGCGATCGTAGGCCGGGCCGCGCCGGCGGTCCGGCGGGCCCGCCCGGCGTCCCACCGACCGCGCCGGGCGGGTGTCACACCCCCCGGCGCGGTCACCGGGTCAGGCTCCCGCCGCGGCCACCGCGGTCCTGGCGACCAGGGCGCGGCGCAGGTCGTCGTCGAGGTCGACGACCCGCCGGCGCAGCCCCGGCGTGAGGTCGTCGCGGGCCAGCAGCGCCGCGGCCCGTTCCCGGGTGGTCTGGGCGACGGCGTAACGGGGGAAGGCCAGGGCAGCGACCCGGTCGGCCGTCCAGGGGGTACGCAGCCGCGCGGCCGCCGGCATGTCGGCGAAGTAGCGCTCGACGTAGCCGGCGGTCAGCTCTGCCTGCTCGGGCTGCCAGAAGCCCTCCGCGGTCGCCTCCACGAGGCGGTTGGACAGGTCGATGTTGCGGGTGACGATCTCCCAGGCGGCCCGCTTGGCGTCGGCGTCGGGCAGCGCGGCCCGGCAGCTCGCGGCCCGCTCGGCCCCGGTGGCGCTACGGTCGGCGGCCGCCTCGGCGGCGATCTCGGGCTCGCCGGCCGCGCCGAGCACCACGAGCCGGTGCAGCAGCGCCCACCGCAGGTCGGCGTCGACCGCCAGCCCCTCCGGCGCACCCTCGCCGGCCAGCCAGGCGGCGAGCAGCCCGGTGTCGGTGGTGGCGCCGATCAGGCCCCGGGCCGCGGCCAGTTGCAGCGAGCCGCCAGCCGGGGCGCCGGCCAGCAGGGTGGCGCAGGCCCCGGCGACGCGGAGCAGGGCCGCGTCACGGGCCAGCGGATCCAGGTAGCGGTCGACCAGGTTGCGGCTGAGGCTCAGCACGTCCTCCGCGATGATCACCTCGGTCTCGGCCGGCAGCGCCGCCTCGATGAGCGCGACGACCGAGGTCACCGGCCGTTCCCCGTCGGTGGCCGCGTCCAGCGCCTCGCCCCAGAGCAGCGCCCGGGCCAGCGGGTCGGCCAGCCCCGGGAGCACCATGGGCACCGCGTCCGCCGAGGCGGGGTCGAGCCGGATCTTGGCGAACGTGAGGTCACCAGCGTTGGGCAGCAGCAGACCGGTGGCCGGCTGCCCGACCAGCTCGGCCAGCTCGGTGCGGCCCCCGCCGGCGGCCGGGTCGAGATCGACCTCGAAGCCGTGCACCGGGGCGTCCGGGGCGTGGCGGGCCACGCCGATGCGGTGCGGGCGCAGCACCGGATGGGTCTTCGGCGCGGTCTGCACCACCGCCGCCTCGCTCCACCGGCCGTCGGCGTCGACCGCGGTCTCCATCCGCAGCGTGTTGACCTGCGGCCGGCGCAGCCAGCGCTCGGCCCAGTCGCCCAGGTCGCGACCGCTGGCGGCGCTGAGGCTCTCCAGCAGGTCGACGAGCGTGGCATTGCCGAACCGGTGCTTGGCGAAGTGCGCGTTCAGGCCGGCCAGGAAGGGCTCGTCGCCGACCCAGGCCACCAGCTGGCGCAGCACGCTGGCGCCCTTGGCGTAGGAGATGCCGTCGAAGTTGAGCAGCGCCTGGTCGGAGTCGGCCACCTCCTCGGGGGCCACCGGGTGGGTGGAGGGGCGCTGGTCGGCCGCGTAGCCCCACGCCTTGCGGCGCATGGCGAAGGTGGTCCACGCCCCGGTGAAGCGGGTGGCCTCGGCGGTGACCCGGGTGCCCAGGTATTCCGCGAAGGACTCGTTGAGCCAGAGGTCGTCCCACCAGCGCATGGTGACCAGGTCGCCGAACCACATGTGCGCCATCTCGTGCGCGATGGTGGTGGCCCGCAGCTCCCGCTGGCTGTCGGTCACCGCCGAGCGGAAGATGTGGTCGTCGCGCAGGGTCACCAGGCCCGGGTTCTCCATGGCGCCGGCGTTGAACTCGGGGACGAACGCCTGGTCGTACTTGCCGAACGGGTAGCGCTCGGCGAAGAGCTGGTGGAACCGGTCGAGGCACTGCTTCGTCACGCTGAAGATCTCGTCGGCGTCGGCGTCCAGGTGCGCGCCGAGGGACCTGCGGCAGTAGACGGCGAGCGGGATGCCGTCGTGCTCGTCCCGCCGGACGTGCCAGGGGCCGGCGATCAGCGAGACGAAGTACGTCGCCAGCGGCGCGGTGGGCGCGAACTCCCAGCGCCCCGGCGCCGGCCGGTCGGCGACCTGGCCGTTGGCGGCCACCGTCCACTCCGGCGGGGCGGTCACCGCGAGCGTCACCGGGGCCTTGAGGTCGGGCTGGTCGAACGCGGCGAAGATGCGCTGCACGTCGTCCAGGAAGGACATGGCGTAGAGGTAGGTCTCGCCGTCGGCCGGGTCGACGAACCGGTGCATCCCCTCGCCGGTGTTCGAGTAGGCCATCTCGGCGCTGACCGTCAGCGTGTTGGTCGCGGCCAGCCCGGTCAGCGGCAGGCGGTTGTCGTCGAGCAGGGCCGGGTCGAGCTCCCGGTCGTTGAGGCGTGCCCCCAGCAGTCGCAGGGGTTTCACCTCGGCGAAGGTCCCGGTGCCGGGGGTCGCCCGGAACCGGATGGTGACGGTGGAGCGGAACCGCTCGGCGTCGCCGGTCAGGTCGAGGTCCACCTGGTAGGACTCGACGGTAATCAACGCGCCACGCGCGGTCGCCTCTACACGGGTCAGGCTCGGCATCCGCTTATCCTGCCCGATGGGGCCCGAGCGGGCTCCCCCGATACGCGTGGCGATGGAGGAACAACGATGGGTCAGCACCCCAAGGGCGATTTCGACCTGTCTCGGGCGGTCTGGCAGCGGGCCGAGGGCGACTCGTCCGAGAGTGCGGTCGAGGTGGCCTTCGTCGGCGACCTGATCGGGATGCGGAACTCGGCCGAGCCGGACGGGCCGGTGCTGGTCTTCACGCAGGACGAGTGGGACGCGTTCGTGGCGGGCGCCCAGGACGGCGAGTTCGACCTGGACTGAGCCGCCGCGCTCAGTCACCGTCACCCCAGCCGAGACCGCCCGGGCCGGGCGCGTGGTGGAAACCCGGGTGGCCGGCCACGTCGGCGCAGCGCTCGCCGTCGGGGCCGGCCGCACCGCAGAACAGCCGCTCCGCGCGGTGCCAGGCGTCGGCCGGGGACAGCGCCGCCGCGCCGAGCGCCAGCTCCGGGCGGAGCAGGCCGAGCGCCTCGGCGTACGCGACGGCCAGCTCCCGCGCGGTGGTCTGGTCGGCCGCCTCGAAGCCGAGGTGCACCGTGAAGTGCCGGGGCGGCCGGGCCGCGGCACGCCGGGGTGGACCGACCAGCGGCTCCTCCCGGTCGCCGCGCCGCAGCCCGGTCGCCGCCCGCCGCTGCCGCCAGTGTGCCGCCCTGTTGTCCCGCATCCGTCCTCCCCGTCGCGGTGGTCGCCCCGCCGGGAGGCCCGCCGGCGGGTGCGGGGCCGGCCGCCGCCGGCCCCGCATCGAAGACAACCAGCTTTTCCGCGTCCTGGGAGGGGCCAGCTTCCGCGCTCGCCGCCGGGGCCGCACCGGCCGGACGCCGGGGCCGGGACAGTGGCGGCCGCGGCCGCGGCGGCGGGGCTGGGGCGGCGCGGACGCCGGGGCCGGGGCAGCGCGGGCTGGGCGGCGCGGCCGTCGCCGATCGCGGGTCGTGGAGGCCGCGGATGCCGAGGTCACGAGGTTGCGGGCGAGGATTCGCCCGCGCCGGCACGGGTAGGTAGCGCAGCGGCCGCGCAGGGTCGCCGAGCCGCGTCAGGAGCAGCGATGAGCACCATCCCCAGCGACCGCAGCCCGGAGAGCACGCTCGCGTTCCTCCGCGAGGGCTACCGGTTCGTCGGCGCGCGGTGCGACCGCCTCGGCACCGACATCGTCCAGACCCGGCTGCTGCTGGAACCGACGATCTGCCTGCGGGGCCGCCCGGCGGCGGAACTGTTCTACGACAACGAGCGCTTCGTCCGGCGCGGCGCCATGCCGATGCGCGCCCAGCGCACGCTGACCGGGGTGGGCGGCGTCCAGGGCCTCGACGGCGCCGCGCACCGGAGCCGCAAGGCCATGTTCATGTCGATCATGACACCGGCGGCGATCCGCCATCTCGGGCAGCTCTTCGACGACGAGTGGCGGGCCCGCGTCCCGGCGTGGGCCGAGTCCGGGCCGGTGGTGCTCTACGACGAGGTGGGCCGGCTGCTCACCCGGGCGGTCTGGGCCTGGGCCGGCGTGCCGCTGGCCGACTCCGAGGTGCCCCGCCGCACCGCCGAGATGCACGCGATGATCGAGGGGCCGGCCGTGGTCGGTCCGGGGCACTGGCGGGGCCGGCTCGGCCGCCGCCGCGCCGAACGGTGGGCCGGCGAGGTGATCGAGCGGGTACGCGCCGGCGCGCTGCCCGCGCCGGAGGGCAGCGCGCTGCGGGTCGTCGCCGAGTACCGGGACGAGCGGGGAACCCTGCTGCCCCGCCGGATCGCGGCGGTGGAGCTGCTCAACGTGCTCCGCCCGACGGTCGCCGTGGACCGCTTCGTGGTCTTCTGCGCGCTGGCGCTGCACGACCACCCGCACTGGTGCGACCGGGTCCGCGGCGACGACGCGGCGGCCGAGAGCTTCGTGCAGGAGGTACGGCGCTACTACCCGTTCTTCCCGGTGGCCGCGGCCCGGGTCCGGCGCTCGTTCGAGTGGCAGGGGTACGACTTCCCGCAGGGCCGGCGGGTGCTGCTCGACCTCTACGGCACGAACCACCACCCGGAGTTGTGGCCGGAGCCGGAGCGGTTCCGGCCCGAGCGGTTCGACGGCTGGCGGGGTGACCCGTTCCGGCTGGTCCCGCAGGGCGGCGGCGACCACGACACCGGCCACCGCTGCGCCGGCGAGTGGATCACGATCGAGTTGATGAAGCGGGCGGTCGGCAACCTCACCGGGTCGATGAGCTACCGGGTGCCGCCGCAGGATCTGGCCCTCGACCTGGGCCGGATGCCCGCCCTGCCGCCCAGCGGCCTCGTCCTCGACGGGGTTCGCCGCACCGCGTGATCAGCGCGGGAGGACAGTCACGACACCACCACGAGCGCCTGCGGGGCGGCCTGCTTCATCCGGGTGCGCAGCCACTTGAGTTGGATGGCGGTCTCCTGCTCGCAGGCCCGCACCACCCCGAGCAGGTCCTCGTCCCGGGCCCCGTACGCGGCCTGCCCGACCACCGTCCAGCAGATGTCGCACTCGGCGGCCATGAGGTAGAGGTCCTGGAGGTCGCGGAGCAGACCGATCGGCCCGGTCCGGGTGCCGGAGAACAGCGCGGAGTGCAGCCGGTCCGGCTCGGCCGGGGCCTCCTCGGCGTAGCGGCGGGCGAAGGGCGCCAGCTTCTCCGCGTGGGCGCGGCACTGGTCGGCCAGCTTCTCGCAGGTGTGGAAGACGTCCGGCTCGTCGCCGTGCGCCTTCCCCACCTCGGTGAACGCGTCGCCGAGGCGTTCCTGGGCCTTGTGCAGCAGGCCGAGATAGTGGGCCAGGTGCATGTCACTCCCCCCTCGACGGCGCCTCGGCGGCCGGCCCGCCGACCGTGGCCGGGATTCCGGAGCCCTCCGGCGGGGCGGAGCCGCCCACCGTGGGGGCGGGCGAGGGGTGGCCGCCCGAGTCGGCCTCCTTCACCAGCCGCACCGCCGCCACCTTGAAGATCGGCTGCTTGGAGACCGGGTCCCAGGCCGTGATGGTCAGCTCGTTGGCGGCCCGGTCGTGCCGCCCCTCCCCGGGGTGGGCGCCGTCGGCCGCGTCCCAGTAGCCGTAGTGGAAGGGGAGGAAGACCACGCCGGGGCGTACCCCGCAGATGCGGGCCCGGGCGCGGACGACGCCGCGCGGCGACTCGATCCGGACCAGGTCCCCCTCGCCGACGCCGAGCCCCTCGGCGTCGGCCGGGTTGAGCTCCACCCACGACTCGGGGGCGGCGTGCACGAGCTGGGTGGCCCGGCCGGTCTTGGTCCTGGTGTGGAACTGGTAGACCGTCCGCCCGGTGGTGAGCAGCAGCGGGAAGTCCCCGCTGGGCACCTCCGGCGACGGCTGGTACGGCGTGGCGTGCAGGAACGCCCGGCCGGCGGGCCGCTTGGCCCGGTACTCCTCGGGCAGCAGCTCGGCCCCGGTGGCGAGATCGTGGCCGTACGACTCGCAGTAGTCCGGGTCGGTGTTGAACACCCCGTCGGTGTAGAGCCGCTCGGTGCCGTCCGGGTGCTCGTCGGTGCACGGCCACTGGATGCCGCCGCTGCGCAGCCTGTCGTAGGTGATCGCCGTGTAGTCGCAGGGCCGGCCGCGCGAGCACTCCTTCCACGCCTCGAACACCTCCTCCGGCCCGGTCCAGGTGATCAGCGGCTCGCCAGCGGAGTTGCGGAAGTCCATCCGGCGCGCGTAGTCGAGGAAGATGTCCAGGTCGGGCCGGGCCTCGCCGGGCGGCTCGACGGCCTTGTCGGAGATGTGCACGGTCCGGTCCACGCTGGTGAACGTGCCGGTCTTCTCGCCCCAGGTGGCGGCCGGCAGCACCACGTCGGCCAGCTCGGCGGTCTCGGTCAGGAAGAGGTCCTGCACCACCACGAACAGCTCCGGGTTCGCCAGGATCCGGCGGATCCGGGCCAGGTCGGGCAGGGACACCGCCGGGTTGGTGGCCGAGATCCACAGCAGCTTGATCGAGCCCTGCTCGGCGTACCGGAAGATCTGCATGGCGTGCGTCGGCGGCGCCCAGTGCGGGATCTTGTCGACCTCGACGTTCCACAGCCGGGCCAGCTCGGCGATGTGCTCCTCGTTGGCCCAGTTGCGCAGGCCGGGCAGGTCGCCGTCGGCGCCGCACTCGCGGTTGTTCTGCGCGGTGGGCTGGCCGTTCATCTGGTAGAGCCCGGCCCCGGGCCGGCCGATCATGCCCCGGATCAGGTGCAGGTTGTTCACCTGGCAGGACGCCGCGGTGGCCTGGTTGGACTGGCTCATCCCTCCTTCGGCGCCGCCCACAGCGGCATCGGCCGGCCGGTCGCCCGGTTGAACAGCAGGTCGACCACGGTCACCAGCAGCACGGCGGCGAACGCGACGACGAGCTGGGTCGGGGTGTGCAGCAGCCCGAGGCTCACGATCAGTGTGGTCGCGCCGGCCGGAGGGTGCGCGGCCTTCCCCACGACCAGCACCGCGGCGGTGACGGCGAGGGAGCCGGCCGCCGCGACGATCCGCGCCCCGGACACCCCCTCCTGGAGCGCGGACGGCCGGTCGGCGAGGCCGGTGGCCACCAGGAACGCGTACCCGGCCGCGGGATTTCGAATCGACGGGCGTCCCGGCCGTCGCGCGTCCGGTCAGGCCGGCTGCGGGTGCAGCACGGTCCGCAGGCAGCCCTCCTCCTTCTTCTGGAAGATCTCGTAGCCCCGGGCCCCCTCCTCCAGCGACATGGGGTGGGTCGCCAGGTAGCCCGGGTCGATCTCGCCGATCGCGATCCGGTCCAGCAGCATGGGGATGTAGCGCTGGGCATGCATCTGCCCCATCCGCAGCACCAGCGCCTTGTTCATGGCCGCGCCGAGCGGGAACTTGTCCACCAGGCCGGCGTACACCCCGACGATGCTCACGGTGCCGCCCTTGCGGCACGCCATGATCGCCTGCCGGACCGAGGTGGGCCGGTCGGTCTGCAGCCGGGCGCTCTGCTTCGCCCGGTCGTACGCGTAGATCGGCCCCACGTCGTGCGACTCCATGCCGACGGCCTCGATGCAGGCGTCCGGCCCGCGCCCGGCGGTCAGCTCGCGCAGCGCCTCCAGCACGTCGGTCTCCGCGTAGTTGATCGTCTCGACGCCGAGCCGCTGGGTGGCGGTGGCCAGCCGCTCCGGCAGCCGGTCGATCACGATGACCCGCTCGGCGCCCAGGATCTGCGCGGACCGGGCGGCCATCTGACCCACCCCGCCGGCGCCCCAGACGGCGACCACCTCACCGCCCTTGAGACCGCAGAAGTCGGCCGCCATCCACCCGGTCGGCATGGCGTCGGAGGCGAACACCACCGAGTCGTCCGGCACCCCGTCGGGCACGGTGAACGCGCCGACGTCGCCGAACGGCACCCGGATGTATTCGGCGTGGCTGCCCGAGTAGCCGCCGGCCGCGTGCGAGTAGCCGAGGATGCCGGCCGGCGAGTGGCCCCAGAGCTTCTCGGTGAAGACCGGCTGCGGGTTGGAGTTGTCGCAGAGCGAGTACTGCTCGGTGCGGCAGTACCAGCAGCCGGCGCAGGCCACCACCGAGCCGACGACCACCCGGTCGCCGACGTTGATCCGCCGCACGTCCGGGCCGGTCTCCACCACCTCGCCCATGAACTCGTGGCCGAGGATGTCGCCCTCGCGCATCGCCGGCAGGTATCCGTTGATCAGATGCAGGTCCGAGCCGCACACGCTGCTGGCCCGCACCTTGACGATGATGTCCCCGCCCGACCGGACGGCCGGCTCCGGCACGTCGCGCACGGCCAGCTTGCCGACGCCCTCCCAGCACAGCGCCCTCACGGCCGGCCTCCCGCCATCAGCTTCTCCCGCATCCGGTCGGTCGCCTGCTCCTGCTTCGGGCTGCGCCCCGACGGGTCGTGCCGGGTGTCCAGCACCTGACCGGTCTCGATGAGCGACTTGATCCGGCGCAGGGCGCTGCGCAGCGCGACGTCCGGGTCGTTCCCGCCGGTCAGGCCGAGCGCCCGGCGTACCGGGCCGGACCGCCAGCGCAGCTGGGCCCGGATCTCGGTGCCCCGGTCCTGCGGCGCCGGCGCCAGCTCGACCCGCCCCTCCTGGGCCACCGGCCCCTCGGTGACCCGCCAGCTCAGCCGGCCCGGGCCGGCGACGGTGATCTCGGCCCGCCACTCGGTGCCGTCGCCGCCCGCGTCGGTCGCCACGCAGCGCCACCGGCTGTCGTCGAGCTGCTCCAGACTCACCCACTCGGCGAGCCCCCGGTCCAGCCGTTCCCGGTCGGTCCAGAAGCCGACCACCGCCTCCATCGGCCGGTCCACCGTGATTCCCCGGTGGACGACGTACCAGCCGTCCGCCCGGTCGGGTTGGCGCCGGCGCCGTCGCCGGGCCACCACCCGGCCGACCCCGAACGCGGTCACCGTGGCGGCGCCGGCCAGCGCCCACCTCGTCGCGTTGCTGCTCATCACGTCTCCTCCACCGGGGCGCCTCGGACCGCCCGCATCCCGGAGCGCTACCCGGCGCGGCGGCGTCGAAACGGCGAAACGGTTTGATCACCGGAATTTCGGGCACGCTGCCGTCCCCGCCGACCGAGAGGGGCGCGCCCGTGGCCCACGACCCCCGCCAGTCCGGCCGGTGGCATCCGGCCGGTGGCATCCCGGAGGCGCTCACCCGCCTCGACCTCGGCGCGGCGTCCGCGCCGGACCGGCTCCGGATGGCGTACGTCCTTCCGCTGCGCCCCGACGGCGACAGCGGCGGCGCCGGGCTGACCGGTTACCTCCGCGAGCTGAGCCGGTGGGTGGACGTGATCGTGGTCGACGGGTCGCCGCCGGAACTGTTCGCCCGGCACGCCGCCGCGTGGCGGGGGCTGGTCCGGCACGTCCCGCCCGACCCCGCGCTGCGCGGGCGCAACCCCACGGCGGTCGGCGTGCTGACCGGCGTCGCCCTGGCCCCCCACGAGCACGTGGTGATCGCCGGCGACGACGTCCGCTACGACCTCGGCGGGCTGCGCGCCCTACACGGGCTGCTCGACCGGGTGGACCTGGTCCGGCCGCAGGACCACGTCGACCCGCTGCCCTGGCATGCCTGGTGGGGCGCCGGCGGGACGCTGCTCCACCGGGCGTTCGGCGCCGACCGGCCGGGCACCCTCGCGGTGCGCCGGAGCACCTTCCTGGCCATGGGCGGCTACGACTCGGACGTGCCCGCCGAGAACCTGGAACTGGTCCGGACGGTCCGCGCGTACGGCGGCGCCACGGCGGCCCCCGCCTGGCTGTACGTGCGGCGGCTCCCGTCGGCCGGCGCGCGCCGGCCGGCGTACGACGAGCTGGCCCGGCCCGGATGGCTGCTGGCCGCGCTGGCGGTGCTGCCGGCCGCGGCGGCCGCGCTCGCCGCCCGCCGGCCGGGACTGCTGCTGCGGGCCGGGGTGGCGACGGTGGCCGTGGCGGAGGTGGGCCGGCGACGGGCCGGCGGCGCCCGCGTCTTCCCGGCACACACGACGCTCGCGGCGCCGCTGTGGCTGCTGGAACGCGGGGTCGGCGCCTGGCTCGCCGTGGGCCGGCGGCTACGCGGCGGCCGGCCCGCCCCGCACGCCCGTCAGGCGGCGCACTCCACCCGGGCGCTGCGCCGGCGGCTCGCCGAGCGCCGCCCCGACGACCTGGTGCTCTGGGTGGAGACCGGCGCCGCGCCGGCCCCGGCCCCGGCGGACCGGCTGCGGCGCTGAACCGGGGACCCCTCACGCGACAGCTCGCGGCCACCTCCCGGCGTGGCGCCGGGTGTGGCCGCGAGCTGCGGCGTACGGGTGTCGGCGGTCAGTACCGCACCTGGTCGCGGGACTGCTGCGCGGTGTCCTTGACGTCCTGCGCGGCGGACTTCGTGTCGTCCTTGACGGCGTGCACGGCGTCCTGCGCGGTGGACTTCACCGACTCGGTGGCCTGCTGCGCCGGCTCGCGCAGCTCCTCCTTCAGCTCCCCGGCGACCTCGGTGAGCTTCTCCTTCACGGCGCCGCTGTGCTCGGCGGCCTTCTCCTTGACCTGCGCGGCGACCTGCTGCTCGCGGCGGGTGGCCGGGATCAGCGAGGACACCAGCATGCCGACGCCGAAGGCGATTACGCCGGCCGCGATCGGGTTGCCCTCGGACTTCTCCCGCAGCACCTGCGGGGCCCGGTGGGCGGCGTCGCCGACGGTCGAGGCGGCGGCGTGGGCCTTGTCGCCGACGGTCGACGCCGCCGACGAGGCGTGGTCACCGACCGAGTGGGCGGCGTGGCCGGTGCTGTGGCCGAGGTCCGATGCGGTTCCCATCACCTTGTCCTTCACGTTGGTCAGCGCGCTGCGGACGCGCTGCTTGCGGTCGTCGACGATCCGGCCCGGGCTGACCTTGTACGCCAGGGCGTCCACGTCCGAGCTGAGGTTGGTGCGAGTGGCTTCGATCTCCCGGCGGATCTGGTCGGGATCGGTGCTCATCGGGTGACTCCCTCCGGGTGCGGCTTGAGCGCGTCGGGGATGCGCTGCACGCTGTCGTTGGTCTGCTTGAGGCCGCGAATCCGCTCGGCGTTCTTCTTGGCCTTCGAGTAGAGGACCGCGGCGACCACGGCCCAGATCACGGCCACGATCAGCGCGGCCAGGCCCGAATCCATCACGTTGTCCAGGAACTGCCACACCGCGATGGAGACGAAGAGCGCCACCATGTAGCCGCCGAAGCCGGCGCCGCCGAAGAGGCCGGCGGCCTTGCCCGCCTTCTTCCCCTCCTGGCGGATCTCGGCCTTGGCCAGCTCGACCTCCTGGCGCATCAGCGTGGAGAGGTCGGTGGTGACCTGGCGCATCAGCTCACCGATGGAGCTGCCCCGGACCTCGTCCGCGGTGTGCGGCGCGCCCGCCGCGGTGTAACCCGAGTCCAGTCCGGACCCCTGCGTCGGCATGCTCATGCCGTCGCCTCCCTTCTGTCGCTCGGGCCGCTCACGGACGGTTGACGCCGCTCGACGGCACGCCCGGCAGCGGGTCGGTGCGGCTCGGCGGGGGCAGCGGCTGGCCGGTGCCACCCTCCGGGTCGGCCCAGGTGTTCGGGGCGCCGCCACCCGGGTACGTCGCACCCGGCGCGGAGTAGCCCGGGTCCGGCTCGGCGTACGTGCCGGGGGTCGGGTCGAGGTAGCCGCCCTGCGGCACCTGCTCCGGCACCGCCCGGGAGGTCGGGATGACCGCGGTCCGGTCCGGGTCGTACGACTGCTGGCCCCCGCCGTCGCCGACCGCCGCGATGTTCCGGGTCAGCCGGCCGGCGACCACACCGAGCAGGGCGGCGCCCAGCAGGAAGGTGCCCGGGTTGCGGCGGGCGTAGTTCTTCACCTCGTGGAGCAGGTCGCCCGGCTCGCGCTGCTCCAGCCAGCCGGCCACGCCGTGCACCCGGTCGGCGGCCTGGTGGGCCAGCTCGGTGACCGGGCCCGCGCTGCCGCCGTTCTGCGCCATCGAGCGCATCTCCTCGGCCAGCGAACGCAGCCCGCTGGCCGCGCGCTGCTGCTGCTGGCTGGTCTGGGCGGTGACCTGGTTGCGGGCCTCGCCGTAGAGGTTGCGGGCTTGGCGCTTGGCCTCGCCCACGACCTCCTGGCCCTGCTCCTTGGCGGTCTGGGCGACCGCGCCGCCCGCGTTGGCGGCCTCGTTGCCGACCTGGCGGGCCTGGTCACGGACCCCGCCGCCGTTGGTCGACTCGTAGGTGCCGGACGTGGATGAGAGATCGTAAGTCATGATGTCCCTTCCGCTCGGAATTCGTAGCGGGTGTGCTGGGGGGATCACGCCGGCGTTGCTGCCGGCGTGTCGGAATCCCTACCCCCGGTCGCCGGGTCCATGCCTGATTCGTCATTTCTCTGCGGAGCCGCCCCGCGCCGGTCACACAATGGAGGGTCTGCCCGCCCCGGGCGGCGGTGAGCTACGGAGGTGACGGCGATGGCACGTGACGTGCGCGGACGCGCCGCGGCCCGGTCCCGGCCGCCGATCCAGAAGGTCGCCCTCGCGGTGGCCGCCGTCTTCGTGCTGATCGGTGTGCTCGGCTTCGTCCCCGGCTTCACCACCCACTACGGGGACCTGAGGTTCGCCGGCCACCACTCGGAGGCCAAGCTCATCGGCCTGTTCCAGGTGTCGATCCTGCACAACCTGCTGCACCTGCTCTTCGGGCTGGCCGGCCTCGTGCTGGCCCGGCGGATCGCCGGGGCCCGGCTGTTCCTGGCCGGCGGCGGCGCCGCCTACCTGGGCCTCTGGCTGTACGGCTTCGCCATCGACCGGGAGACTGCGGCGAACTTCGTGCCGTTCAACGACGCCGACAACTGGCTGCACCTCTTCCTCGGCTTCGGCATGCTCGCGCTGGGGCTGCTGCTCAACAACGAGGTGGGTACCGGCGGGCGGCCGGACACTCCCTTCGACCGGCCCTGACCAGCGCCGTCACCCGTTCGGGCGGCGTCGGCCGCGACGCGCCGGGCCGGCGTTTGCCCGTTGGCGGCCCGGGGCACAGGACCACCACGGGGGGTTACCCCCGGCGGGACGAGGAGGTCCGGCGATGCCACGGTTGTTGCGGGACAACGCACTCACGGTCGCCATGCTCGGCGCGTTCGTGATCTTCCTGGTGTTGCAGAGCGTGTTCGGCTGGCAGGTGCACAACGAGGAGTTGGCCGAGTACGGCGCCGCGCCGCTGAGCTGGTGGGCGTACCTGGGCACCGGGCACTTCGCCGAGGCGGTCTTCGAGAACTGGGAGTCGGAGTTCCTCCAGATGGGCGGCTACGTGCTGCTCACCGCGTACCTGGTGCAGAAGGGCTCGGCCGAGTCGAAGCCGGAGGGCCAGACGGACCGGCCCGAGGACGACCCGCGGCACGGGACCCCGGACTCGCCCTGGCCGGTGCGGGCCGGCGGGCTGCCGCTGGTGGTCTACCGGAACAGCCTCTCGATCGCGCTGTTCATGATCTTCGCGGGCTCGTTCCTCGGGCACCTGTTCGGCGGCGTGGCCGCCTACAACGAGGAGCAGGCGTTGCAGAGCGGGGCCGCCCCCATCGGCGCCTGGCAGTTCCTCGGCACCAGCGACTTCTGGTTCCAGTCGATGCAGAACTGGCAGAGCGAGTTCCTCGCCGTGGGCGCGCTGATCCTGCTCAGCATCGTGCTGCGGCAGCACGCCAGTCCCGAGTCCAAGCCGGTCACCGCGGCCCACGCCGAGACCGGCGCCTAGGGCCCGCCGTCAGGCGGCGACCGGCAGCCGCTTGGCGAAGCACACGCTGAACGGGTTGTCGACGTACTCGCCGTACACCGGAACGGGCCGGTAGCCGCAGGACCGGTAGAGGCCGATGGCGGCCGGCAGATAGCTCCCGGTCTCCAGGCACACGGTGGTGTGCCCCTGCCGGAAGGCCAGCTCCTCCAGGGCCGCCAGCAACTGCCGGGCGATCCCCCGCCCCCGGTACGCCGGCCGGACGTACATCCGCTTCAGCTCGCCGGTGTCGGCGTCGAGGGCCTGGAGGCCGCCGCAGGCGACCGCCAGGCCGCCCTCGACCACCGCCAGGTAGCGGATGTCGTCGTGGGTGACCGTCGCCTGCCCGTCCAGGCCGCCGTCGGCCTCGCGCAGCTCCCGCTGCTGCGCGGCGACCAGGGCGGCGACCTCGGGATCCGTGGCGGGACGGGATTCGATCAGCATCCCGTCACGGTAGGTCGACCGGATTTCGCGGACGTTTCCGGCCACCATCCCGAACGCGGACGGAACGGAACTACTCCCAGTCCTCGGCGTCGGCGTCGGCGTCGTCCTGCGGGGCGGCCGCCTCCAGCTCGTCCTCCGGGCGCACCCGGCGCGCCTTGCGGGCGGCCAGCCGCTCCGCGGCGGAGGCACGGGCCGTCTTGTCCTCCAGCCGCACGTCCGTGCCCCGGTTGCCCGGGACGAAGTCGACGCCGGCGTAGAGGGTGGGCTGCCAGTCGAACTCGCGGTCGCCGATCCGGACCAGGTCGCCCGCCTGGGCGCCGGCCTTGGCCAGCTTCTCCTCCACGCCGAGGCGGGCCAGCCGGTCGGCCAGGAAGCCCACCGCCTCGTCGTTGTCGAAGTTCGTCTGCTTGACCCAGCGCTCCGGGCGGTTGCCCCGCACCGTGAAGGAGCCGTCGTCCTCGGCCTCGATGGTGAAGCCGGCGTCGTCGACCGCCTTCGGCCGGATCACGATCCGGGTCGGCTCGGCCGGCGGCGCGGCACGGCGCGACTGGTCGACCAGCTCCGCCATCGCGTACGTCAGCTCCCGCAGCCCCTCCCGCGTGGCGGTGGAGACGTCGAACACCCGGAAGCCGCGGGCCTCCAGGTCGGGCCGGACGATGTCGGCGAGGTCCCGCCCGTCCGGCACGTCGATCTTGTTGAGGGCCACGAGGCGGGGCCGGTCGGCCAGGCCGCCGTACTGGGTCAGCTCGGACTCGATGGCGTCGATGTCGGCGAGCGGGTCCCGGCCCGGCTCCAGCGTCGCCGTGTCGACCACGTGCACCAGCACGGCGCAGCGCTCGACGTGGCGGAGGAACTCCAGGCCCAGCCCCCTGCCGGTGGCCGCGCCCGGGATCAGGCCCGGCACGTCGGCGACCGTGAAGGTGTGGTTGTCCACCCGGACGACGCCCAGGTTGGGCACGAGCGTGGTGAACGGGTAGTCGGCGATCTTCGGCTTGGCCGCGGAGATCACCGAGATCAGCGAGGACTTGCCCGCGGACGGGAAGCCCACCAGGCCGACGTCGGCGACGCTCTTCAGCTCCAGCACCACGTCGAGCCGGTCACCGGGCTCGCCCAGCTCGGCGAAGCCGGGGGCCTTGCGCCGGGCGTTCGCCAGCGAGGCGTTGCCCCGGCCGCCCCGGCCGCCCCGGGCCGCCTCGAAGGTGGTGCCGACGCCGACCAGGTCGGCCAGCACCTCGCCGTCGAGGGTCTGCACCACCGTGCCGTTCGGCACCTTGATCACCAGGTCGCGGCCGTTGGCCCCGTCCCGGTTCGAGCCCGCCCCGCCCTTGCCGTTCTCGGCCTTCATGTGCGGACGGAAGTGGAAGTCGAGCAGCGTGGTCACCTGCGCGTCGACGACCAGCGAGACGCTGCCGCCGTGCCCGCCGTTGCCGCCGTCGGGGCCGCCGAAGGGCTTGAACTTCTCCCGGTGGATGGAGACACAGCCGTGCCCGCCGTCGCCGGCCTGCATGTGCAGGACGACCCGGTCAACGAACGTCGTCACGACGCCAATCCTTCCAGCGGGACACTGCCCCGCACCTGAAAAAGCGAAGCGGGCCGGGACACGAGGTCCACGGCCCGCAACGCCTGCGAATTACTGCTGCGGCACGATGCTGACGGTCTTGCGACCGCGCTTGGTGCCGAACTGGACCGAGCCGGCGGCCAGCGCGAACAGCGTGTCGTCGCCGCCACGGCCGACCAGGTCACCGGGGTGGAACTTGGTGCCACGCTGACGGATGAGGATCTCACCCGCGCTGACGACCTGACCACCGAAGCGCTTCACGCCGAGCCGCTGGGCCGCGGAATCGCGACCGTTACGCGAGCTGGACGCACCCTTTTTGTGAGCCATTGGAGGACGACCTACTTCCCGCTGGAGATGCCGGTCACCTTGACCTGGGTCAGCGGCTGACGGTGACCCTGGCGCTTGTGGTAGCCGGTCTTGTTCTTGAACTTGTGGATCCGGATCTTCGGGCCCTTGGTGTGCGCGGCGATCTCGCCGGACACCGCGACCGTGGCGAGCTTCGTCGCGTCGGTCACCAGGTCGTCACCGTCGACGAGGAGCACCGCGGTGAGCTTCACCGCGTCGCCGGGGGCACCGGCGAGCTTCTCGACCTCGATCACGTCGCCCTCGGCGACCTTGTACTGCTTGCCGCCGGTCTTGACGATCGCGTACATCGGAGGCGGACTCCCTGTCGTTGAGGCTGCTGGCGTCTTTACCCACCGTTACCGGTCGGTCGTTCCCACGGCGTCTCGCCGGGAGCCGTGACACCGGCGGCGCGGGCACGCGGGAACTCGGCACACCAAAGTGCGCCGCAGGCAAGCGTACGCCATGACCGGCCCGCCGCCCAAACCGGGCCGCCCGTCAGGCCGGACAGAGCTCGTCGAGCCGCCCCTGGAGCCGGTCGAACTCCGTCTCGTCGATCGCCTGCACGTCCGTGCCCAGCCCGCCGACCTCGGTGGCGAGGTCCGCCAACAGGGTGCGCAGCCGGGGGTCGGCGGCCTGCCCGGACTGCTCCCGCAGCGCGTCCCGCCAGCCCACGAGGGCCGTCTCCGCGTCCCGTCGGGCGGTGTCCGCGGCCTTCCCGTCGCCGCGGCCGGTGGCACGCAGCATCTCGGCCAGCTTGAACACGTACGTCTGCACGGCGGCGGAGCCGGCCTGCTTGGCGCGGGCGCAGACACCCGGGTCGCCGGTGACCGTCGGGGCTGGTGTGGCCGCCGTGGGCGGTGGGGCCGGTGAGGCGAAGCCCACCGCGAACGGGTCCTCGCCCCGGTCGGCGCAGCCCGCGCCGGCCAGCAGAAGCCCGGTCAGCGCGGTGACCGCGAACACGCGACGCATGTCTCCTCCCTCCGGGGCCGGCCGTCCCGACCGGGGGTCGACGGACACGGCAGGGCCCCTGCCCGACTCTGTTGCCGGTGCAGGGGCCCTGTCAAACGCCGTACAGGTCAGCGGCTCACGGCCGGGTGCGCCGCCGCGCGCCGCCGCGCCGGGAGCGCCGGCGGGTGGCGCCGTTCTCGGCGCCCTCCTCGTCCCCGTCGCCGATGGCGTCCGGGTCGTCCGCGGCGGCCAGCCGGGCCGAGTCGCCCTGCTGGCTGTCCGCCACCGCCGGGGCGGCCGCCGTCTCCGTCTCGAACCGGGACAGGTCGTAGCCCTGGGTGTCGTAGTAGTCGTCGTCCGAGCTGTCGACCACCTCGGCGACGGCCTTCTCCGGCGCCGCCGGGGTGGGCTGCTCCGCGGCCTCCGCCGCGGGCTTCTCCGCGGCGGCCCGGCGACCCCGGCGCCGGCCCTTCTCCTCGGTGGCGGGGCTGGTGACGGCCGAGGCCACGGCCTTGACCTTCTCCCCCGCGCCACCGCGCGGCTTCTCCGGCACCGGCTCGGTGTGGATGATGACGCCCCGGCCCTTGCAGCACTCGCAGGTCTCGCTGAACGCCTCCAGCAGGCCCGCGCCGATCCGCTTGCGGGTCATCTGCACGAGGCCGAGCGAGGTGATCTCGGTGACCTGGTGCTTGGTGCGGTCCCGGCCGAGGCACTCGGTGAGCCGGCGCAGCACCAGCTCCCGGTTCGACTCCAGCACCATGTCGATGAAGTCGATCACCACGATGCCGCCGAGGTCGCGCAGCCGGAGCTGGCGCACGATCTCCTCGGCCGCCTCCAGGTTGTTCCGGGTGACCGTCTCCTCCAGGTTGCCCCCGGAGCCGGTGTACTTGCCGGTGTTGACGTCGATGACGGTCATCGCCTCGGTCCGGTCGATCACCAGCGAGCCGCCGGACGGGAGGAAGACCTTCCGGTCCAGTCCCTTCAGGATCTGCTCGTCGATCCGGTACTCGGCGAACACGTCCGTGGTGCCGGCGTGCCGGCGCAGCCGGGCCACCAGGTCCGGCGAGACGTGCGACAGGTAGGACTCGACCAGGTCGTACGCCGGCTCGCCCTCGATGACCAGCTCGCGGAAGTCCTCGTTGAACAGGTCCCGGACCACCCGGATGACCAGGTCGGGCTCCTCGTAGAGCAGCACCGGGGCGCCGCCCTCGGCCGCCTTGGCCTGGATCTCCTCCCACTGCGCCTGGAGCCGCTTGACGTCCCGGGCCAGCTCGTCCTCGCTGGCGCCCTCGGCGGCCGTCCGCACGATCACCCCGGCGCCGTCCGGCACCAGCTTCTTGAGGATGTCCCGCAGCCGCTTGCGCTCGGTGTCCGGCAGCTTCCGGCTGATGCCGGAGGCGTTGCCGTTCGGCACGTAGACCAGGTGCCGGCCGGAGAGCGCGATGTGGCTGGTCAGCCGAGCGCCCTTGTGCCCGATCGGGTCCTTGGTGACCTGCACCAGCACCGAGTCGCCGGACCGGAGCGCCTGCTCGATCGAGCGCGCCCGGCCCTCCAGGCCGGTGGTGTCCCAGTTGACCTCGCCGGCGTAGAGCACGGCGTTGCGGCCGCGCCCGATGTCGACGAAGGCCGCCTCCATGCTGGGCAGGACGTTCTGCACCTTGCCGAGGTAGACGTTGCCGGCCATCGTGCCGGACGAGTTGCGGGTCACGTAGTGCTCGACCAGCACGCCGTCCTCGAGGACCGCGATCTGCGTCCGGTCGCCCCGCTGGCGGACGGCCATCACCCGGTCGACCGCCTCCCGGCGGGCCAGGAACTCCGACTCGCTGAGGATCGGCGGGCGGGTACGCCGCTGCTCGCGGCCGTCCCGGCGGCGCTGCCGCTTGGCCTCCAGCCGGGTCGAGCCCGAGACGCCCTGCACCTCGTCGACGGCCTTGCGCGGCTCGCGGATCTTGACGACGGTGGGCACGCCGTCCTCGGCGGCGGTCTCCGCCTCACCCGCGCCCCGGCGGCGGCGCCGACGGCGACGACGGGTCATCCCCTCGCCCTCGGCCTCCTCCTCGTCCTCGCTCTCCTCGGCCTCGGCCTCGGCGGACTCGGCCCGGACGGCCTCCTCGGCCTCCTCGTCCTCCGCCTCCTCGGCGCCCCGGCCGCGGCCCCGGCCCCGGCGGCCCCGACGGCGGCGGCGCCGCAGGGCGGCCTCGTCCTCGTCCTCCTCGTCCGCCTCGGCGTCCTCCTCGGCCTCGACGGTCGGCTCCTCCTCGACCTCGACCTCGGCCTCGACCGGCTCGACCTCGCGACGACCCCGGCGGCGGCGCCGGCCGGTCTCCGCCGGCTCCTCGGCCGGCTCCTCGGCGACCGGGTAGGTGACCCGGACGACCGGGGCCTCCTCGGGCTGCGGAGGCATGAACAGGACGGTCGGCGCGGAGAGTGCGGCGCGGCGCCTGCGGCTGGTCGGCGCGGGCTCCTCGGCCGGCTCCTCGGCAGGGCCCGGCACGGCGGCACCGGGCGACACCTCGCCGGTCCGGTCCTCCGGACCGCCGGCGCGGGCCAGGACGGCCTCGTCGGCGCCCCGGTCGCCGGTGGTCGGCTCGTCCTCGGCGTCCTCCCCGACCGCGTCCTCGTCCTCCGGCTCGCCCTCGGCGGGCGCCGGGGGCTCCGGGGCGGCCGGGGGCTCGGTGTCGGGCTGCGGCTCGGCGACCGCGTGCGGCTCGACCGCGGGCCCGGCCGTCTCGGCCGGCGCGCCCGTCGGCGCCTCGTCCGCGGCGGCGTCGACCGGCGGAGGGGTGGTCTTGCGGCGGCGGGTGCGGGTCACCTTGACCGGCGGCACCACCTCGTCGGAGGCGGCCTCCGCCCCGGCCGCGACCACCGGCTCCTCGGCCGCCTTGGCGGGGGTCGCCTTGCGCCGCCGCCGGGTCTTCGGCGCGGCCTCCAGGTCACCGGCGACCGGGGCGAACACCTCGGCCTGCGGCGTCTCGCCGGTCCCGGTCACCGGGGTGTGCGCCTCGACCGGCGCGTCGGTCTGCTCCGGCTGGTTCAGCGGGGCGGCCTTGCGACGGCTGGCCCGCTTGCGGGCCGGCGGCCTGACCTCGGCGGTGCTGTCGGTGCTGCTGGTGGCGGCTGCCTCGGCCGGCTCTGCGCCGGTCCGTTCGCCGCCCTCGGGCTCGTTCTCGAGCATGGACGTTCTCCAGTTCTGGCTGCCCCGGGCGCGGGTGAGCGCTGCCACGCAGGGTCGCCGCAAAAGGTGTTTCCGCCGGTCGCGCAGGTGCGCGGCCGCCGAAGTCTGCCTGCCAGAACGCTGACCGACGGTCAGCGTTCTCCGATGGCTGCCCCGTCGCGATCCGCGTCCAACGGATCGACGATCTCGCCTTGCGCGGTCAACGTGCCCTGCGCCAGCCGGATCACCCTCGGGGAGACCGGCGGCTCCAGGTCGGCCACCACGCGGAGGCCGGAAAGGACGTCATCGGGTCGTACGGAGGGGGTGACCTGCCGCACGACCAGTTCGAGTATCGCACACGGTACGGCCGTCGCCCCGGAAGGCGTCTCGGACGGCGGCAGCGTATCGATGGCGATGACGGCGGCGCGGGCGTCGAAGGTGCGCCTCCCCTGCTTGGTCATCCGCTCGACCTGGATTTCCTCGGCGCCGGTGAACGCCGTCACGGCCCGCTCCAGCGCGGCCGGGTCGACCTCGGGCAGTTCGATCCGCCACCGGGAGGCCTCGATCCGGTCGGCCAGGCTGCCGCCGGCGGCCTCCACCGCGTCCAGCACGTCGAGCCCGGGCGACAGGGCGGCGTCCAGGGCCGCCCGCAGCTGCTCCGGGTCGACCGGCTCCCGCAGGCCGATCTCCAGGTACTCCGCCTCGCTGGCCACGCCGGTCGGCGCCGCCGAGGCGTACGAGATCTTCGGGTGCGGGGTGAAACCCTGGGAGAAGGCGATCGGTACGCCGGCCCGGCGCAACGCGCGCTCGAAGGCCCGGGCGAAGTCCCGGTGCGAGGTGAACCGCAGCGGTCCACGCTTGGCGTACCGGATCCGGACCCGCTGGACGACCGGCGCCTGGCCGCCCTCGGGTTGAGGCTTTCTGGCGATCGTGAGCTCCTCGGCTGTGCCTGCGTGTCGGTTCCATCCTGGCGCAGCGGCCGGCACGGCCCGCAGCCGGGGCGGCGGATGCGGCCGGACGAACCGGCCCGAACCGGTCAGCGGGGACGCCCACCCGCCCCGAGAACGACGGTGGCCGGCCGGCGACCCACAGGTCACCCGGCCGGCCACCACGGTTCAGGACCGGTTGCCGCCCGGCGGCGGGTACGTCCCCGGCGGCGGCGGAACGTGGCCGGGCGGCGGGGCGTAGGGGTTGGCGCCCGGCGGGGCCTGGCCACCCGGTGCGCCCGGCGGGGCGTGGTAACCGGCCGGGACCGGTGGGGTGCCGTAGCCACCCCCGGCGTCCTGGTCGAGCAGGCGGTCCGGCACGGCGGCCGCCCGGGCCGCCTCCCGGCGGTAGCGGCGCCGGTTCCAGATGAGGAAGACCACCAGCGCCACGAGCACCAGGAGCACCACGGCGATGCCGATGCCGATGACCATGACCTGCTGGTCGGTGGGGCCGCCCCGGTCGCCGTACTCCGTCACGTCGAAGTCGTCGTCCTCGGCCGCCTGCGGAGGAGCCGAGCTGGCCGCGGCCCCGCCGAGGAGCGGGTTCGCCGAGACCGCCGGCACCTTGGCGGTGAGCGCCGCCACCGGGTCGATCCGGCCGAAGCCGTACTGCGGGTCGCGGCCTGGCGGGCCGGCGTCCCGGGCGGTGCGGATGATCCGGTTGATCACGTTGGGCGCGGAGAGATCCGGATACTTCGCGCGGATGAGCGCCGCGATGCCGGAGACGATCGCGGTGGCGTCGGAGGTGCCGTCACCCCAGCCGTAGCCGTGGTCCGGGCCGGCGTTGTAGATGCCGTCGGCGGGGGCAGCCACCACGGCCTCGCGCCCCTGGCTGGAGCCGGACCAGAAACGACCACCCCTCGTGGTGCCGGTCACCGCGATCACCCCGGGGACATTGGCCGGGCTGATCACCTCGGTGTGCCCCTTGGCGGTGTTGCCGGCAGCGCCCACCACGACCACGTCCCGCTCGAGGGCGTAGCGGATCGCGGCCTCCTCGTCGTCGGACGCCACGCCCATGCTGCCGTAGGACAGGTTGACGACCTTGGCGCCGCCGTCGACGGCCATCCGGATGCCCTGGGCCGACGCCGCGTCGCTGCTCTCTCCCTTGCCCGGCTTCGTCTTGATCGGCAGGATCCGCACGCCCGGCGCGATGCCGGTCACCCCGTCCGAACCGGCGTTGCGCGCCGCGATGATGCCGGCCATGTGGGTGCCGTGGCCGTCCGCGTCGGAGCGCCCGTCGCCGGGGGCGCCGTAGCTGCGGCGCCCGGGGAGCACCTGGCCGGCCAGCTCCGGGTGGCTGGCGTCGACGCCGCTGTCCACCACGGCGACGGTCACCCCGTGCCCGGTGGAGAGCCGGTGCACCTGGTCGATGCGCAGCTCGTCCAGGTACCACTGTTCGGCCCGCCGCGGCGCGGCGGCCGCCGGTTGGGCGGCCCCCAGCACCATGAGCCCGGCCACCAGGCCGGCCGCGACCGACCGGAGCGCGCCCGCGTGCAACCTCATCCGTCCGTCCTCAGCGCAGGATGCCCGGGGACGCGGCGTCACCGCTGCCCCACGGATCGTCGTCCTCAGTCAACCACGACGAGTGCTCGCTGCCGGAGCCGCCGTGCCCGGCGCCGCCGTGCCCGCCGCCCATCATGCCGCCGCCCATCATGCCGGCGCCGCGCGCGCCACCCGCGCCCGCGCCCGCGCCGGCCGCGTTGCGCAGCGCGCTGGCCGCGCTGGTCATCGGGGGCACCTTGCCGTTGCCGCCACCGACCATGCCGGGGATGCCGCCCATGCCGATCCCGCCGGCCGCGCCGACACCGCCGCCACCGATGCCGCCGGCCGAGCCGAGGCCGGCGCCGCCACCGCCGAAGCCGCCACCGGCGCCGCCGAGCCCCGCGGAGTTGACGCCGCCGCCGAGCCCGCCGGCGCCGCCGCCGATGGTGCCCGGCCCGCCGGCGCCGGCCAGGCCGCTGCCGTAGTCGTGGTCACCGGTCCCCGGGTAGCCAGCGCCGGTGGACGGCGGGGTGACGGTGCCGGCGCCGCCGCCACTGCCTCCGCCGCCGAAGTCGGGGCCGCCGGTGGTGGGCGGGGGCTTCAGGGATCCGCCGTCGAAGGAGCCACCGCCGCCGCCACCACCGCCGCCGGTGCTGCCGAGGGAGGGCGCGCCGCCACCGAAGCCGCCGCCCGCGCCACCGCCACCGACGCCGCCACCACCGCCCGGCAGGCCGGACGGCGGCTTGCGGTCGTCGGGACGGTAGTCGTCGACGTCGGAGTTCGGCGTGGGCACGACCAGCTTGGGCCGCTCCGTCTCCACGGCGGCCGGCAGCGGCGACATCGCCGAGTTGGCCGCCTGCTGGTTGTCCCGGTACCAGTTGTCCAGGTGCGACTTGGTGTCCCACCAGCCGCCGCGCTTGTTGTCGCTGGCGTTGCCGTCGACCTTCATGGTCGCCTCGAGGTCGTCGGCCTTGTCGCGGAACGCGCCGTCGGCGTACGAGGCCGGGTTGCTCTGGTAGTCCTTGCGCAGCGCGGCCAGGAAGCCCGAGGCGCTCTCGCCGTCGCGGGCGTCGTCGAGCTCGGTGCCGTTGGGCAGGCTCCACTCGTCCCAGCCGAAGTCGTCCATCAGCGGGATCGGGATGCTCGCGACCGACTTGCGGATGTCACCCTCGATCCGCGCCAGCGCACCGCTGACGTTGCTCGCGTGGGTGATGAGATCCTCGATCTCCTTGCCGATCTCGCCCAGGTGCTCGCGGTACGCGTCGCCGCCGCTGCCCTTCCAGCCGCTGAGCAGGCCGGGCAGGCCGCCGCTGTGCGGGCGCTCCTGGCCCGACGCGATCGGGCCCACGAAGGACCGCCCGACGAGCGAGTCCCGCAGGTAGCCCAGGCCGGTGGAGAGGTTGCGCCACCCCACCCCGACCGAGCCGACCGTCTCCGGGTCCGCCGACAGCGTCACCTCGCGGACGCACCGCTCCCAGGTTCCTCCAGCCATGACCCTCTCCCCCTCAGGCCGTGTACGGGTAGGTGGGCTGCTCGCCCGTCGCCGGCGGCGGGGCGGCGGACTCCAGCAGCCGCTCGATCTCCTTGCCGTTGGCGGCGTTGCGGGCCTCGGTGTCGCGGAACGCCTTCGCGATGTCCTCGGTGCCCTGCTTCAGTGAGGCGAGCTTGGTGGAGAGCGACTTGAGGTGGGCCTCCATGTTCGCCGTCGACTTCGTCAGCGCCTGCCACTGCATGCGAGCGTCCTCGTACGCGCCGAACGGCGTGCCGTTGGGCACCGTCTGCGCGTTGTTGCTGTCGCCCTTCATCCGCTCCTTGATGCGTTCCATCTCGTAGCTGATGGTGTCGTCGACATACTGCTTGAGGCGCTCGACGTAGTCCGCCGCGGCGTCCAGGTCCTCGACGCTGACGTGCAGATCGCCGGTGTCCGGCGGCCTGATGTCACCCATGCTGCTGCCCTCCCCGCTGCCGGCCCCCGGCCGGTCCAATACGGACGCAGCGTATCGAGAGACAGCCAGTCGGGGCACCCCCACCCCGCGTCACGGGACATCGACGGGCGACGTGTCCCGGAATGTGACGGAGCGCGGAACCCCGAGGGATCCCGCGCTCCGGTGTGCGCCGGCGGTGCTACTGCTGGGCGCCGGCGGGCAGCTTCAGACCGTTGACCGGGGTCAACGGCAGCAGCTTCCGGCCGGTCGGGCCGATCTGGATCTCGGTGTCCATGGCCGGGCACACGCCGCAGTCGAAGCAGGGCGTCCACCGGCAGTCGTCCTGCTCATACTCGGCGAGCGAGTCCTGCCAGTCCTGCCAGAGCCAGTCCTTGTCCAGGCCCGAGTCGAGGTGGTCCCAGGGCAGGACCTCCAGCTCGTCGCGCTCCCGGGTGGTGAACCAGTCCAGGTCCACCCCGAACGACGGCAGCACCTCGGCCGCCGCGTCCACCCAGCGCTGGTAGGAGAAGTGCTCGCTCCAACCGTCGAACCGGCCGCCGTTCTCCCAGACCCGGCGGATCACCGCGCCGACCCGGCGGTCGCCCCGGGACAGCAGGCCCTCGATCAGCGACGGCTCGCCGTCGTGGTAGCGGAAGCCGACGGCCCGGCCCAGCGAGCGGTCGCTGTTGATGGCCTGCTTGAGCAGCCGGAGCCGGCCGTCGATGACCTCGGGGCGCTCCATGGCGGCCCACTGGAACGGGGTGTGCGGCTTCGGCACGAAGCCACCGATCGAGACGGTGCAGCGGATGTCCTTGGACCCGGTGGCCGCCCGGCCGGCCCGGATGACCTCGTGCGCCATGTCGGCGATCTCGAGGACGTCGGCGTCGGTCTCGGTCGGCAGGCCGCACATGAAGTAGAGCTTCACCTGCCGCCAACCGTTGGTGTACGCGGTCACCACGGTGCGGATGAGGTCGTCCTTCGACACCATCTTGTTGATGACCTTGCGGATCCGCTCCGACCCGCCCTCGGGGGCGAAGGTCAGGCCGGTCCGCCGGCCGTTGCGGGACAGCTCCTGCGCCAGGTCGATGTTGAAGGCGTCCACCCGCGTCGACGGCAGCGAGAGCGAGACGTTGGTGCCCGCGTACTGCTCGGCGAGCCCGGAGCACATGTCGCCGATCTCCGAGTGGTCGGCCGACGACAGCGACAGCAGGCCCACCTCGTGGAAGCCGGAGAACTCCAGCCCCTGCTGCACCATCTGGCCGACCGTGGTGATCGAGCGCTCCCGCACCGGGCGGGTGATCATGCCCGCCTGGCAGAACCGGCAGCCACGGGTGCAGCCGCGGAAGATCTCCACCGCGTACCGCTCGTGGACCGTCTCGGCCAGCGGCACGAGCGGCTTCTTCGGGTACGGCCAGGCGTCCAGGTCCATGGTCGTGCGCTTGTGCACCCGGAACGGCACGTCGGGACGGTTCGGCACGACCCGCTGGATCCGGCCGTCGGGCAGGTAGTCCACGTCGTAGAAGCGCGGCACGTAGATGCTCTCGGTGCGGGCCAGCCGCAGCAGCAGCTCGTCCCGGCCGCCCGGGCAGCCCTCGGCCTTCCAGTCCCGGACGATCGCGGTGATCTCCAGCACCGCCTCCTCGCCGTCGCCGAGCACCGCGGCGTCGACGAAGTCGGCGATCGGCTCCGGGTTGAACGCGGCGTGGCCACCGGCCACGATCACCGGGTCGGCCTCGGTGCGGTCGGCGGCGAGCAGCGGGATGCCGGCCAGGTCGATCGCGGTGAGCAGGTTGGTGTAGCCCAGCTCGGTGGAGAAGGAGACGCCGAACACGTCGAAGTCGCGCACCGCGCGGTGGGCGTCGACGGTGAACTGCGGCACGCCGTGGGCGCGCATCAGCTTCTCCAGGTCCGGCCAGACCGCGTACGTCCGCTCGGCGAGCACGTCGGGCAGCTCGTTGAGCACCTCGTAGAGGATCTGGACGCCCTGGTTGGGCAGGCCCACCTCGTACGCGTCGGGGTACATCAGCGCCCACCGGACGGTCGCCGCGTCCCAGTCCTTGACCACCGCGCCCAGCTCGCCACCCACGTACTGGATGGGCTTGGTCACCTGGGGCAGCAGCGGCTCCAACCGCGGCCACACGGAATTGGCCGCGGTCGGGCGCGGCGTCGTCGACGGGGCACTCATGATGCCCAAGGGTACGCGGTCCCCCGCCACCGACGACGCGGCACCGCTGGCCCACCCCACCCACCCCAACCAGGCCCCCCACCGCCCCGTCCACCCCTCTCCCCGCGTTGATCAAGAGGTTTGCGTCAGGATCCGCGCCGACCCGACGCAAACCTCTTGATCGACGAGCGGGGTGGGGGTGGGTGGGGTGGGGTGGTGGTGGATTCGTCGGGGGTGGCGGGGCGGTACTAACCTCGCAACGGGCGCGAGAGGAGATTGCCGCGATGTCGCAGCCGCAGCCGGGGGCGGACCGGCCGGCCGACGGGGGCACCCCGGCCACCGGCCGGAACGGGGATCCGGCGGTCACCGAGCCTCCGGCCGACGTTCCACCGCAGGCCGACGCCGCGCCTCCGACCAGGGCGGACGCGCCCGTGGACGCCGAGGCCCGGGCCGGCGCACCCGACGCGCAGCCGGTTCCCGCCACCGCAGCGGCCGAGCCCGCGCCGGAGGGCGAGCCCACCGCGCCCGCCGCACCGGCCGAAGCCGCTTCGCACGCGGAGGCCGCCCCACGCGACGAGCCCACCGCGCAGGCCGCACCGGCCGCGCAGCCGGAACCCGCCGCGCAGGCCGGCCCCGACGCGGAGGCCGACCCCGACCCGGAGGCCGACCCCGCCGCGGACCCCGACCCCACCCCGGTGTCGCCGGCCCCGCCCGCCCGGGGTTCGGCCGCCGTGCCCGGCCCGACCCGCGCCGCCGGGTCCGCCCCGGTTGCGCCCCGCCCCGACCCCACCCGGGTGGAGCAGCGGCCGGACCCCACCCGGGTCGAGAACCAGGCCGGCGTCGAGACGCCGGCGGAGCCGCCCGCCCCCCGCTGGAGCGGCTCCGCCGCGGTGCCGCCCCCGCCGCCGCGCAAGCGCGCCTGGGGCGAGTCGGCCGAGCCCACCCCGGTGCCGCCGGCCGACTCGCCAGAGCACCAGGTGCCGGTCGACCCGTGGGCGGGCGTGGACACCACCGGTTGGGACCTGCACTCCGCCGACTTCCCGGCGCTGCCGGCGACCCTGCCCTACACGGCGCCCTACACGGCGCCGCACCCGCCTCCCTACGCCGCCCCGCCGGTCGCCGCGGCGCCGCCGCTCGGCCCGCCGGCCGTCCCGGCCCCGCCGCCGGTCGCCCGGCCGGTGTCGCCGCCGGCGGTCGCGCCGCCCCGGCCCGCGCCGCCGAAGCAGCGCCGCGCGAAGAAGACCCCGCCGCCGGTGGCCGCGCCGCCCGGGTGGGGGCCGCCCAAGGGGTACGTGGCCGTGCCGGTCCGCCGCCGGCGCCGCTGGCCCTGGGTGCTGCTGCTCACCGTCGCCTGCTGCTGCGGGGTGCCGCTCTGGTGGGCCCAACCGCTCTCCGCCCAGTACCCGGCGAGCGCCAGCCTGCCCGACCAGCTCGGCTCGATGCGGCTGCGCCAGGACGAGCGCAGCCAGGCCGCCGCCGCCGAGCTGAAGTCGCAGGTACGCCAGGCGCACCTGATGGCCGAGGACACCTTCGCCGGCATCTACACGACGAGCGACGGCAAGCGGGTGACCCTCTTCGGCGGCACCGGGTTCCGGCTGAGCCCGGAGTCGGACGCGCAGGCCGAGCTGGCCCGCCTCACCGACCGGTACGACCTCGCCCCCTCGGTGCCGGTGGAGACCGGTGTCCGGGGCCGGTACGAGCGCTGCGCGGTGGGCCGGGCCGACGGCGACACGGTGGTGGTGTGCACCTCGGTGGACCACGGCAGCCTGGCCACCGGCGTCTTCACCCGACTGTCCGTGGAGGACAGCGGCCGGCTGCTGGACGACCTGCGCCAGAAGGTCGTCACCCCCGAGCAGTCCTGAGGGACCGTCACCGTTCGCAACGTATCGAACACGTAAAGGTTCCGCCTTCCTCCCGGGTCGGATCGGTCCGAGGGGTGACAATCAGGACATGTCGCGGCGTTGGCTCTTCGCTGACCAGCTGGGGCCGCACTTCCTCGACGAGCGGAAGCAGCCGGTTCTCCTCATCGAGTCCAAGGCGGTCTTCCGGCGGCGCGTCTTCCACCGGCAGAAGGCCCACCTGATCCTCTCCGCGCTCCGGCACCGCGCCGCCGAGCTGGGCGACCAGGCGATCTTCGTGCGCGGCGAGACGTACGGGCAGGCCCTGAGGCAGGTCCGCGAGCCACTGGAGGTGTGTCACCCGACCTCGCGGCGGGCGCTGGAGTTCGTCCGAGGGCTGGACGCGGTCACCGTGCTGCCGGCCCGGGGCTTCGCGACCAGCCTGGCGGACTTCGCCGACTGGGCCGACGACCGCCGGGGCGCGCTGCGGATGGAGGTGTTCTACCGGTTCGCCCGGGAGCACCACGGGGTGCTCATGGACGGTCGCGAGCCTGCGGGCGGCCGGTGGAGCTTCGACACCGAGAACCGGGATCCCCCGCCGAAGGACGGCAGGCTCGACGTCCCGGCGCCGGTGATGCCGAAGGAGGACGACATCGACGCGGAGGTCCGGGCCGACCTGGACCGCTGGGCCCGGGAGGGCATCCGGTTCGCCGGGCGGGACGGGCCCCGCCGCTTCCCGGCCACCACCGGCGAGGCGAGGTCCCGGTTGCGGCACTTCCTCCGGCACCGGCTCGCCGCGTTCGGCCGGTACGAGGACGCCATGCTCTCCACCGACCCGTGGCTGGCGCACAGCATGCTGTCGTCCTCGTTCAACCTGGGCCTGCTGGATCCCATGGTGGCGGTCCGGGGCGCCGAGCGGGCGTACCGGAGGCAGGAGGCGCCGCTGGCCGCCGTCGAGGGCTTCGTCCGGCAGGTGCTGGGCTGGCGGGACTACATGTGGCACACCTACTGGTATTTCGAGAAGGGCTGGCGGGACAGCAACGCGCTGGGCGCCCGCCGCGCCCTGCCGGACTGGTGGCGCGACCTGGACGCGGCTCCGGTCGACGCGCGCTGCCTGCAGGACGTGCTCACGGGCGTCCGCGACCGGGGCTGGGTGCACCACATCCCGCGGCTCATGGTGCTCGGCAACTACGCGCTCCAGCGCGGCTGGCGCCCGTCGGAGCTGGTCGAGTGGTTCCACACCCGGTTCGTGGACGGCTACGAGTGGGTGATGACCGGCAACGTGGTGGGCATGAGCCAGTACGCCGACCTGGGCCGGATGACCACCAAGCCGTACGTCGCCGGTGGCGCGTACATCAACCGGATGAGCGACTACTGCGGCGGCTGCCGCTACGACCCGCGGCAGCGGCTCGGCCCGGACGCCTGCCCGTTCACCGCCGGCTACTGGGCGTTCCTGGCCGGCAACCGCGACCGGATCCCGGGGAACGCGCGGATGGCCCGGGCCATGAAGCAGCTGGCGCTGCTCGGCGACCTGGACGCGGTGGTCGCCCAGGAAGGGCGGCGCGGCAGCGACCCGCCGTGACGCCTCAGGCGGTCGGGTCGGCGGCCGGGTCGGCCGGCGGCTCGGCGCGCTTCGGCGCGTAGCGCGGCACGTACTCCTGGCCGGTGAGCTTCTGGATCTCGGCCATCATCTCGTCGGTCATCGCCCGCAGCGACGTGCGGTCGTCGGACCGGCCGGTGAAGTCCAGCGGCTTGCCGAACCGGATGGTGATCTCCGCCCGGCCGGGCCGGGGCACCCGCGTGCCGATGGGCTGCGCCTTGTCGGTGCCGGTCACGCCCACCGGGATGATCGGCACGCCCGCCGCCACGGCCAGCCGGGCCGCGCCGGTCCGCCCCCGGTAGAGCCGGCCGTCGGGCGAGCGGGTCCCCTCCGGGTAGACGGCCACCAGGTCGCCGGCCTTGAGCACCGGGATGGCGGCGTCGAACGCGGACAGCGCCGCACGGCCACCGGCCCGCTCGACCGGGATGGCACCCAGCCCGGTGAGCACGAACTTCGAGAACGCGCCCTTCACGCCGGTGCCGTTGAAGTACTCCGACTTGGCCCAGAAGGCCAGGTGCCGGGGCACCACCGTGCCGAGCAGCAGCTCGTCGGCGACGGAGAGGTGGTTGCCCGCGAAGATCGCCCCGCCGGTCGCCGGGATGTGCTCCAACCCCTCCACGTGCGGACGGAAGGCCAACCGCAGCGTGGGCGCCACGGTGAGCTTGCCGATGGTGTAGAGCAGGGGCACGGGTCCTCCGGCGGTCGTACGTGAGCAGGCGCTGTCACGGTAGCGGACGGGTCGGCATCCGGCGGATCGGGTGGTCAGCCGTCCGCAGGCTGGTCCGGCGGCGCGGACGCCGCCGGACCCGCCATCAGAACCTCATACCCGCCGGACCGCCACCGTCACCCGCTCGCCCTCGCCGACCTCGCCGGCGAAGCCGTCGACGCCCTCGGCGAAGTCGACCGTGTCGGCCAGCACCTCCCGGGCCACGAAGTCGGTGTACGCGGCGACCGCCGCGCGGACCTCCTCCGAGGCGGAGACGGCCACCACGATCCGGTCCGAGACGTCCAGGTCGGCGTCCCGGCGGGCCTGCTGGACCACCCGGACCACGTCCCGGGCCAGCCCCTCGGCGGCCAGCTCGGGGGTGACCTCCGTGTCCAGCACGACCACGCCCTCGCCGCCGGGCAGCGGCGCGGAGTGCTCGGCGTCGGCGGCGACCAGGCGCAGCTCGTACTCGCCCTCGGCGAGGGTGACCCCGGCGGCGACCGGGGCGCCGTCCTGCAGCTCCCACTCCCCCGCCTTGACCGCCTTGATCACCTGCTGGACCGCCTTGCCGACCCGCGGGCCGAGCGCCCGGGGCACCACGGTCAGCACCTGCTCGCAGTAGGCGGACACCTCGTCGGTGAACTCCACCGCCTTCACGTTGACCTCGTCTGCAACCAGGTCGGCGAAGGGCCGCAGCTGGGCCGCGACCGGTGAGGCCACGGTCAGCTTCGACAGCGGCAGCCGCACCCGCAGCCCCTTTGCCTTGCGCAGCGACAGCGCCGCCGAGGCGACCGCCCGGACGTTGTCCATGGCGGCCACCAGCTCGTGGTCGGCCGGGAACTCCTCCGCCGACGGGAAGTCGGTCAGGTGCACCGACCGCTCGCCGGTGAGCCCGCGCCAGATCTCCTCCGCGGTCAGCGGCGCGAGCGGCGCCACCACCCGGCAGAGCGTCTCCAGCACCGTCCACAGCGTGTCGAACGCGTCGGCGTCGCCCGCCCAGAACCGGTCCCGGGAGCGGCGCACGTACCAGTTGGTCAGCGCGTCCAGGAAGGACCGGACGGTGGCGCAGGCGCCCGAGATGTCGTACGCGTCGAGCTGACCCTGGACCGTCGACACCAGCTCGTTCGTCTTCGCCAGCACGTACCGGTCGAGCAGGTGCGTCGAGTCGGTGCGGCGCTTCGCCGTGTAGCCGTCCGCGTTGGCGTAGAGCGAGAAGAAGTACCAGACGTTCCACAGCGGCAGCAGCACCTGGCGCACCGCGTCCCGGATGAGCGTCTCGGTGACCGCCATGTCGCCGCCGCGCAGCACCGGCGAGGACATCAGCATCCAGCGCATGGCGTCCGACCCGTACGCGTCGAAGACGTGGTAGACGTCCGGGTAGTTGCGCAGGCTCTTGGACATCTTGCGCCCGTCGGAGCCGAGCAGGATGCCGTGGCTGAGGCAGTTGCGGAACGCCGGCCGGTCGAACAGCGCGGTGGCCAGCACGTGCATGGTGTAGAACCAGCCGCGCGTCTGTCCGATGTACTCGACGATGAAGTCGCCCGGGTAGTGGTGCTCGAACCACTCGCGGTTCTCGAACGGGTAGTGCACCTGGGCGAACGGCATCGAGCCGGACTCGAACCAGCAGTCCAGCACCTCGGGAACCCGGCGCATCATCGACTGCCCGGTCGGGTCGTCCGGGTTGGGGCGGACCAGGTCGTCCACCGCGGGCCGGTGCAGGTCGGTCAGGCGTACGCCGAAGTCCCGCTCGATGTCGGCCAGCGAGCCGTACACGTCGACGCGCGGGTGGTTCGGGTCGTCGGACTTCCACACCGGGATCGGCGAGCCCCAGAACCGATTCCGGCTGATCGACCAGTCGCGGGCGTTGGCCAGCCACTTGCCGAACGAGCCGTCCTTGATGTGCGCCGGCGTCCAGTTGATCTGCTGGTTCAGCTCGACCATCCGGTCCTTGACCCGGGTGACCGCGACGAACCAGGAGGAGACCGCCTTGTAGACGAGCGGGGTGTCGCAGCGCCAGCAGTGCGGGTAGGAGTGGGTGTAGGTGTCCTGCCGGAGCACCACCCCCCGCTCCTTCAGCTCCCGGATCACCGGCTTGTTCACGTCGAAGACCTGCTCGCCCTGGTACGGCGGCACCAGCCCGGTGAACCGGGTGTGGTCGTCGACCGTGACGATGGTCGGGATGCCGGCCGCGTTGCAGGTGTTCTGGTCGTCCTCACCGAAGGCCGGAGCCAGGTGGACGATCCCGGTGCCGTCCTCGGTGGTGACGAACTCCGCGCCGAGCACCTGGTAGGCGTTCTCGCCGGCCTGGTCGACGAGGAAGTCGTAGAGCGGCGTGTAGCGGCGCCCGACCAGGTCCCGGCCGAGCACGGTGCCGACCTGCTCGTACCCCTCCAGCTCCTTGGCGTACGCGCCGAGCCGGGCGGCGCCGACCAGGTAGCGGTCGCCGTCGCGGTCCAGCACCGCGTACTCGATGTCGGGGCCGACGGCGAGCGCCAGGTTCGACGGCAGGGTCCACGGCGTGGTGGTCCAGACGCCGAGCCGCACCGGGCCGCGCACCAGCTCGGGGGCCGAGTCGTCGGCGGTCAGCTCGAACCAGACGGTCAGCGTCGGGTCGTGCCGGTCCTTGTAGACGTCGTCCATCCGGGTCTCGGTGTTCGACAGCGGGGTCTCGCACCGCCAGCAGTAGGCCAGCACCCGGAAGCCCTCGTAGACCAGACCCTTGTCGTGCAGGGTCTTGAAGGCCCACATGACGCTCTCCATGTAGTCCAGGTCGAGCGTCTTGTAGTCGTTGGCGAAGTCGACCCAGCGGGCCTGCCGGGTGACGTACCGCTCCCAGTCCTGGGTGAACTCCAGCACCGACGTGCGGCAGGCCTCGTTGAACCGGGCCACGCCGAGGTCGAGGATCTCCGCCTTGGTGGTGATGCCGAGCTGCTTCTCGGCGACCACCTCGGCCGGCAGGCCGTGGCAGTCCCAGCCGAACCGGCGCTCGACGTGCCGGCCGCGCATGGTCTGGTAGCGCGGCACGACATCCTTCACGTATCCGGTGAAGAGGTGGCCGTAGTGCGGCAGGCCGTTGGCGAAGGGCGGGCCGTCGTAGAAGACGAACTCGTTCTTCCCGTCCTCGCCGGTGGGACGCGCCTCGACGCTGACCTCGAAGGTCTTGTCGGCCGTCCAGTGCTCCAGGACCCGGCGCTCGACCGCGGGCAGGTCCGGGCTCGCCGGGACGCCGGCGGCGGTCGGGTCGTGCAACGGATAGGCCATCGGGGGTCGCTCTCCTCAGCAGCTCACATGTCCGTGGGTCTGCGAGGACGAACCCGTTCCCGGTACGCCGTGCCGGCGCGCCCGGGGCAAGGCCCGCGGTACCACCCCGCTTGGCGGTCCGAGGTGCGACCGCCCGCTCGTTGGCCGGCTGTGACGGGCCGTCCCGTCCGGTTCTACTGAGCCGGTCACCCGGCCGTTCTTCCGGAGGCTCACCGGTGATGGCCGGGTCGTCGCCTGTCTGCCGTCAAGCGTACTCGACCCGCCCCCCCGTCCCGCTCCGGACTATCCGCCCACCCCATGACCACCGTCACACCGCCGCGCCGTCACATCGCCCCGGCCCCGATCCGTCGTGTGGGCGTACCGACGACTTGAAGGAGGCGGCGATGAGCCGGATGGACGCGGCGACGGTGGCGCCGGAGGCGTACCGGGCGGTGCTCGGGTTGGAGAAGTACGTCCAGAAGAACGTGGACCACACCGTGCTGGAGCTGGTCAAGCTGCGGGCGTCGATGTTGAACGGCTGCTCGTTCTGCGTCGACATGCACAGCCGGGACGCGCTCGGGGCGGGCGAGTCGAGCCGGCGGCTGTTCGCCGTCGCGGCGTGGCGGGAGGCGCCCTTCTTCACCGAGCGGGAGCGGGCCGCGCTGGCGCTGACCGACGCGGTGACCCGGCTCGGCGAGCACGGCGTGCCGGACGACGTGTGGGACGCCGCCGCGAAGGTCTGGTCGGAGAAGGAACTGGCCGATCTGGTGGTCGCGATCGCCACAATCAACGTGTGGAACCGGATCTCGGTGAGCACCCGTACCGAGCCGCCGGTCGAGGTGTGACCTCACCCTCGGCGGCGGCGCAGGCGGCCGGTGCGCTCACGGCGCACCGGCCGATGCTGCTCGGGCTGGCGTACCGCCTGCTGGGCAGCCTGCACGACGCCGAGGACGTGCTCCAGGAGGCGTACCTGCGCTGGCTGGACGTCGACCGGGACAGCGTGGCCGAGCCGCGCCGCTACCTGTCCCGGGTGGTGACCCGGCTGGCCCTGGACCGGCTGCGGGCCCGGCAGGCCGCCCGGGAGACGTACGTCGGGCCGTGGTTGCCGGAGCCGGTGCCGACCGACCCGTCCCCGTTCGGCCCGCTGGACACGGTCGAGCAGCGGGAGACGCTCTCCACCGCGCTGCTGCACCTGCTGGAACGGCTCACCCCGCCGGAGCGGGCGGTGTACGTGCTGCACACCGCCTTCGCCCTGCCGTACGCCGAGATCGGTGACCTGCTGGACCGGTCCGCGGCGGACTGCCGGCAACTGCACCACCGCGCGGTGGCCCGGATCGCCGACGGCCGGCCGCGGTTCACCGCCGGCCCGGCCGAGCAGCGCCGGCTGCTCGACGCCTTCCTGGCCGCGGCGCGCGACGGCGACCTGGCCCGGCTGACCGGCCTGGTCGCGGCCGACGCCACCTCGTGGAACGACGGCGGCGGCCGGGTCTCGGCGGCCCGCAACCCGGTGCACGGCCCGGACCGGATCGCCCGCTTCTTCGCCGGCCTGTACCACCAGCGCCACCCCGAGGTCCGGGCCACCCCGGTCGAGCTCAACGGCGCGCCCGCGCTGGTGCTGACCTGGCCCGGCGCCCGCTACATCCTCTCCGTGGCCGCCGCCGAGGGCCGGATCACCGGCGTCTACCTGATCGGCAATCCGGACAAACTGACCGGCGTGCCGGGCTGAGCACGCACGACGGCCCCGGCCCGCACGCGCGGGAACCGGGGCCGTCGGAGGTCGGATCAGCTCAGCTCGGGGAACCAGAGGGCGATCTCGCGCTTGGCGCTGTCCACCGAGTCGGAGGCGTGCACCAGGTTCTCCCGGTTGGAGAGGGACAGGTCGCCGCGGATGGTGCCGGCGGCGGCCTTGCGGCCGTCGGTGCTGCCGATCATCCCGCGGACCACCTCGATCACCTGGTCGCCGGAGAGCACCAGGGCGGCCAGCGGGCCCCCGGTCATGAACGCCTTCAGCGGCGGGTAGAACGGCTTGTCCACGTGCTCGGCGTAGTGCTGGTCGGCGAAGTCGCCGTCCATGGCGCGGACCACCAGCGCGTCGATCCGCAGGCCCTTGCGCTCGAAACGGCCGAGGATCTCCCCGACCAGACCGCGGCGGACCGCGTCGGGCTTGATCAGTACGAGCGTCCGCTCGTCCGGGCTGCTGCTGGACACGCTGGTTTCCTCCTGTGCGCGGAACCGGGTCGGGCTGGGTACGGTCAGCGTAGCGACCCGGCCCCGGCGCCGGCGCGGCGGCTGCTCCTTCCCTGGGTCGCCGCGGCGGCCTAGCCTGGCCCTGGAACCCCTGGGAGGTCCACTGTGGCGAATGGCGGGAACCGACCCATCGCGCCGGTACGCAAGCTGATCGGCGCGGTGCTGGGCACCCTGGCCACGTTCGTGACCCTGTTCGGGCTGGGCATGACGAGCTGGGCGATCGTGGCGCTCGGAGTCGCCCTGCTGGTGCTGGCGATCGCCCTGGCCACGGTCCGCGGCGGCGGCCGCACCTGGGTTGTCGGGCTCGGCCACGTACACAGCGCCTCCGAGCCGCCCACCCAGTACGCCTTCGGCCGCTGTGAGCTGCAACTGGTGATCGACGCCCCCGGCCTGCCGCCCCGGTCCAAGAAGATCATCGAGCCGCGGGTCCCGGTCGCCAAGTGGCCGTCGCTGGGTCAGGCGCTGCCCGTCCGGGTCGCCCTCGACGACCAGCGGCACGTCCGCGTCCTCTGGGACGAGGTGCCCACCCACGCCGAGACGGCCGCCGCGGTGGCCGACCTGCCGCCCGAGTTCGCCGACCCGGGCCCGGTCGACGAGGTGCTGATCGGGCAGGAGGCCCCGCCGTGGGCCGACCGGGCTCCGGAGGACGACTTCCGCGACGACTTCCCGCCCGCGCCGGACCCGCTCCTCGACGACCTCACCGGGCTGCCCGAGGACCGCGAGCCGGTGGTGCTGCACCAGCGCCCCGGCGGCGGGGTCGTCCTGGAGGGGCAGCTGGTCGAGCCGGCCACGGCCGGTCCGCTCCCCCGCCGGGCCCCGACGCCCCGCCCGCCCGCCGAGGAGCGGTTCGACACCGTGCCGGTGGACCCGATCGACGTCCCGTTGGACGAGCCGGCCGGCGACGCGCCGCCCACCCCCGAGGAGCTGGACGAGGCCATCTTCGGCCCGGCCGGCGAGGACGAGCCGGCCGAGGCGGCGAGCCCGATCAGCGGCATCGGCATCACCCTGCTCGTCACCGACCTGGACCGGTCCCTGGACTTCTACCGGGACCTCGGCTTCGCCGAGGTGGACCGGGGCGAGGGCAACGCCGTCCTCGCCTCCGGGCCGACCCGCCTGGTGCTGCGCCGGGTGACCGGGGCCGCACCGATGAGCCGCCGGCTGGTCCACGTCAACCTCGAGGTCGACGACATCCAGTCGGCCTACGAGCGGCTGCGCGGGTCGGGCGTCCGGTTCACGTATGCCCCGCGGGTGGTCAACCGGGGCACCAAGCTGGAGGTGTGGGCGGCCGCCTTCCGCGACCCGGACGGGCACGGCGTGGCGCTCACCCAGTGGCGCACCCTCGCCGACGCCTGACCCCGCCGGCTCAGCGGAGGATGACCCGCCGCACGTGCAGGGCATACGCCCACACGAGCGCGAAGATGACGCCGAGCGCGAACAGCGACCAGTGCAGCAGCCCGGCGAGCAGCAGCAGGGCCTGGAGCACGGTGCCGGCGTTCCAGGCCCAGGCCCGCTTCATCAGGCCGGCCAGCACCACGCAGGCGACCGCCAGCGCGACGATGGCGGCGACGGCCGCCCCGCTGAGGTCTCCCCCGACCACCCGGATCGGCTGGATGGCCAGCAGCAGCACCAGCGCCTCCAGCGCGAGGGTGCCGGCACCGAGACCGCGGACCGCCTTGTCGGGGTCGCGCAGCCCGGAGCGCCGCGACCCCGGCTGCTCCGCCCCGTCCGGCGGGCGCTCGTCCACCGGGCCGGTCATCGCTTGAGCAGCCGGCGGGCGTCGGCCACGGTCATCACCGATCCGGTGATCAGCACACCCACCCCGGCCAGCTCGCCCGGCACGTCGGACTCGGCCTCGGCGACGGCCGCCTCGATGGCGTCCGGCATCGCCTCGGTCACCTCCACCCGGTCCGGCCCGAAGACCTCCCGGGCCAGCGCGGCCAGCTCGTCGACGGGCATGGCCCGGGGCGAGCTGTTGACGGTGACCACGATCGAGTCGAGCACCGGTTCGAGCAGCTCCAGCAGGCTGGCCGCGTCCTTGTCGCCGAGCACGGCGAGCACCCCGACCAGCTTGCTGAACGCGAACTCCTCCTGGACCGCGGTGACCGTGGCGGCCATCCCGTGCGGGTTGTGCGCGCCGTCGAGCAGGATCGTGGGGGCGGTGCGGACCCGCTCCAGCCGGCCCGGCGAGCTGGCCCCCGCGAAGCCCTCCCGGACCGCCTCGACGTCGAGCTGCCGCCGTGCGCCCGCGCCGAGGAACGCCTCCACCGCGGCGAGCGCCACGGCGGCGTTCTGCGCCTGGTGCGCGCCGTGCAGCGGGATGAAGATCTCCTCGTAGACCCCGCCGAGGCCCTGGATGGTGAGCACCTGGCCGCCGACCGCGACGGTGCGGCGCAGCACGCCGAACTCGGCGCCCTCCCGCGCGACGGTGGCGCCGACCTCGGCGCAGCGTTCCAGGATGGGCCGGGCGGCCTCCTCCTCCTGCGCCGCCGCGATCACCGTGGCGCCGGAGTGGATGATGCCCGCCTTGTGCAGCGCGATGTCCTCGACGGTGTCGCCGAGCCACTCGGTGTGGTCCAGCCCGATCGGGGTGATCACCGCGACGCCGGCCTGGATCACGTTGGTGGCGTCCTCGGCGCCGCCGAGGCCCACCTCCACCACGGCGACGTCCACCGGGGCGTCGGCGAAGGTGGCGAAGGCCAGCGCCGTGGTCAGGTCGAAGTAGGTCAGCGGTTCGGCGGAGCGCTGGTCGACCAGCTCGGCGAGGGGCGCCACCTCCCGGTACATGGCCACGAACCGGTCCTCGCTCACCGGCTCGCCGTCCAGGCTGATCCGCTCCCGGACCGTCTCCAGGTGCGGGCTCGTGTAGCGGCCGGTGTGCAGCCCGAACGCCCGCAGCAGCGCGTCGATCATCCGGGCGGTCGACGTCTTGCCGTTGGTTCCGGTCAGGTGGATCGACGGGTACGCCCGCTGCGGGCTGCCGAGCAGGTCGAGCAGGCTCTCGATCTTCTCCAGCTCGAAGTGCATGCGGGTGAAGCCGCGCGCGTTCAGCGCGGCCTCCACCTCGGCGAATTCGGTGCGGTCGGTCACGAGGGAAGCGCCTCCAGCGCGGCGTCGATCCGGATGAGATCGGCCTCGGCCACCGCGAGCCGCTCCCGGATCTTGGCGACCACGGGCTCGGGGGCCTTGCCGACGAACGCGGGGTTGTCGAGCTTCGCCCGCGCCTGCGCGGCCTCCTTCTCAGCGGCCGCCCGGTCCTTGGTCAGTCGGGCCCGCTCGGCGGCCACGTCGATCGAACCCCGGGTGTCCAGCGCCACGCTCACCTCGCCCGGCATGGCGAGGGTCGCGCTGGCCTGGAAGTCGTCGCCCGGCGCGTCGAGCCGGACCAGCGAGCGCACCAGCGGCTCGTGCGCCGCGATGCCGGCGCCGGTCAGGCCGTCGAGCCGGGCGGCCACCCGCTGCGTCGGGCGCAGCCCCTGGTCGGACCGGAACCGCCGGATCTCGGTCACCACCCGCTGCAGGGTGCCGACCTCGACCTCCGCCGGGTCGTCGACGAGGGTACGGTCGGCCGCCGGCCACGCGGCGGTCATCACGGTCTCGCCACCGGTCAGCGCGGTCCACAGCTCGTCGGTGACGAACGGGATCACCGGGTGCAGCAGCCGCAGCAACTGGTCCAGCACGTGCCCGAGCACCCGGCGGGTGGCGTCGGCCGACGCCCCGCCCTCGGCGAGCACCGGCTTGCTCAGCTCCACGTACCAGTCGCAGACGTCGTCCCAGGCGAAGTGGTAGAGCAGGTCGCAGACCTTCGCAAACTCGTACGCCTCGAACTGCTCGTCCACCTCGGCGGTGACGTGCGCCAGCCGGGACAGGATCCACCGGTCGACGGTCGACAGCTCGGTCGCGGCCGGCAGCGGCCCGTCGGTGTGCGCGCCGTTGAGCAGCGCGAACCGGGTGGCGTTCCACAGCTTGTTGCAGAAGTTGCGGGAGCCCTGGCACCACTCCTCGCTGACCGGCACGTCCTGGCCGGGGTTGGCGCCCCGGGCCAGGGTGAACCGGGTGGCGTCGGCGCCGAACCGGTCGATCCAGTCCAGCGGGTCGACCACGTTGCCGAACGACTTCGACATCTTCTTGCCGTGCTCGTCGCGCACCATGCCGTGCAGGGCGACCACGTCGAACGGCTGCACGCCGTCCATGGCGTAGAGGCCGAACATCATCATCCGGGCGACCCAGAAGAAGAGGATGTCGTAGCCGGTGACCAGCACGCTGGTCGGGTAGAACTTCGCCAGGTCCGGGGTGCGCTCGGGCCAGCCGAGCGTGGAGAACGGCCACAGGCCGCTGGAGAACCAGGTGTCCAGGACGTCCTCGTCCTGCCGCCAGCCCTCGCCGGTCGGCGGCTCCTCGTCGGGGCCGACGCAGACGATCTCGCCGGCCGGGCCGTACCAGACCGGGATGCGGTGACCCCACCAGAGCTGCCGGGAGATGCACCAGTCGTGCATGTTGTCGACCCAGGCGAAGTAGCGCTTGGCCAGCTCGGCGGGCTCGATCTTCACCCGGCCGTCGCGGACCGCGTCGCCGGCGGCCTGGGCCAGCGGGGCGGTGTTGACGAACCACTGCAGCGACAGCCGCGGCTCGACGGTCGTCTTGCACCGGGAGCAGTGCCCCACGGCGTGCACGTACGGCCGCTTCTCGGCGACGATCAGGCCCTGCTCACGCAGCGCCGCCACGATCGCCGGGCGGGCCTCGTAACGGTCCAGGCCCTGGAACGGGCCCGGCGCGGTGATGATCCCCCGCTCGTCCATGATCGTCAGCTGCGGCAGGTCGTGCCGCTGGCCGATCTCGAAGTCGTTCGGGTCGTGCGCCGGGGTCACCTTCACCATGCCGGTGCCGAAGCTCGGGTCGACGTGCTCGTCGGCCACGATCGGGATCCGCCGGTCGGTGAGCGGCAGGTCCACCTCAGTGCCGATCAGGTGCCGGTAGCGCTCGTCCTCCGGGTGCACCGCGACCGCGGTGTCGCCGAGCATGGTCTCGGCCCGGGTGGTGGCCACCACCACCTCGTCGCTGTAGCGGATCGAGATGAGCTCGCCCTCGTCGTCGGTGTGCTCGACCTCGATGTCGGAGAGCGCCGTGAGGCAGCGCGGGCACCAGTTGATGATCCGGTTGGCCCGGTAGATGAGCCCGTCGTCGAAGAGCTTCTTGAACATGGTCTGGACGGCCCGGGACAGGCCCTCGTCCATGGTGAAGCGCTCACGGTCCCAGTCGACCGCGTCGCCGAGCCGGCGCATCTGGCCCAGGATGGCGCCGCCGGACTCGGCCTTCCACTGCCAGACCCGCTCGACGAACTTCTCCCGGCCCAGGTCGTGCCGGGACAGGCCCTCGCCGGCGAGCTGCCGCTCGACCAGGTTCTGGGTGGCGATGCCGGCGTGGTCCATGCCGGGCAGCCAGAGCGCCTCGAAGCCCTGCATCCGCTTGCGGCGGTTCAACGCGTCCATGAGGGTGTGCTCGAACGCGTGGCCCATGTGCAGCGAGCCGGTGACGTTCGGCGGCGGGATGACGATGGTGAAGGGCGGCTTGTCGCTGTCCGCCGATGCCCGGAAGTGGCCGGCGGCTACCCACTGCTCGTACCGTCGCTGCTCTACCTCGCCGGGCTGGTACTGGCCGGCGAGGGTCGGGGCGTCGGGGCGTCGGGCATCCAGTCTGTCGGTCACCCCTGAAAGTCTACGGAGCGCTTTCGGAGACCCGACGTGCCCCACCTGTTAGTTCGCGTACGGTGGCGGACATGTCCGACGCGCACCTCACCGAGCGTCCGGTCGACGACGGTCCCGAGCCGGTCGACCTCACCGACGAGCCGATCCGGCTGAGCCGCCGCGACCCGGCGCTGGAGCCCGAGCGACGCCCCGTCTCCCGGCGACGGAAGATCGCGCTCGCGGCTGCGCTGGCGGTCGGGCTGGCCGGCGCCGCGGCGCTCGGCCTCGGCGGCTGGCGGGTGCTCGCGGAGAAGGACACCGACCTGAGCACCCCGGCCACGGTGGCCGGGCTGTCCAGGGACGACAGCGACCGGGCCCGCAGCACCGCCGACTACCTGCGCGACGGTTTCGCCGCCGACATCGAGCTGGACCGGAGCTTCGGCACGGTCTACACCGACCCGGCGGACGCCAAGAAATCCGTGCTGCTCTTCGGCGGCACCACCCTGCTGTGGCAGCCGGAGCGGGATCTGGACAGCCTCTTCGGGCTGATGGCCGACGAGACCGGCAAGGTGACCGGCCTGCGCAAGGTGGACGCCGGCGCCCTGGGCGGCGTCATGAAGTGCGGCACGACCAGCGGCGACGGCGGCGACTTCGCGGTCTGCGGCTGGGCCGACCACGGCAGCGTCGCGATGGGGATGTTCCCGGGCCGGGCCGTGGACGACTCGGCAGCGCTGTTCCGCCGGCTCCGCGAGGGCATCCAGACCCGCTGAACGGCCGGCACCCTCGGGGTGCCGCAATACGCCTGGGAAACGCAGTCAGGGCCACCCCGAAGGGTGGCCCTAACTGGAAGATTGTCCGGCGGTGTCCTACTCTCCCACACCCTCCCGAGTGCAGTACCATCGGCGCTGGAGGGCTTAGCTTCCGGGTTCGGAATGTT
>NZ_JBEXGL010000020.1:45599-111303 GCF_040607315.1 Micromonospora sp. NPDC005305 | reverse complement strand
TGAGGGTGGTGTGCGCAAGCACCGTCAGGCGCTCAAAGGGAAAGTCTTGGGGGGATCATCCGGCGCGCGGGGCGGGGCCTCTTCGCAGCGCCGGGGCCATGTACAACGACCGACCGGCCACTGTCATTCCCGGCCAGGCACACCCACCTCACCAGCAGGCGGGTCACCCCGGGGGGCGGGGCGTGGTCCTCGGCCGTTCACCCGGATACAACGACCCCCACCCGCCGGCCATTCCACCGCCGGGATGCCGCCGGTCACTCGCGAACCGGACACCGCGCCCAGTCGACACGGTGAGTGGAACGGTATGGGTGTATCCCGGCCCCGGAGACACACATAGCGTTCCACTCAGCGCCACCGACTCACCGCGCGAACCGGGCAGTCCGCCCAGATCGCGCAGCCGGATGTGGTCAGCGGTCGTCGGGGTCCTCGGGGGTCCACCAGCCGCCCCGGTACAGGGTGCCCCGGGGCGGCTCGGCCGGGGTGGGGTCCGGCCGGCGCGCCCGGCGTACCCGGCTGACCACGAACCAGCCGACCGCGCCCACGCAGGCCACGATGACCACGTTCTGCAGCGTCCCGACGTACGCCTCGACGACGTGCCAGTTTTCGCCGAGCAGGTAGCCGGCCAGCACGAACGCGCTGTTCCAGATGAGGCTGCCCAGCGAGGTGAAGAGCAGGAAGACCGGCACGGGCATCCGTTCCACGCCGGCCGGGATGGAGACGAGACTGCGGAAGATCGGGATCATCCGGCCGAAGAACACCGCCTTGACGCCGTGCCGGAGGAACCACGCCTCGGTGCGGTCGACGTCCTCCAGTTTGACCAGTGGCAGCCGGCCCACGAGGGCCCGCATCCGGTCCCGGCCGAGGGCCGCGCCGATCCGGTAGAGGGCCAGCGCTCCCAGCACCGACCCGAGCGTCGTCCACGCGATGGCCCCGATGAGGCTCATCCGCCCCTGGCTGGCCGTAAACCCGGCCAGCGGCAGGATCACCTCACTGGGGATGGGCGGGAAGATGTTTTCCAGGGCCACCGCGAGGCCGGCCCCGGGGCCGCCGAGCCGTTCGACCAGGCCGGTGACCCACCCGACGGGTCCTTCGCCGGCCGGCTCCGCGGCGCGCGGGGCCGCCACCCGGGGGCCGACGAGGAGTTGCGCGTTTCCGATCATCCGACAACGTTACGAGGCGACGTGCCCGGCGACCACGAGAACCAGCCGGGCCGTGCCGCCGGTGGCCCGAGCCGGGACCGGCGCCGGGGAGGCGGAGACCCTCCATTGGGTACGGACGACCGGCGTCGGACGGATCGCCTACGGTGGGCCGGTGGGGCCCGCCGGCCCGGAAAGGGAGGTAGCCGATGCCGGCCACTCCGGCCGAGGGCGCGGTCCGGTCCGCCGACGGCGGCACCACGGGTCCGGGTGCAACGGCGACCGCTCCCCTGGCCTCCGGCCGGACCGCCGACGTGTACGCCCTCGACGGCGGCCGGGTACTGCGCCGGTACCGGTCCGGTGGCGACGTGCGCGCCGAGGCCAAGGTGATGCGGCACCTGCACGCTGTGGGCTACCCGGTGCCGCGGGTGCACCACGCCGACGGTCCGGACCTGGTGCTCGACCGGCTGGCCGGCCGGACCCTGTTCGAGGCGATCGTCGCGGGTGAGGTCACGCCGCGGTCGGGGGCGGGTCTGCTGGCCGGCCTGCACGCCCGGCTGCACGCGCTGCCCGCCCCCCGCTCGACCGATCCGGCGGTCCGGCTCCTGCACCTCGACCTGCACGCGCAGAACGTGCTCCTCACGCCGGCCGGCCCGGTCGTCATCGACTGGGCCAGCGCCGCCGAGGGGCCGCCCGCGCTGGACCGGGCGATGACCGCGCTGATCATCGCGGAGGCCGCGGTGGACCGTTCCTTCCCGCTGCGGGCAGCGGCGGCCGAGGTGCTGTCGGCATACGTGGCCGAGGCGGGGCCGCTGGCGCCGGCGGCGGAGGCCGTCGTGCGGCGGACCGGCCTGGGGCCGTTCGAGGCGGCCCGGCTGCCCGAGGCGGCCGCCCTGGTCGAGGCGACGGTCCGGGTGGGTGGTGCCCGGTGATCGGGCGGGTGGTGGGAATCCGGCGTTACCCGGTGAAGTCCCTGCTGGGTGAGGATCTCGACGCGGTGGCCGTGGACGCGTCCGGGTTGGCCGGGGACCGGCGGCTCGCCCTGCTGCACCGGGAGACCGGGCGGGTGGCGAGCGCGAAGAACCCGTACCGGTGGCGGGCGCTGACCACGCTGGCGGCCACGGGCGGGGACGGCGCGGTGCGGATCGCGCTGCCCGACGGCCGCAGCGTGTCGGCCGGCGACGAGGGCGTGGACGAGGTGCTCTCCGCGCTGCTCGGTGAACCGGTGACGCTTGTCGACACCCCGCCGCCGGACGCGGTGCTCGAACGGTCCCACCCCGAGGAGGTGCTCGCCGCCGGGGTGGCCGTGCCGGTGCCGGTGGACGAGGGGCGGCTCGGGGGCGCGGCGCCGCCCGGCGGCTTCGTCGACTTCGCCCCGGTGCACCTGCTGACCACCGCGACGCTGCGGCGGATCGGGGCGGAGCTGCCGTCCGGCACGGTGGACGCGGTGCGTTACCGGCCGAACCTGGTGCTGGACACCGCCGGCGCCGGGTTCGAGGAGAACGACTGGCCGGGTCGGGAGCTGCGGATCGGCGCCGAGCTGGTGCTGCGGGTGCTGGCCCCCACACCCCGCTGCGCGGTGCCCACGCTGGCGCACGGCGCGCTCCCCCGCGACCCGGAGGCGCTGCGCGTCCCGGCCCGGCTGAACCGGGTGGTGCCCCTCGACGGGCTGGCGCCGCAGCCGTGCGTCGGCGCGTACGCGCAGGTGGTGCGCGCGGGGCGGGTCCGGGCGGGTGACCCGGTGCGGCTGACCTGAGCCGGAGGCCCGACCCGGCGCGCCGGCCGGACCCGGACCGGCGACCCGGTGGGGCCGACGGAGCCGGGCGCCTCAGCCCTCGCCCCGGCCGCCCCCGGGCAGCCCCGCGTACGCATCGAGCAGGTCCTGGAGGGCGGCGGCCGTGCCGTCGTCGAGCTTGCCGTCCTCGGCGAGGTCGTCGATGCGCTCGCGCAGGTCGTCGACCCGCTTGGCCCGGTCCCTGGGCTTGCCGCGGTCCAGCTCGGCCGCCTTCTCGCGCAGGTCGTTCGCGGTCTTCCGGTCGATCCGGCCGTCGGCCACGGCCTGGTCGACGACGTCGCCGAACCGCGCGGCGAGCTGGCGGAGGGTGACCGGCGCGGGCCGCGTGTCCGCCGGACCGGAGGTGGCCGGTTGGGCGGTGGCCGGCCCGGACGGCGTCGACGGGCTGGGCTCCTCGGCGGGCGCGGTGCCGGTCGAGGGCCCGGTCGGCAGCCCGACGACCGGCCCGGTGCCGGTCGGTGTGTCGGAGTTGTGGTCGAGCAGCAGCGTGCCGACCAGGGCGAGCAGCAGCACCACCCCGGCGGCGACCAGCGCCCCGACGAGCCGGTTGGACCGGGCGGTCGGCCGCGCAGGCGGCGGCGGGACCGGGTGGGGGGCCCGCTCGATCAGCGTCGGCGGGTGCTCCGGCCGGGGCACGGTGGGCAGGATCGCGGTCGGCGGGTCGGCCGGGTGGCCGGCGCCGAGCCGGGTGGCGAGCTGGACGGCGGTGGGGCGTCGCGCCGGGTCCACGGCCAGGCAGGCCAGGGTCAGCTCGGCGATGTCGGCGGGCAGCCCGGGGATGCGCAGCGGCGGCACCGGGGGGCGGTGGGCCTGCACGTCGAGCACGTCGTCCCAGCTCTGCACGGGCAGCGGGGCACGCCCGGTGAGGGTGCGGTAGAGCAGGGCGCCCAGGGCGTACACGTCGCTGGCCGGGTTCGCCGGGCCGGGGGTCATCCGCTCCGGCGCGAAGTACGCGGGGGTGCCCATCAGCAGCTCGCCGGTCTGCCCGGCGAGGGGGTGTCGCGGGCCGGCCAGGGTCGCGATGCCGAAGTCGAGCACCTTCGCCCCGGTCTCGGTGAGCATGACGTTGCCGGGCTTGATGTCGCGGTGCACCACGCCGATCCGGTGTGCGGCGGCGAGGGCGGCGGCGATCTGCCCGGCCAGCCGGACGGCCTCCGGCCAGGCGAGCGGCCCACCGGCCAGCCGGTCGGTGAGGGTCTGCCCCTCGACCAGCTCCATCACGAGGTAGGGCACCACCGAGGCGTCGGGGAGGGTGGCCTCGCCGTAGTCGTACACCTGGGTCACGTGCGGGTGGGTGAGTCGCGCCGCGGCGCGGGCCTCGCGCTGGATGGTGGCGCGCAGCTGCGGGTCGGCGGCGAGCTGGGTGGCGAGGGCCTTGACCGCGACGGGGCGGTGCAGCACCTCGTCGTCGGCCCGCCACACCTCGGACATCCCGCCGAGCCCGATGCGCTCGCGCAGGACGTACCGGTCGTGCAGCCGGAGCGAGGGCGTGAACGGCGACATGGTGGTCCAGTGTGCCTGGCCGGCGGGGCGCCGCACCAACCCGGTGCCCGGTTGCGTGCCGATCGGGGCGGTTCCGGGCCGCCGGGGGTGGCGCCGGCCACCCCTGGCGGGCCGGCGACCCGGGTTCAGGGCCGGCAGGTGGGCAGCGCGGCGGGGCGGGGCTCCATCCGGTCGGCGAGGCGGCGCAGGACCGCCGCGGCGGCCAGCCGGGTGGGTGCCAGCCGGGGCGCGCGGGGCCGGTCGGGACGGACCGGGGCGTCGGGGCGGGCGGAGTTCACGTGCCGCGTCACGGCGTCGACGGCGAGGACGAATCCGGTGGAGTGTTCCATGGTCAACTCCTGGGGACGGGACCGGTGGAGGTCCGGACGACGAGGTCGGTGGGGAGCAGGACGTGGCCGTCGGCCGGGTCGGCCGGCGGCTCCAGCAGCAGTGCGGCGGAGAGGCGACCCTTCTCCTCGGCCGGCTGCCGGACGGTGGTCAGCCCCGCGTCGGCGGCCTCGGCGACGTCGTCGAAGCCGCTGACCGAGAGGCCCGAACGGGGGCCGGCCGCGTCGAGCACTCCGAGCGCCAGCACGTCGGAGCAGGCCAGCACGGCCGTGGGCGGGTCGTCGCCGGCCAGGACCGGGGCGACGGCGGCGGCGCTGGCGGCCCGGCTGTTGCCGGTGGCGTTGAGCACGGTGATGGCCGACCACGGGACGCCGACGGCGGCGAACGCGTCGGCGAAGCCGGCGAGCCGGCCGCGGGTCGTGGGGTGGGGCGCGTCGCGCGGAGCGGCCAGCCGCAGCGGGCCGGGCGGCGCGTCGGGCAGGACGGTGTCGCCGAGCAGGGCCACCCGCCGGTGCCCGAGGCCGGCGACGTGGGCGGCGACGGACCGGGCGGCGGCGCGCTCGTCGATGCCGACGAAGCGGTCGGCGGGGCCGGCCGCGGCGGGGGCGGTGGTGACGAGGGGCAGCCCTCGGTCGCGGATCGCGCCGAGCACGTGTTCCTCGTCGCCGACGCAGTAGACGCAGAAGCCGTCGACGGCGGCGTTGTCGACGGCGGCCCGGGCCCGTTCGCGGTCGTGGGGCAGGGGCACCAGCAGCAGGCTGGTGCCGTGCTGCTCGGCCACCTGGCTGACGCCGGCGAGGAAGCGCACCGCGAACGGGTCGGTGAAGGCGTAGGACAGCTCGGAGGTGAACAGGACCCCGATCGCGCCGACGAAGCCGCGTCGCAGTGAGCGGGCGGTCGGGTCGGGGCCCGGGTAGCCGAGGCGGCGTGCGGCGTCGAGGATCTTCGCCCGCAGCGCGGCGGAGAGCTGGTCGGGCCGGCTGTAGGCGTTGGAGACGGTGCTGCGGGAGACGCCCACCGCGTTCGCGACGTCCTGCAGGGTCGGCTTCACCGGTCTGCCCTTCTGGATCGATTCAGTGCTGTATCGATTCAGAAGCTACTCCGCCGCTCAGCGGGAGTCAACCGGGGGACCGTGCCGTCAGGCCGCGTAGAGCTCGTCCCGGACGCGGGCCAGCAGTTCGGGGGTGCGCTCGGGCGGGGCGGCCTCGCCGCAGAGCCGCTCCATCGCCGCCGCGTAGTGGTCGAGGTCGTCGCGCTTGTCGAGATAGACCGCGCTGGTCAGCTGCTCGATGTAGACGATGTCCGGCAGGTCCTGGTCACCGAAGCGCAGGATGCTGAAGGACCCACCGGCGGCGGCGTGCCCACCGGCGGCGAACGGGACGATCTGGAGCCGGAGGTGCGGCGCGGCGGTCGCCTCGATGAGCGCGTCCACCTGCTCGCGCATCACCGCGGGGCCACCGACGGGCCGTCGCAGCACCGCCTCGTCGAGCACCGCCCAGAGCTGCGGCGGATCGCCGCGGCGCAGCAGTCCCTGGCGTTCCATCCGCAGGCGCACGCGCCGGTCGACCTCCGCCGGCGGGGCGTCGTGGTGGCCCAGCAGGACCACCGCCCGGGCGTACGCGGGGGTCTGGAGCAGCCCCGGGACGAACTGCACCTCGTACGTGCGGATCAGCGCGGCGGCGGCCTCCAGCCCCAGGTAGGACTGGAACCAGCCGGGCAGCACGTCACCGTAGCGCTGCCACCAGCCGGGGCTGTTCGCCTCGCGGGCCAGCCTGAGCAGGGCCGCCCGCTCGTCGGGCGCGGTGACGCCGTAGAGGGTGAGCAGGTCGGCGACGTCGCGCTCCTTGAAACCGACCCGGCCCAGCTCCATCCGGCTGATCTTGGATTCGGAGGAGCGGATCTCCCAGCCGGCGCTCTCCCGGCTCACCCCGGCGCCCTCCCGGAGCCGGCGCAGCCGCACCCCGAGCAGCATGCGGAGCACGGTCGGACCGCTGGTCGGGCCTCCCTCGACGGGCACCGTCGTCACCTGGCCGTCCTTTGCCGACTGTCCTGACCGGACGCCCCAGCCCGGCGAGGAGTAAGCATGCCATGGACCGACAGTGAGGTGAACTCCTCCGGACGGAGGATGCGGTCCCGTCAGCGGGACGGCGGCCGGGCGATCAGGTGGTCGAAGTCGCCGTCGCGGGCACCGAGCACGAACGCGGCGATCTCGTCGACCGTGTAGATGAGCGCCGGCCCCTCGGGGTGGCGGGAGTTGCGCACCGCGATGCCGCCGCCGTCGGGCAGCTCGGCCAGCTCGACACAGTTGCCGCTCGGGTTGCTGCGCCGGCTCTTCAGCCACCGCACCGGCGGCAGCTCGGTGGTGGGTACGCCGTTCGAGGCGTGTTGCATGGGGCGTCCTTCGCGGAAAGAGCCAGCCGGTGCCGCGGGGAGGAGCGGTGGGTGGCGACGGGGGGCTGTCGACTGAGGACGGAGATGCACGTGCATCTGCTATTGCATCTGCAATGGACAGCGAGCATGATATCGCACGTGCGGTGTACCCGGACGTTCACGTTCGGTTACCCGGATCCCGGTTGCGAGCAGACAGAACAGGTCCGGCCCGGCACCGTCCGGCGAGGCCGGGGCCGCGGTGAGGGAGGGCGCGTGCCGGATCCGATGACCGTCGCCTCCGGCATCTCCGCAGCTGGCGCCCTGGTCTCCGCCTGGCAACTGCGCCGCCGGGCACTGCGCGCCGAGGCCGAGATCGAGCTGCTCCACGCCGAGCTGGAGGCCGAACGGCACGCGGCCAGCCACGACCCGCTCACCGGGCTGCCCAACCGGCGGGCCTTCTTCCGGCTGGCGGCCACCCTGCTCACCGACGCCGCCGGCAGGCCGCTCGTGGCGGTCGTGCTCGACCTCGACGACTTCAAGCAGGTCAACGACCGCTACGGCCATGCCGCGGGCGACCAGGTGCTGATCAGCGTGGCGCAGCGGCTGGCCGCGTTCGCCGGGGACAACCTGGTCGCCCGGCTCGGCGGCGACGAGTTCGCCGGCCTGCTGGTCAGCCCGACGGTGGACCGGCGCTGGATCGAGCACGCCACCCGCCGGCTCTGCGAGACGCTCGCCGCGCCCATCCCGCTGGGCGCCCGCACCGTGCGGGTGACCGCCTCGGTGGGGCTCGCCCCGGTGCACAGCCCCACCCAGCTCACCGACGCGCTGTGCCGGGCCGACGCGGCCATGTACCAGGCGAAGACCGTCGGCGCCGCCCGCACGACCCGCCAGCTCGTCGGCGAATGCTGAGCGGTGCCCGTCAGCGCCAGCCGTAGCCGGTCCGCAGCGCCTGGCCCACCCGGTCGAACCGGCGCCGGTCCAGCACCGCGCCCTCGCGACGGATGCTGTCCTCGCGCATGGTGAGCACCCGGTCCAGGCGCACCCAGCTCGGCCGCTGGTCCCGGTCCCACTCCCCCGGGCCCAGCGCCAGCCAGTGCCGCTGGCCGTCGCGGTCGCTCTGGCTCGACAGCATCAACCCGAACAGCGTGCGGCTGTTCCGGCCGACCACCAGCACCGGGCGGTCCTTGCCCTGGCGGGGGTCGTCCTCGTAGGGCACCCAGGTCCAGACGATCTCCCCCGGGTCCGCCTGCCCGTCCAGCTCCGGCGCGTACGCCAGCTCGCGCCGCTGCAACGCGGTGACCTGGCGGCGCCGGGCGACCTGGGCCGGGATCGGCCCGGCGGTACGGGTGGGCGCGGCCGCGCCCCCGGCGATCCGGCCGAGCCGCGACGCCACGTTCCTCAACAGACCTGCCACGGCGGGCAGCCTATCCCGGCCCCGCCCGGGCGCGAGGCGGGGGAACGCCCGCTGCTCCCCGTAGCCGGGCCGTCTCCGGAGTGAGCTGCCGCGCACAATAGGGATGCTCGATGCTGGTGCCCGGGCGACCATGGTCGGCATGGGTGCATCGAGGGTGCGAACACCTCTGCAGGGCGGACTCCCGCCGATCGATGCGGTGGTCGGCGCCGTCGTGCAGATCGCCTGCGACGAGTCCGGATTCTCGGGCACCAACCTCCTCCATTCGGCCAGCCCGGTGATCACGCACGCGGGTGTCGACCTGGCCGTGGACGAGGCCGTCGAGCTGATCACCGCGCTGCGGGCCGGGTTCCGGTTCTCGCCGCACGAGTTCAAGTCCGGGCAGTTCCTTCGCGGCCCGGGCGCTGCCCGGGCGCGGGAGTGGTTCCTTGGGGCGCTGCGGGGCCGGGCGTCCGTCCACCTCGTCGACAAGGAGTTCTTCCTCGTCACCCGGATCGTCGACCTGCTGCTGGCCGAGCCGTCGTACGCGGCCGGCACCCGCCTGACGCGGGATCACCGTCCGGCCGCTCTGGCACTGTACCGGGCCGGACGCGCGGCCGGAGGCGACTGGGATGTCTTCCTGGCGGCCTTCGTCGACCTGGTCCGGACCAAACGGCGGCATCCCGATCGCCGGACCGTGCAGCGGTTCTTCGAGGCCCGGGATGCGCTGGTGCGGAGGGGCCTCGGCACACCGGCCGACGCCGTCCTCGACGGGCTGGACCCGGCCCATGTGTGGGCCGTGGTGACGAGGCTCGACAACGACGACCGGTCGATTCCGCCACCGCTGGAACCGATGCTGCCGGCGCTGGCGGAAACGGTCCTGTCCTGGAGCGGCGGGCAGCGACAGGTGCTGGTGATCCACGACGAGCAGAGCGCCCTCACGGCGGACCGGTTGACCCGTCTCCGGCAGGCGCTGGCCGATCACGGCGGACCACCGGCGGCGGGCGCCGACCGGGCCAGCGCGTTGCCCGCCGGAGTGTCGCCCCTGGCCGGGCTCGTGATGGTCGACTCCCGTGACGATCCACGGGTCCAGGTCGCCGACCTCCTCGCGGGGGTGGCCCGTAGGTCGCCGGGGATCATCGACGACGCCGCGCTTCAGCCGCTGCTGTCCCCGACGTCGCTGCACGCCCCCGAAGGGTGAGGCAGGGCGACGGGAGAACAATGCGCCGCCCGAGCTGTCGTTGATCGGACTCCGGGGCGGTGGCCCGGTGCCGCAGACTGAGCCCATGAACCCTCCGGCTGCGTTCCTCGCCGATCCGCCGCAGAGCCCGGCGGTGACTGCCGCCTACGAGGACGACCTCACCTCGGACGGCTACGTCAACAACCTCACTCGGGTCTGGTGCTGGCGTCCCGACGTGCTGGCGTCCTTCCAGACCCTGCGTGCCGACCTCCTGGCCGATTCGGGGCTGTCGCCGAGGGAGGTGGCCGTGCTGGTCGCCGCCACCGCCGCGGCCCTCGGCGACGCCTACTGCGCGCTGGCCTGGGGTGCCAGGCTGGCCGAACTCAGTGACGAGGCGAGCGCCGCAAGCGTGCTGCGCGGCTCTGACGGTGTCCTGTCCGAGCGGGAGAACGCGCTGGCCGCCTGGGCTCGTCAGGTCGTCCAGGATCCGAACGCCACGACCGAGGGCCACGTGGCGCGCCTCCGCGAGGCGGGCCTCCGTGATCGGGAGATCTTCGAGGCGACGACCTGGATCGCGTTCCGGCTCGCGTTCTCCACCGTCAACGACGCGCTGGGAGCGCGCCCGGATCCGCAGCTCGCCGAGAGGGCGCCTCGGCTCGTCCGCGAAGCCGTCACCTACGGCCGCCCGGTGCAGGCGGACACCTCGGCTCCCGCCGACAGCGCACCGGTCGGCCGGTGACCGGCTGAGCGCTCTTCAGCCGGGTCGGCGCGCCATCCTGGCCACTCGCTGACGCCCACCGGGGCGGGCCAGGCGCGCCGGCGGGCCAGGACGAGCGTGGTGCGCAGGTCGAGGACCACGGTGCCGCCGAACCCGTCGACCGTCGTGAAGAGGCCGCTGCCGGCGATGTCGGCGGGGAACCAGTCCTCGGGGCGCCCGGCGCCCGGCGGGGTCCACTCCTCGAAGGCGGCCGTCACCACGTCGACCTGGGGGAAACGTGCGGCCAGCACCGCTGCCATCCGGGGATCCGGCTCGACGCAGACGGTCGGTGCGCCGAGGCCGAGCAGGGTGGCGGTGGCCAGGCCGGTGCCGGCGCCCACCTCGGCCAGCAGTTCGGGCGTGCCGCCGTGGTAGGCGCGGATCGCCGCGACGATCTCCGCCGGATAGCCTGGACGGGCCTCGTGGTAGGCGCCGGCCACCTCGCCGAACAGCTGCGACATCGCCGCCATCATCGCAGGCCCGGCCGATCGCCGTCGCCGAAGACGAAAGGGAGTGCCGTGGACCCGGAGCTGCCCGACGACCTGCCGTTGTTCGAGCGGGAAGCGGTCCGGCTGGTGGTGCTGGACGCCGCCGACCGGGTGCTGCTGTTCCACACCCGCGACCCGGAGCATCCCGTGCTGGGCACCTGGTGGGAGCTGCCCGGCGGCGGCCTCGACCCCGGGGAGACCTACCTGGAGGCGGCGGTGCGGGAGCTGCGCGAGGAGGCCGGCATCGTGGTCGCGCCGGCGCAGGTGGGTGCGCCGACCTGGCGGCGACGGGCCAGTTTCCGGCACCGGCAGCGGCGGCACCTCCAGGACGAGGTGGTCGTGCCGGTACGGCTGCCCGGGCCGGGACCGGACGTGAACGAGGCGGACCGGTTGGACTACGAGGTGGAGGACTACTTCGGGTTCCGCTGGTGGCCGGTGGCCGACGTGGTGGCCGAGCAGCCGCGCTGCTACCCGGGACGGCTGCCGGAGCTGCTGCCGGCGTTCCTGGCCGGCGAGCGGATCGACGAGCCGTTCGAGCTGTGGTCCTGACCGGCGTGCCGGACGCGCCGCCGACCGGCACAGTGGAGCGGTGAACCCTCTCCACGGACCCCTGGCCCACTACGCCGAACGGCTGCACCGCGCCGCCGGCGACGCCCACCATGTCGCCTCGCCGCTGGGCGCCTGGCTGCTGCTCGCGCTCACCGGCCCGGCTGCGACCGGCGAGGCGCGGGCGACCCTCACCGAGGCGCTCGGCACCGACGCGGACGACGCCGCGGCGGCGGCCCGCGCGCTGCTCGCCGAGCCGCACCCGCTGGTCGCCGCGGCCACCGCACTCTGGGAGCGGACCCCGTTCGAGCAGCTCGCGGCCTGGCGGGCCGGCCTGCCCGAGCGCACCGAGCGCGGGCCACTGCCCGACCAGGCGACGCTGGACGCCTGGGCCCGGGAGCGCACCGGCGGCCTGATCGAGCGGTTCCCGATCGCCGTCGCCCCGGACACCCTGCTGATCCTGGCCAGCGCGCTGGCCACCCGGGTGTCCTGGGCCGACCCGTTCCAGCTGGCGCCGGCCGCCGAGCTGGGCGGCGGCAGCGCCTGGGCCGGCCGGCTGCGACGGGTGCTGCGGACGCCCCCGCGGGGGCACCGCTGCTGGGTGGCGACCACCGACCGGGCCGGCGACGTGGCGGTCCACGTGGCGCCGGCCCGGCCCGCGGACGGCGGGGCCGGCCTGCTGGTGGTGTCGGTGGCCGCCGCGCCGGACGTGCCGGCCGCGGACGTGCTGGCCGCCGCGCAGGACCTCGCCGCGACGGCGGCCACCGTCCCGGGCGGGACGGAGCCGGGCCGGCGGTCGCTGTTCGACCTGCCGCTGGGCGAGACGACGCAGTGGACGGTGCGGGAGGAGGAGACCCGGACGTTCGCCCGGGACGGCCGGGAGGAGCGGACCGGGGCGGTGCTGCCCTGCTGGTCGGCGGAGAGCCGGCACGACCTGACGTCGGCCGGGTTCGGCTTCGACGGGGCCGCCCGGGCGCTGGGCGCGCTGCTCGGGCTGGCGGAGCCGCCGTTCGAGGCGGTGCAGTCGGCGGTGGCGCGGTTCGGGCGGTACGGCTTCGAGGCCGCCGCGGTGACCGCGTTCGGGATGGTCGCGGGGCTGCCGCCGGAGGGGATCGCCCGGATCGCGGAGCTGCGGTTCGGGCACCCGTACGCGGTGGTGGCGGTGGCCACCGACGAGGCGGGCGGGCCGTGGCACGGGCTGCCGGTCTACTCGGGGTGGGTGGCCGAGCCGGCGGAGCTGCCCGAGGACGAGGTGGCGGACCCGCCGGAGCAGTGGTGAGCGTGGGGGCCTCCGGTTACCGCCGGAGGCCCCCACCGGCCTAGACGGCGACCGTCTCCCGCTCGGCGGCCCGGGCGGCGAGCCGCCGCTCCCGCTCCTGCGCGCCGATCAGGTCGTCGGGGAGCGAGTCCTCGACCTCCAGGTCGAAGCGGCGCAGCAGGCGGATCGCGAAGCCACCCAGGGTGATCAGGATCAGGACCACCCCGAAACAGACGTACGCGAGACCGATGCCGCGGCCCGGGCCGGTGCCGATCACCGCGCCCACCGACCCGGCCAGCGCCCCGCCCGGGGCGAGCATCGGCTCGAACAGGGCGGTGGCGCCCGGCGCGAGCAGCGCGAACCCGATGGGCAGGGTGGACCAGGCGATGGTCTGGTTCAGGCTGAACACCCGGCCGTGGAAGCGCTGCGGCACCTTGACCTGGACGATTGTCGCGTAGATGGACTGCGCGGTGGTCATGGCCATGGCCAGCCAGCACATGCCCACGCAGATCATCGCGAGCGACGCGTCCAGCCCGATCAGCACGCAGCCGATCGCCGTGCCCAGGTTGCCGATCAGCACGCCGATCATCCGGCGGCGGCGCGGCCCGCCCCAGAGCGACATGAGCACGCCGCCGGCCACCGCGCCGACCGCCTCGGCGAGGGCCACCTGGGCCACCTGGGTCGGGCCGCCGAAGGAGAGCACCAGCGGGGTGGCGAGCACCAATGCGGGTGCGAGGAAGATGTTGCCCAGCGCGAAGTAGCCGAGCATCAGCCGGAAGCCGCGGTGCTGCCAGGAGTAGCGCATCCCGTTGGCGATGGCCACCAGCAGCCGCTCCCGGGGCCGCCAGCCGAGCAGGTCGGGGAAGCGCACCAGGGCCAGGGCGAGTACGGCGACCACGTAGCTGGCCACGTCGATGAGCAGGATGCCCTTCAGCTCGATCGCGGCGAGCAGACCGGCCGCGAAGACCGGCATGAGCAGGGTGGCTGTGCCGGTGGAGAGCTGGGTGATGCCCATGGCGTGGCCGAGGTAGCGCTTCGGCACGAGCTGCGGCACCGCCGACTGGAACGCGATCCGCTGGAACGACCCGGCCACCGAGCTGAGCGCGACCAGCAGGTAGATGTGCCAGAGCACCAGGTTGTCGGTCCACAGCAGGGTGGCCAGGACCAGCTGGATCGACCCGGCGACGGAGCTGGCCAGCATCATGATCCGGCGCCGGCTGACCCGGTCGACGATGGCGCCGGCCACCGGGAGCATGAGCACGCCGCAGATCAGCGCGAGCGCCCAGAGCAGGCCCAGGTCGGCCACCGACCCGGTCCGGTTGAACAGCCAGATCGGCAGGGCGAACGCGGTCAGCGCCGAGCCGGTGCTCGACACGAGCTGCCCGATCGTGATCGACAGGAAGCGGGCCATGCTCGGCTTGACCGTCGTGGCCGCCGGCAGCTCCTCGGCGCCGACCCGGAGCCGGTCGAGGACCGCCCAGCCGGCGTCCTCGCCCCGGGCCTGCGGGCCCAGGTCCGTGACGTCCCCGGCGACCACGGCCGGGTGCACCCGGGTGACGATCTCGGCCAGCTCCTCGGCCCGGTACTTCAGGAAGAAGTGCCCGGCCTGGTCGAGGACGACCAGCCCGAGGGTGTCGCTGAGGAACTGCCACTCGGCGTACCGCTCGCGGTGGTAGTCGGTGACCGGGTCCTCGGAGCCGACCACCGAGATGATCGGGGCGCGCAGCTTCGTGGCCCGCTGGTCGAGCAGCCGGGTGAAGTACTCCTCGGAGGCGCGGGAGTCGGCCCGCATGTTGCTGATGATCCGGTCGGCCTGCTCCGGGTCCAGCTCGTCGGTGTCCACGCCCATCGACTTGAGCCAGCTCGCGTAGTGCTTGTTGCTGCGCAACTGTTCCAGCCGGTTGCGGGCGGCCGCGAAGAAGCCCTTGGGGCGGGCGAACGGGAACATCGCGCCGATGTAGACGGCGTCGAGGTCCCGGCCGGCCGCCTCGACCTTGCGGGCCACCTCGGCGACGATGGCGCTGCCCACGCCACAGTGGCCGTAGAGGGCCAGCGGCCCCTCGACCCGTTCCAGGATCTCGTCGGCCACCCGGGTGGTCAGCTCGTCGAAGGGCAGGGCGTCCTCGGTGAGACCCACGTCGTGGCCGGGGATGGCCAGGGACCACAGCGCGTGCCCGGGCGGCAGCGCGTCGGCGAGCGGCTGGTAGACGATGGCGCTGCCACCGCCGTACGGGACGCAGACGTAGGTGAGCACCCGCTGGGCGGCGGGGATCGGCCTGGTCAGCTCGTACAGCAGCCGGCGCGGGCCGGCCTCGGCGGCGTCGCCGGAGACGAACGCGGCCAGCTCGCGGATGGTCCGCTGCTGGAACAGGTCCATGACGCCGACCGCGCGACCGCCCAGCTCCGCCTTGCGGATCTTCGCAACCACCTGGGTGGCCAGCATGGAGTGCCCGCCCAGGTCGAAGAAGTCGTCGTCGATGCCGAGGGTGTGGACGCCGAGCACCTCGGACCAGATGGCGGCGAGCGCCCGCTCGGTGTCGTCGCGGGGCTCGACCAGCGCCACCGACGCCTCGCGGGTCACCACCGGCGCGGGCAGCGCCCTGCGGTCGAGCTTGCCGTTCGGGGTCAGCGGCAGCGCGTCGAGGGTGACGAACGCGGCCGGCACCATGTATTCCGGCAGGGTCTCCTTGAGCGCCGCCTTCAGCGCCGCGTGCTCGGCCGGCCCGACCAGGTACGCGGTGAGCCGCTTGTCGCCGGGGCTGTCCTCGCGGACGATCACCGCCGCCTCGGTCACCCCGGGCTGCTCGCGCAGCGCGCTCTCGATCTCGCCCAGCTCGATGCGCAGGCCGCGCAGCTTGACCTGGTGGTCGATCCGGCCGAGGAACTCGATGACCCCGGCACCGTCCGGGCCGACGACCCAGCGGGCCAGGTCCCCGGTGCGGTAGAGCCGGGCACCCGGCTCGCCGGACCAGGGGTCGGGGACGAACTTCTCGGCGGTCAGCGCCGGCCGGCGGTGGTAGCCGCGGGCCAGGCCGACGCCGCCGATGTGCAGTTCCCCGGCGACCCCGACCGGGCACTGCGCCCCGGCCGGGTCGAGCACGTGCAGCCGCAGGTTGGCGATGGGCGCGCCGATCGGCACGCTCGCCGCCCCGGCCAGCCGGGCCGGGTCGCAGTGCCAGGCCGTGACGTCGATGGCCGCCTCGGTCGGGCCGTACAGGTTGTGCAGGCCGCACCAGGGCAGCCGGGCCGTGAAGTCGAGCGCGGAGGCCAGCGGCAGCTCCTCGCCGGAACAGATCACCCGGCGCAGCGCGGTGGCCGCCTCGATGCCCTCCTCGCCGAGGAAGACCGTCAGCATGGACGGGACGAAGTGGGCCGTGGTGATCCGCTCGGCCACCAGCAGGTCCCGCAGGTAGCCGGCGTCCTTGTGGCCGCCGGGCTTGGCGAGCACCAGCCGGGCGCCGGCGCGCAGCGGCCAGAAGAACTCCCACACCGAGACGTCGAAGCTGGCCGGGGTCTTCTGGAGCACCGCGTCGTCCGCGCCGAGACCGTAGGTCTTCTGCATCCAGTCGAGCCGGTTGACGATGCCCCGGTGGGTGTTCGGCACGCCCTTGGGCCGGCCGGTCGAGCCGGAGGTGTAGATGACGTACGCCAGGTGCTCCGGGCCGGCGGCGGGCGCCGGGTCGGTGACCGGCTGGTCGGCCCAGACCGTGGCGTCGTCGAGGGCGAGCACGGTGGCGGCGGTGGCCGGCAGCACGTCGCGCAGGTGCTCCTGGACCAGCACCACCGGCGCGTCCGCGTCGGTGACCATGAAGGCGAGCCGGTCGGCCGGGTACTCCGGGTCCAGCGGCAGGTAGGCGCCGCCGGCCTTGAGCACGCCGAGCAGGCCGGCGACCAGCTCGACGGAGCGTTCCGCGCAGACCCCCACCAGGGTCTCCGGGCCGACGCCGGCGGCGCGCAGCCGGTGCGCGATCCGGTTGGCCGCCGCGTTCAGCTCGGCGTAGGTGAGGCTGCGCCCCTCGATGGTCACGGCGACCGTGTCCGGGGTGGCGGCGGCGCGCTCCTCGATCGGGCCGTGCAGGGTCTCGTCGCGGGGGAAGTCCGCGGCCGTGTCGTTCCACCCGGCCAGCAGCGCCCGCTCGTCGGCGGGAAGCAGCTCCAGCCGGGAGACCGGGGTGTCCGGCGCGGCGACGATCGCGGCCAGCAGGGTGGTCCACCGCCGGGCCATCCGCTCGACGGTGTCCCGGGTGAACAGGTCGGTGTTGAAGACCAGCTTGCCCCAGAGCCCGTCGACGGTCTCCACGGCGTGCAGCTCGAAGTCGAACCGGGTGGCCCGCAGCTCCATGGGGGTCCACTCGAAGGTGACCTCGTCGGTGCGGGACACCCCGCTGAACCGGCCCATCTCGTAGTTCTGCAGCACGAACATGGCCTGGAACACCGGGGATCGGCTGACGTCGCGGGGCAGCCCCAGCTCGTGGACGACCTTGGCGAACGGCACCTCGGCGTGCTCGAAGCCGTCGAGCACGGTGCGCCGGGTGCGCGCCAGCAGCTCCGTGAAGGTGGGGTCGCCGGCCAGTTCGGCCCGGAGCGGCAGCATGTTGATGAACATGCCGACGACGTTCTCCAGCTCCGGCGCCGAGCGGCCGGCCACCGAGGCGCCGACCGCGAAGTCGTCCTGGCCGGCGTGCCGGGCCAGCAGCACCTGGTAGGCGGCCAGCAGCGTCATGAACAGCGTGCCGCCGGTGGCCCGGGTCAGCGCGTTGAGCGCCTCGGTGGCCGCCGGGTCGAGCTGGAACTCGACGAAGTCGCCCCGGTAGGTCTGGGTGGCCGGGCGGGGCGCGTCCAGCGGCAGTTCGAGGGGGGTGATGCCGGCGAGACGCTCCTTCCAGTAGTCGACGTGCGCCCGGGCCTGCGGGCCGTCCAGCTCCCCCGCCTCCCAGACGGCGAAGTCGCCGTACTGGACGGGCAGGGCGGGCGGCTCGCCGCCCCGGTAGAGGGTGATCAGGTCGCGCAGCAGCACGTCCACCGACCAGCCGTCGCCGACGATGTGGTGCTGGCCGAGGAAGAGCACGTGGTCGTCGGCGGCCAGCCGGATCAGCAGGGCGCGCAGCAGTGGCCCGGTGGCCAGGTCGAACGGTTCGGCGGCGGCAGCGTCCACCAGCGCCTGCGCGCCCGCCTCGTCCGGGGCGTCCACGATGGTCAGCGGCACCTCGACGGACTCCTCCACCACCACGGTGGGGCGGCCGTCGGCGTCGGCCGGGAAGCGGGTGCGCTGCGACTCGTGCCGGGCGGCGAGCGCGGCCAGGGCCGCGCGCAGCGCCTCGACGTCGAGCGGGCCGCGCACCCGCAGCGGCACCGCGATGTGGTACGCCGCCTCGCCCGGGGCGAGCTGGTCCATGAACCAGACCCGCTCCTGGGCGTACGACAGCGGCACCTCGGCGCCGGGGGGCCGGGCGGTGATCCGGGCCGCGGGGGCGGCCTGGCGGGCGCGCAGTCGCTTGGCGATCAGCGCCTGCCGGGCCGCCTCGCGGGCCGGATCCTTCAGGTCCGTCATCAGCTGCTTTCCTCTTCCGCCGCGAGCAGCGCGGCGACCTCGCTGTCGGAGAGCCCGTCGAGTTCCGCGGCGATCCGCTGCTCGATCTGGGCGGCCAGGTCCGCCACCACGGGGCTGCTGAACAGCGCCCGCATGGGCAGGTCGACGTCCACCTCGGCGCGGATCCGGGCCATGGCCCGCATGCCGCGCAGCGAGTTGCCGCCGAGGGTGAAGAAGTCGTCCAGGGCGCCGACCTTCTCCACCTGGAGGATCTCGGCGTACACCTCGGCGACCAGGGACTCGGCCTCGGTGCGCGGCGCCACGTAGGCGTCGTCGGCCGGGGTGGCGGCGGCCGGTGCGGGCAGCGCGGCCCGGTCCAGCTTGCCGTTCGGCGTCAGCGGCAGCGCGTCGAGCCGGACGAGGGCCGCCGGCACCAGGTGCGCGGGCAGCTCCCGGGCCAGCTCGGCGCGGACCGAGTCCTCGTGCGCGGGGCCGACCAGGTAGCCGACCAGGGCCGGCTCGCCGCCGTCGGTGCGCACCGCCGCGGCGGCCGCCCGGACGTCCGGGTGGGCCAGCAGGGCGGCCTCGACCTCGCCCAGCTCGATCCGCATGCCGCGCACCTTGACCTGGTCGTCCCGGCGGCCCAGGTAGTCCAGGGTGCCGTCGGGCCGCCGGCGGGCCAGGTCGCCGGTGGCGTACATCCGGGCGCCGGGCGGGCCGTCGGGGCAGGGCAGGAAGCGCTCGGCGGTGAGGCCGGGGCGGCGGTGGTAGCCGCGGGCGAGCTGCGCGCCGGTGACGTACAGCTCGCCGACCACGCCCGGCGGCACCGGCTGGAGGGCGGCGTCGAGCAGCAGCGCCCGGGTGTTCCAGGTGGGCGCGCCGATGGGCACCGGACCCGGCGGGACCGGCTCGCCCGGGGCGATCCGGGCGGCCACACAGCCCACGGTGGCCTCGGTGGGGCCGTACTCGTTGACGACCGCCACGTCGGGGTGCGCGGCCCGCCAGCCGGCGAGCTGCTCGCCGGTGAGCGCCTCGCCGCCGATCACCAGGTCGGTGGTGGGCGACAGCTCGCCGTCGAGCAGCGGCAGGTGGCTCGGGGTGACCTTGAGGAAGGCCGGCCGGCCGCCGGCCCGGGCGGCCGGCTCGTCGATCGCGGCGAACCGGACCGTGCCACCGGCGGTGAGCGTGCCGAGCAGGCCGGTGACGGTGAGGTCGAAGGAGACCGGCGAGTGCAGCAGCGCGGTGCCGGCGAGCCCCGGGTAGGTGTCCCGCGCCCAGGCCAGGTAGGCGGTCACCGCCCGGTGCTCCACCACCACCCCCTTGGGCCGCCCGGTCGAGCCGGAGGTGTAGAGCACGTAGGCCGGGTGCTCGGGACGCAGCGGGGCCGACCGGTCGGCGTCGGTCAGGTCGCCGTCGGGCTGGTCCGCGCCGAGCTCGCCGTCGAGCACCAGCGCCGCACCGGGCACCAGGGCGGCGGTGTCCGGGGTGGCCACCACGAGGGCCGGCGCGGCGTCCTCCAGCAGGTAGGCGATCCGCCCGGCCGGGTAGCCGGTGTCCACCGGCACGTACGCGGCGCCGGACTTGAGCACGGCGAGCATCGCCACGACCAGCTCGCAGGAGCGGGGCAGGGCGAGCGCGACCCGGGTCTCCGGGCCGGCGCCACGGTCCACCAGCAACCGGGCCAGCCGGTTCGCGGCGGTGTTCAGCTCGGCGTACGTCAGCGGCACGCCGTCGCAGACCAGCGCGGTGGCACCGGGGTTGGTTGCGGCCTGCCGTTGCACCTCGTCGACCACGGTGGCCGGCGGCACCTCGCGCGCCGTGTCGTTCCAGGCGCCCAGCACCAGGTCGCGCTCCGCGTCGGTGAGCAGCGGCAGCGCGGCGACGGTGCGCTCCGGGTCGGCCACGGCGGCGGTGAGCAGCCCGACGTACCGCCGGACCACCGTCTCGGCGGTGGCCCGGTCGAACAGCGCCGTCCGGTAGACCAGGCGGCACTCCCCGGCGGTGACGTCGAAGGCCAGGTCGTCCTTCGTGGTGCCCAGCTCCACCGGGTCGAGGCCGGAGTCCGGGATGAAGTTCAGCGCGGTCTGGAAGATCGGCTGCACCGACGGGTCGCGCTGCGGGTCGACCGCCTCGACGATCTTCTGGAACGGGGTCTGCCCGTGCTCCATGCCGTCGACCAGGCCGTCCCGGACCCGGCCGAGCAGCGCGGCGAAGGACGGGTCGCCGGAGACGTCGCAGCGCAGCGCCACCGGGTTGACGAACATGCCGATGAGCGGGGCCAGCTCGGGGGTGTCGCGGCCCGCCGTGGAGACGCCGACCACCACGTCGGTGTCGCCGGAGATCCGCGACAGCAGCGCCGCGAAACCGGCCAGCAGCACCATGTACGGCGTGGCCGCCGAGCCGGCCGCCAGCTTGCCGACCCGGTCGAGCAGCCCCTCGGGCAGGTCGAAGCGCACCTCGTCGCCGGCGAAGCCGAGCTGGGCCGGGCGGGGCCGGTCCAGCGGCAGGTTGGTCACCGGCGGTGCGCCGGCCAGGTGGCCGGTCCAGAAGGCGAGCTGGCGGTCCAGTTCCGCCCCGGCGAGCTGGTCGCGCTGCCAGACCGCGAAGTCGGCGTACTGGATGGGCAGCTCGGGCACGGCGGGCTCGGCGCCGGTCCGCGCGGCCGCGGCGAACGCGGCGAGTTCGGCGTGGAACAGCACCGCCGAGTGGCTGTCGAAGACGGCGTGGTGGGCCACGAAGACCAGCGCCCAGGCGTCGTCGAGACGGACCAGCCGGGCCCGCCACAGCGGCGGGGTGTCCAGCGGGATCGGGGTGCGGGCCAGCTCGCCCCGGATCGCCTCGCACGCGGCCAGCCGCTCGGACTCCGGCAGGTGGCTCAGGTCGGTGGTGGGCAGCGGGACCGGCTCGTGCGCCCGGACCACCTGCACCAGCGTGCCGTCGTCGACCCGCAGGTGGGTGCGGAGCGCCTCGTGCCGGGCCACCACCCGGTTGACCACGTCGCCGGCGGCGGCGGCGTCGAGGTCGGCGGGGAAGCGCCACGGGATGGACACGTTGAACACCGGCGAGCCGGCGTCGAGCTGGTTGGCCATCCACACCCGCTCCTGCGCGAAGGAGGCCGGGAACGTCCACTCCTGCGTCATGAGTGGGCCTCGCGGACGGAGCGGGGACGCATGTCGGTCCAGACCGTGTCGACGTGGGCCAGGCACTCCTCGCGGGTGCCGGCGAAGCCGGCGTCGTGCCAGCCCGCGGGGAGGTCCCGGTCGGCCGACCAGATCGAGTACTGCTCCTCGTCGTTGCGGACGACCAGGAATCGGGGTTCGGCCATCTCAGTTCGCTCCAGGGGTGTCGGGGGTGTGCGGCTCGGCCATCGCCACGGCGATCTTGCGGGGGCCGGTGAACGGCTCCCGGCCGTGTGCGGCGGTCATGTTGTCCACCACCAGCACGTCGTCGCGCTGGTAGTCGAAGCGGACCGTGGCCGCCCGGTAGGCGGCGCGCAGGTGGTCCATGACGTCGGCGGGGATCTCGCCGCCGTCGCCGTAGTAGGTGTTCGACGGCAGCCCGTCGGCGCCGAACATGGCCAGCAGCCCCTCCTGGTAGTCCTTCGGGAGGGTGCTCACGTGGAAGAAGGTGGCGTGGTTGAACCAGCGCGGGGTGTCCGAGCCGGGCCGGTGGTGCACCACGTCCCGCACCGCCCGGGTGCGCAGGCCGTCCTTGCCGACCCACTCCACGGTGATCCCGTTGGCCGCCGCGTACGCCTCGACCTCGGACCGGTTCTCGGTGTTGAACACCTCCTGCCAGCGGGTGCCGAAGTCGCCGTGGAAGTTGCGCACCAGCATCCAGCGCCGCCGGACGAACTCCTCACGGACCTCGGGGTCGATCAGGTCGTGGACCCGGCGGACGTCGGCGAGCGGGGTGGCGCCCCGCGTCTCCGGCGCGGTGATGCAGTAGAAGAACAGGGTGAGCGGCCAGCGTGCCTGGTACGAGTTCTCGTTGTGCAGGAAGATCTCCTCGTCCGGCGGGTAGTCGGTCGAGGTGTACACCCGGCCCTTGATGGAGTGCCGGGGCGAGGAACGCTCGGTGTAGGTCAGCGGCTCGCCGGACAGGGCGCGGACCACCCCGTCGAAGCCGTCCACCCCGCCGACGTCGAAGCCGCGGAACAGCAGCCCGCCGTGCTCGACGAGGGTGGCCCGCAGCTCGGCGCGGCGGGCCGCGATCAGGTCGGTCAGGGCCCGGCCGTCGTTCTCGACGACCACCGGCAGCGTGGCGATCGTGTCGCTCATGATGCGGTGTCTCCTTGTTCTCGGGGTCAGGCGCGGGGCAGCCGCGGGATGGCCGGGATCGCCGCCGGCGCGGCCGGTTCGTCGGCGGGCTGGTTGGCCCGCAGCTCCTCGATCCGGGCGGCCAGCCCGGCGACCGTGGGGGTCTCGAAGAGGCTGCGCATGGGCAGCCGGACGCCGGTCGCCTTGCGCATCGCGGCGATCAACTGCACCGCGACCAGCGAGTTGCCGCCGAGGGCGAAGAAGTCGTCGTCCACGCCGACGTCGGTCACGCCGAGGCCGTCCCGCCACACCTGGGCGATGGTCTTCTCCAACTCGGTGGACGGGGCGGCGGAGCCGCCGCCCGTGCCGCTCGCCGCGGTGGCCGGGGCGTCGGTCTCCGCCTCCAGGCTGTCCGTGGTCACCCGGGCCGAGCGCCGCCGGATGTCGGCGACGGTGCGGGTGGTGATGACCACCTGCGCGCCCAGGCCGGCCGTGAGGCTGCGGCGGAACGCCTCGGCCCCGTCGACCGGCCGGATGTCCTCGGTGACCGGCGCCGGCGCGACCTCGGCGGCGGCCGGGGCGTCGGCGAGGCCACCGGTCACCGCGCCCTGGTCCACCTTGCGCAGCACGAAGTCGCTGATCGCGACCAGTTCCCGGCCCTCGGTGTCGCGCAGCGACAGGTCGGCGGCCACCACCTCCTCGGTGGCGCTGGGCCGGTGCCGCAGGTGACTGTGGAAGGTCGCCGGCAGCGTCCCACGCACCACGATCCGGCCGTACGACAGCGGCAGGTAGGTGCCGGAGCCCTGGCCGCGGCCGAACGCCGTCGCCACGTCCAGCAGCGCCGGGTGCAGGCCCCAGGAGGGCAGGTCGCCCAGCGCCGCGGCGGGCGCCTCGACCCGGGCCAGCTCCTGCCCCTCGGCCAGGTGGTGCTCGGCCAGCGCGGCCCAGCGGGGGCCGAAGGTGAGCATGCTGGTGCGGCCCCGGCCGAACGAGGCGTCGTCGTCGACCCGGCGGCCGGCGACGGCGGGCGTCTCGGCCGGCGGGGCGGGCTCGGTGGTCCAGCCGGCCGCGCCGCGCACGTGGGTGCGGAGCTGGCCGGCCGCCAGGCTGGCCACGGTGAAGTCGAACGCGTCCTCGGCCGGGGTCAGCTCCACCCGGTACTGGGCGACGGTGCCGTCCGGCACCGAGAACGGCTCCAGGAAGACCACGTCCCGCAGTTCGACGGCGGCGTCCGGCGCCGGGGCGGGCATCGCGGCGGTCACCGCGGCCCGCACCGACTCCAGGTGGGCGGTGCCCGGCACCACGGGCACCCCGCCGATCCGGTGCTCGTCCAGCAGCCAGTGGGTGCCGGCGGAGACCAGGCCGTGCAGGACGGTGCCGTCCGGTCCGGTCACCCTGGTGGTGAGCACCGGGTGGTCCACCGGGGCGGTGACGGTGTCCCGCCCGGCGGCCCGGAAGGCGGCCGGGGCGTTCGTCTCCACGGCCATGCCGACCTCGGCCCAGCCACCCCAGTTCTGCGAGACCACGGGGGCGCGGAAGCCGGCGCCGGCGCGCGCCCACGCGTCCAGGAAGGCGTTCGCCGCGCAGTAGTCGACCTGGCCGAAGCCGCCGATCACCGCGGTGATCGAGGAGCAGAGCGCCACGAAGTCCAGCGGCAGGTCGCCGAAGACCCGGGCCAGGGCGAGGGTGCCGGCGAGCTTCGGGGCGAGCACCCGCTCCGCCTCCGCCCGGTCCTTGACCTCGGCCATGCCGCCGCCGGGCAGGCCGGCGGCGTGCACGATGCCGTCCAGGCCGCCGAACCGGGAGACCGCAGCGTCGCGTACGCGGGCCAGGTCGTCCGGGTCGGTGACGTCGGCCGCGAGCACCAGCACCTCGGCCCCGGCCGCCTCCATCCGGCGGATCGCCGCGATGGCCCGGCCGGCCCGGTCGGCCCCGCCGTGCACCGCCAGGTGGTCGTCCCACCGGTCCCGCTCGGGCAGGCCGGAGCGGGCCAGCAGCACCAGCTTGGCGTGGGCCCGGCGGGCGAAGTCCTCGGCCAGGGTCACGCCGATGCCGCCGAGACCGCCGGTGATCAGGTAGCGGCCGGCCTCGCGCAGCACGCCCGGCGCGTCCTCGGCGTCCACGGTGACCTGCTCGTAGCCGGCCACCCAGCGCCGGTCGCGGCGCAGCGCCACCTCCGGGTGCTCCGGGTCGACCGGGCCGCGCAGCTCCGCGGCGAGCGCGGCGACCCCTCGCGCGGCGGTGTCCGCGTCGACCAGCCGGACGGTGAGCCCGGGCAGCTCGACCGGGAGCACCCGGGCCAGGCCCGCGAGGGTGGCGTGCTCGGGCCGGACCAGGTCGTCGCCGCGCACGTCGCCGATGCCGGCGGTGACCAGGTCGAGGCGGATGCCCTCCTCGTCGGCGGTCAGCCCGGCGCCGGCGAGGGCCTGCACCAGGTGCAGGGCGCTGAAGAAGCCCCGGTCCTGGGCGGCCCAGGCGGCGGCGATGTCGGTCCCGGCCGGCTCGCCATCCAGGGCGTACGCGTGCACGATCCGGCGGGGCAGGTCGGCGCCGAGCGCGGCGACCAGCGCCTCGTGGTCCTCGCGGACGCCGGGGCGCAGCCGGAAGCCGGTGGCGGTGGCGGCGAAGGCGTCGCCGGCGCGTACCTCGACGGGGTCGTCGCCGGCGGCGCGCAGCGCGGCGACGAGCGCCTCCCCGCGCGGGCCGTCGGCCAGCACGAGGCACCGGCCCAGCGGGACGACGGTCCGCGCCGGGGCGGCCTGCCGCCACACCGGCACCGCGAACCACTCCGGCAGCGGCCGGGGCCCGGTCTCGACCGGCGCGGCGGCCTGCTCCACCGGGTCCGGGTCGACCCAGTAGCGGCGCCGCTCGAACGGGTAGGTGGGCAGCGGCACCCGCCGCGCGTCGGGGTCGACGGCCAGGCTCACCGGCACCCCGGCGCACCAGAGCGCGCCTGCGGTGCCGAGCAGGGTGGCCAGGTCACCGGTCGGCTCAGCCGGCCCGGGCAGGCTGCCCAGCGGGGTCAGCTTCCGCTGTGCCTCGGACGCCTTGGCGACCTGCATCCGGGCCAGGTTGGCGAGCTGCCGGCCCGGACCGCACTCGACCAGCGCCCAGGTGCCCTCGGCCAGCAGCGTGGCGACGCAGTCGCCGAAGCGGACGGGCCGGCGCAGGTGCGCGGCCCAGTACGCGGGGTCCGTCGCCTGCGCCTCGGTGATCCAGGTGCCGGTCACGTTGGACAGGAACGGCACGGCCGGCGGGCGCAACGGCACGCTCGCCATGAGCGCGGTGAACTCGTCGAGGATCGGGTCCATCATCGGCGAGTGGAAGGCGTGCGAGGTGCGCAGCACCTTGGACTTGTTCCTGCCGCCCAGGCTCGCGGCGAACTCCTCGACCAGCGCGGTCTCGCCGGCCACCACGCACGTGCCCGGGCCGTTGACGGTGGCCACCGACAGTCCCTCGGGCAGCCGGTCGGCGACCGCCGACTCGTCCAGCGTCACGGCGAGCATCGAGCCGGCCGGCAGCGAGTGCATGAGCCGGCCCCGGGCCGCGACCACCCGCAGGGCGTCGGGGAGGGTGAGCACGCCGGCCACGGTGGCGGCGACGTACTCGCCGATGGAGTGGCCGAGCATCGCGGCCGGGGCGACCCCGGCTCGCCGCCACGCGGTGGCGAGGGCGTACTCGACGGTGAACAGGGCGGGCTGGGTGTAGCGGGTCTCGGTGAGCTTGTCCCCCGCCTCCGGGTCGCGGCCGAGGATCAGGTCCCGGATGTCCAGGCCCAGCTCGGGGCGGAGCAGCTCGGCGCACTCGTCCACGGTGGCCGCGAACGCCGGGTCCTCGGCGTACAGCTCGACGCCCATGCCGGCGTACTGGGAGCCCTGGCCGCTGAACAGGAGGGCCACCCGCGGGGCGGGACCGTCGAGGGCGCCGCGATGCGCCTTGCGCTTGTCCCGCAGGGCGGCCGCCGCGGACGGCAGGTCGGTGGCGACCACGGCCACGCGGTGCGCGTACGGCTGGCGGCCGACCCGCAGGGTGTGCGCGACGTCGGCGAGCAGCTCGGGACCCCCCGCCGTGCCGTTCTCCAGGTGGTCGGCGAGCTTCTTGACCGCGGTGTCCAGCGCGGTCGGGGTCTTCGCCGAAACCTGGAGCAGGTGCGCGGGGCGGACCCGCCGCTCGGTCCGGTACGCGGCCGGCGCCTCCTCCAGCACCACGTGCGCGTTGGTGCCGCCGATGCCGAACGAGCTGACCCCGGCGCGCCGCGGCCCGCCGTCGGTGTCCCACTTGGTCAGCGTGTTCGCCACGTAGAACGGGGTGTCGGCGAAGTCGATGCCCGGGTTCGGGTTCTCGTAGTTGACGGTCGGCGGGATGAGGCCGTGCTCCATGGCCAGCACCGTCTTGATCACGCTGACGATGCCGGACGGCTGGCTGAGGTGGCCGATGTTGGACTTCACCGAGCCGATGCCGCACCAGCCCCGGTCGTCGGTGTCCTTGGTGTACACCGCCGAGAGGGCGGCGATCTCGATCGGGTCGCCGAGCGCCGTGCCGGTGCCGTGCGCCTCGACGTAGCTGATGGTGCGCGGGTCGATGCCGGCCAGGCCGACCGCCTGGGCGACGGCCTCCATCTGGCCGTCGATGCTGGGGGCGGTGAAGCCGACCTTGCCGGCCCCGTCGTTGTTGATGGCGTTGCCCAGCACCACGGCGCGGATGGTGTCGCCGTCGGCGATCGCGTCGGAGAGGCGCTTGAGCAGGGTGACCCCCACGCCGCTGCCCCAGACCGTGCCGTTGGCTGCCGCGTCGAACGGGCGGCAGCGGCCGTCCGGGGAGGTGAAGCCGTCCATGCCGAGGTAGCCGATGTGCGGCAGCTCGATGTTGACCCCGCCGGCCAGGGCCATGTCGCACTCGCCGTTGCGCAGCGCCTCACAGGCCAGGTGGAACGCGACCAGCGAGGTCGAACAGGCGGTGTGCACGGTGAGGCTGGGCCCGCGCAGGTCGAGCCGGTAGGAGACGTTGGTGGCCACGTAGTTCGGCGAGTTGCCGGTGGCGAGGGAGACCGCGCCGTGCGGGCTGCCGCCGACGCGCTTGTTGCGCAGCACGTTGCGGTGCAGGTAGGTGTTGCCGCCGGTGCCGGCGTAGACGCCGACCGCGCCGTCGTAGCGGGCCGGGTCGTAGCCGCCGTCCTGCAGCGCGGTGAAGCAGGTCTCCAGGAAGAGGCGGTGCTGCGGGTCGGTGATCTCGGCCTCGCGGGCGGTCATCCCGAACAGGCCGGCGTCGAACTCGTCGTAGCCGTCGACCAGCGGGGCGCGGTTCACCCAGCCGGGATCGTCGACCTCCTCGGGGGTGGCGCCGCGGGCGATCTGCTCCTCGCGGGTCAGCTCGGTCACCGACTCGACGCCGTCGACCAGGTTGCGCCAGAACTCGTCGACATCGCCCGCGCCGGGTAGGCGGGCGGCGAGCCCGACGATCGCGATCGGTTCGATGCCGTCGTCGGTGGTGGGAATGTCGTTCTGCATCGGGGTTTCCTTAGCTCACGCGGTGCATCGGGGAGGGCGTCACGGCTGGTTCGGTCGTCGGGGTGGGGTACGGCGGGCGCGACCACGGCGGGCGGCGGCCCGCATCGCGGCCCGCGCGAGTTCCGGGCGGTCGGCGGCCCCGTCGAGGCTGGCGGCGAGGGCCCGCACGGTCGGGTGGCGGAACAGGTCGAGCATGGTGAGGGAGCGGCCGGTGGCCTCGGTGAGCCGGGCGTGCACCGCGGCGAGGGCCATCGAGTGGCCGCCGATGTCGAAGAAGTTGTCGGCGACGCCGACGCCGTCCCGGCCGAGCACGTCCCGCCAGATGCCGGCGATCAGCTCCTCGGTGGCGGTGAGCGCGTCCGGCCCGGTGGGCAGCGGGGCCCGGGCCGGCTCGGCGGCGGCCACGGTCATGGCGCCGAGCGCCGGCACCCGTACGGCCGGCCGGGGCAGGTCGGTGGCGACCCGGTCGGCGGGCGCGTCCGGGTCGGCCGCGAGGGCGCCGACCAGGGCGGCCAGGTCGGCCAGGAGCGCCTCGATCCGGTCGGCGTCGAACAGGTCCGGGTTGTGCACCACCTCGACGCCGGCCCGGCCGTCGCGTTCCACCACGTAGACGGTGATGTCGAACGGCGAGCCGGGCTTCGGCACCGGCACCGGCTCGACCGCCAGGCCGGTCAGCGCGAGCCGGGGCGGCACGAAGTTGAGCACGTTGAACAGCACCTGCACGAGCGGGGCGCGGGCGGTGTCCCGGCCGACGCCGAGGGCCTCGACGATCCGTTCCAGCGGCGCGCCGGGATGTTCGGTGACCGCGTGCAGCTCGGCGGCGCACCGGTCGACCAGCCCCGCGAAGGTCGCCCCGCCGGTGCGGACCCGCACCGGCACGGTGTCGATGAAGAAGCCGATGACGTCGTCGAAGGCGGCCAGCCGCCGGTCGGCGACGATCGCGCCGAGCACGTGGTCGTCGCCGCCGGTGAGCCGGCGCAGCAGCTCGCCGAAGCCGGCCAGCAGCACGGCCGCCACGGTGGTGCCGCGCCGGGCGGCCAGGTCGCGCACCGCCCGGTCGGCCGCCTCCGTGAGCCGCACCGCGGCCTCCACGCCGGCGTAGGTCTGCACGGCCGGGCGGGGCCGGTCGCGGGGCAGGTCCAGCACGGTCGGGGCGCCGGCCAGGTGGTCGGTCCACCAGGCCAGGTCGGCCGCGCCCCGGCGGAGGTCGCGCTCCGCCCGCCAGACCGCGTAGTCGGCGTACGTGGCGGGCAGCTCCGGCCGGGCCGGCGGCGCACCGGCGACCGCCCGGGCGTACGCGCCGGCCAGCTCGTCGTAGAGCAGCGCCTCGGACCAGCCGTCGAAGACCGCGTGGTGCACGGTGATCGCGAGCACGTGGGTGTCGGCGGCGAGCCGGTAGACGGTCACCTGCCAGGGCGGCCCGGTGGCCAGGTCGAACGAGTGCCCGGCCCCGGCCGCGAGCATGGTGGCCAGCTCCGCCTCGGCGTCGGCGGCGCCGGTCAGGTCGACCACCGGCACGGCCACGTCGGTCGGTTCCTCGCGGACCGCGTACGGCACCCCGCCGGTCTGCGGGATCCGCCAGCGCAGCACGTCGTGCCGCTCGGCCACGGCGCGCAGCGCGGCGCCGAGCGCGGCGGTGTCCAGCGGCCCGCGCAGCCGGTGCGCCACGGCGATGTTGTAGGGCGCGCTGGACGGGGCGAGCTGGTCCATGAACCAGAGCCGCCGCTGCGGCGGGGACAGCGTGGGCGGGTTGCCGGTGGTCAGGCCGTCGCCGTCGGCGGGCGCGGCGGCCCGCACCCGGTCGATCAGCGCGCCGAAGGTGCGGTCGGTGAACAGCACCCGGGTGTCGACCCGCCGGCCCAGCTCGGCGCGGAGGGCGGCGACCAGCCGCATGGCGGCGATGGAGTTGCCGCCGGCCGCCAGGAAGTCGCTGTCCGGCTCCGGGTTCGCGCCGAGCAGCCGGATCCAGAGCCGCCGGACCGCCGCCTCCACCGGGTCACCGCCGCCGGCCTCCTCGGCCACCTCCGGGGCGGCCGCGGCGAGCGCGCGCAGCGCCGGCCGGTCCAGCTTGCCGCTGGTCGGGCTGACCGGCAGCGCGGCCAGCCGCACCGTCCGGGCCGGCAGCATCGCGGTGGTCAGCCGGGGCCCGGCGTACGCCCGCAGCGCCTCGTCGCCGGGCGCGTCGGCGGGGGTGAGGAAGGCGACCAGTTCGGTGCCGGCCGGGCCGGGCACGGCCTCCACGGCCACCCCGTCGACGCCGGGGTGGCCGGCCAGCACGGCCTCGACCTCGCCCAGCTCGATCCGCTGGCCGCGCACCTTGACCTGCCGGTCGGCCCGGCCGAGGTAGACGATCCGGCCGTCCGGCGCCTGCCGGACGAGGTCGCCGGTGCGGTAGAGCCGCTCCCCGGGCCGGTCGCCGAACGGGTCGGGGACGAACCGCTCGGCGGTCAGCGCGGGCCGGTTGAGGTAGCCGTCGGCCAGGCCGGGGCCGCCGATCAGCAGCTCGCCGGTCTCCCCCGGCGGCACCGGCCGCAGGTCGGCGTCCACGACGTACGCCCGGTGGTTGGGCAGGGGCCGGCCGATGGGCACCGGGTCGGTGTCGGCGGCGGTGAGGTCACCGCTGACCGCCAGCACGGTGGACTCGGTGGGGCCGTAGCCGTTGAGGAACCGCCGGCCGGGCGACCAGCGGGCGACCAGCTCGGCCGGGACCGCCTCGCCGCCGCAGAGCAGCACCCGCCAGGAGGGCAGCTCCGCCGGGTCGAGCAGGGCGAGCACGGTCGGGGTGATGAAGCCCCAGGTCACCTCGTGCGCGGCGACGAACCGGGCGAGCCGGACCGGGTCGGCCCGGTCCTCGGCGCCGAGCAGTTGCACCGCGCCGCCGAGCAGCAGCGGCACGAACAGGTCCATGGTGGCCGCGTCGAAGCCGAGCGAGGCGATGCCGAGGCTGCGTACCGAGGCGTCGGCGCCGGTCAGCGCGACGACCCCGGTGACGAACTCGACGGCGTTGCGGTGGGTGGTGAGCACCCCCTTGGGCCGGCCGGTGGAGCCGGAGGTGAACAGCACGTACGCCGGGTCGCCGGGACGCGCCGGGCAGGGGACGAGCGGAGCCGGGCCGGGCAGGCCGACCGCCTCGACGCCGGGCTCGTCGCCGAACTCGGCCGCCGCGGCGTCGCCGACGACCACCCGGATCCCGGCGTCCCGGGCGATCTCGCGCAGCCGCTCGCGGGGGCCGCCCGGCTCCAGCGGCACGTACGCGGCGCCGGCCAGCAGCACACCGACCACGGTGACCACCAGGTCGGGGGTACGCGCCCCGCAGACCCCCACCCGGTCGCCGGGAACGGTGCCGCGCTCGCGCAGGGCGGCGGCCACCCCGGCGGCCCGGTCGACGAGCTGCCGGTAGGTCAGCCGGGTGTCCCACTGGCGTACCGCCACCGCGTCGGGGGTGCGGACGGCCTGCGCAGTGATCAGATCGGCCAGGGTGGCGTCCGGCCAGGGCAGGTACGCCCCGTACGCGGCGCTGACGGTCAGGATGTCGGTCACCCGTGGTCTCCCCGGTGCTCGGCTGGGTCGGTGATCTGGAGGCGGAGTTCGCTGACGTAGCCGCGGCCCTGCGCGTCGGTGACCCAGGACTCCGCCGGGGCGGGCAGCAGCTCGGAGACCACGATCGGGACGTCCGGGCTGGTCCGGTGGGCGGCGTCGACCATGGCGCAGAGCGACTGCGCGTACAGCGGGCCGGTCAGGTCGACGTAGCAGGGCTTGATCTCGGTGCCGACCTTGACGAACACCCGCTCGGGCAGGCCGGCCGCCGCCCGCCACCGGCGTACGGCGAGGTAACGGGCGGTCTCGTCGGCGTGCCCGGCGAGGCCGCACCCACCCGCCGTGCTCCGCCAGGTGCGGCGGGCCACCACCAGCCGGTCGATGGTGATCCGGGGCGTGTGCGGGGCCGGGTCGAGCAGCTTGAAGGCGTCCAGCAGCAGCGAGTCGAGCAGGCCGGCGAAGACCTCCATGAGCGGCCAGCGCCCGCCGTCGGGGAAGACCGCGACGAGCTGGCCGGCGGCGCCGTCCACGGTGACCGCGGTGGCCGGCACCAGCTGGTCGGGGTCCGCGCCGTGCGCGGTGTCGATGCCGAGCTGGCGGTCCCCGGGCCCGGTCAGCCCGTACGTCGTGCGGGTGGTCCGCCGGGGGTAGCTGTCCGGCCAGAGCAGCCGCAGCCGGGCCGGGCCGAGGTCGGCGTCACCGGCGGCCCGCAGCGCCGCCGGGTCGGGGTGGAACGGGCTGAACACGGCGCTGTCGTAGGCGACGTGGGCCGGGTGCAGCTCGCCGAGGACGAGCAGGAACTCGCCCCGCCGGATCGCCTCCGGTGAGGCCGCGCTGAGCTGGACGTCCGGGTTGTGCAGGCGGGCCGACGGCCAGCCGGGGCGCTCCGCGGGGAAGATCAGCCGGACCCGCTCGGCCAGGTCGTCGGCGCGCAGCAGCAGCTCGGCCTGGCCGGCGGGCAGGTCGCGCAGGCCGAACAGCTCCGCCCACCGCTCGGTGAAGGCGGCACCGGCCCGGCCGATCGGGCCGTCCGGTGCGACCAGCGTCCCCTGGGCCAGCGACCAGAGGTCGGCCAGCCGCACCGGGCCGTCGGCGGCCAGCTCGCCGTGCAGCTCGGCGAAGAGGTCGGCGCACCGCGTGGCGACCTCCCCGGTGAACCAGCGGGCGGTCTGGAGCACCAGCCCCAGCGGGGCGGCCAGCGCGTCCAGGACGGCCGAGCCGACGGTGAACTCCAGGTCCCGGGCGGTCTCCTCGTAGCAGACGGTGCGGCCGACGTACATCTGGCCGCTGTGGCGGGTGGCCGGGCGGCCGGTCACCGCCGTGAACTCGGTGTTCAGCGCGCCCAGGGCGGCACCGAGCCGGTCCGGGTCGCCGGTGGCCGCGGCGACCGCGTCCCGGGCCGCGCGGAGCCGGTCGACATTGGCCGCCACCTCGGCCCGGACGCCCTCGTCGCCGATGAGCGCGATCCGCTCGGCGAGCACCTTCTCGGCGTCCGGGCTGACCGGCAGGTTGGCGCCCCAGATGAGCTGGCCGCGATCGACCCACCGGTCGAGCAGCAGGTAGACGTCGTCGACGCCGTGCACCTCGCCGTCGGCGTGCAGCCGCTCCGCCAGCTCCCGCGCGGGGGTCCGCCCGTCGCAGGCGGAGAGCAGCCGGGCCTCGGTCGGGGTCAGCGCGATCGGCGGATGCAGCGGCCAGCGCAGCTGGCGCCCCTCGACGGTCAGGTGCGGTTGCAGCGCGGGAGCCCACCAGCGGCGCACCGCCAGGTCGTCACCCAGCCGGTCGGCGTACGCGATCAGCGCCCACGCCTCGAAGAACACGTGCCGCCGGTGGACCAGCGACGGGCCGGGTGACAACCGGACAGCCGGCTCCGCCGGATCGAGTGTCCCCCAGCAGACCGGCCCGAAGAATCCGATGGTCTCGGCCTTGCCGCAGTACCGCTGCCAGTAGCGCAGCAGGCTCAGCTCGCGCTTGCGCCGGCGGACGTTGCGCACCTCGGGATCGGTGCGCAGCAGACCGTCGAGCGCGACGAGCATGTCCGGGTTCTGCCAGGTGACCGCCTCACGCAGCAGCGGGTCGGCGGCAAGCTCGTTCACGACGGCGGACGAGTCGGCGAACGCCTCGCGCAACACCTTGTCGAGCAGGTCTGGGCTGCTCGCACCGGTCAGCACCGCGTCGGCGACGGCGGCCGCCTCCGGCGCGGCGAACCGGTCGAGCCCCTCCGCCGGGAACCCGGCGGTGCGCAACACCACGTCCCGCCAGACCGACCAGCCGGTCTCCCCCAGCGGCAGCAGGTGGCTCATCGGTTCTCCGTCCCCTCGGTGTCCACGATGTGCAGGCGCAGCTCGCTGAAGTAGCGGCGGCCGGCGCCGTCGGGCACCCAGGCCTGGTCCGTGGTCGGCAGCATCTCGCTGACGGTGAGCGAGGCGTCGTCGCCGCCGTCGACCCGGGCGGCCCGCACCATCGCGCAGAACATGTTGGCGAAGGCCGGGCTGGACAGGTCCACGAAGCACGGCTTGGTCTCGGTGCCGAGCTTGACGTAGACCTGCTCGGGCAGGCCGAGCCGGCGCCGCCAGTCCCGCACGGCCAGGAAGCGCTGCCGCTCGCCGGTGGCCTGGGCCAGGCCGCTCTCCCCCACCGTGGTCCGCCAGGTCTGCCGGGCCACCACCAGCCGGTCCAGCGTGATCCGGGGCGTGTACGGCGCGGCGGCGACCAGCTTGAAGCCGTCCACCGCGTGCGCGCTGAACAGCTCGGCGAAGACCTCGGTGAGCGGCCACCGCTGCCCGTCCGAGGCGGTGGCGACGAGCCGGCCGTCGACCTCGCCGACGGTGAGGTCCACGGTGGGCAGCACCCGGGCAGGTTCCCCGCCCGGCGCGTCCTGGAAGGCCAGGTGCCGGTCGGTGGGCCCGGTCAGCGACTCGGAGGTGCGGCTGGTCCGGCGGGGCCACTCGGTGGGGAAGAGCAGCCGGATCCGCCGCGCGCCCATGTCCTCGGCCAGCGCGGCGCGCAGCCGCTCCACGTCCGGGTGCGACGGGGTGAAGACCGCGCAGTCGAACGACGACCAGGCGGCGTGCAGCTCGCCGAGCACCACGGTGTACTCGCCCCGGGCCAGCGCCGCCGCGTCGGTGGCGCAGATCTGCAGGTCGGGGCTGTGCATCACGGCGTTGGACCAGGTCGCCCGGGCGCGCGGGAAGACCGCGTCGACCCGGTCGGCCAGGTCGGCCACCCGCAGCCGCACATCGGTGGTGCCGGGCGGCAGCGCGTCCAGGCCGAACAGCCCGGCCCAGCGGGCCGCGAAGTCGGCGGCGACCCCGTCGACCGGCCGCTCGCCCCCACCCCAGAACAGGCCCTGGGCCAGGAACCACAGGTCCGCGAGGGCGACCGGACCGCCGCCGGCCTCGGTGCGCAGCTCGTCGTAGAGCCCCCGGAACACCTCGTCGTACGCGTCGGCCAGGGCGTTCGCCATCCACCGGGCGGCGCGCAGCAGCACGTCCAGCGGGGCGGCCAGCTCGGCGAGCAGCGGCGCGCCGAAGACCACGTCCAGGTCGCGGGCGGCGTCCTCGTAGCAGATGGTCCGACCGGCGTACATCTGGCCGGCCCGGCGGACGGCCGGGGCGCCGGTCAGCTCGGTGAACGTGGCGTCGAGGGTGTCCAGCGCGGCGCGCAGGCGCACCGGATCGCCGGCCGCCCCGGCCACCTCGTCGCGGGCGGTGCGGAGCCGGTCGAACCCGTCCCGGGCGGCGCTGCGGGCGGCCTCGTCGCCGATCGCCGCGATCCGGTCGGCCAGCACCCGCTCGGCGTCCGGGCTGACCGGCAACGCCGCGTCCCAGCTGATCAGCTCCCGCTCCACCAGCCGGTCGAGCAGGGCGTACCCGTCCTCGGGGCGGCGCAGGCCGATGGCCGGGTCGGCCACCAGGTCGGCGGCGCAGCGGTCGCCGTCGGCGGCGGCGAGCAGGGCCGCCTCCACCGGGGTCAGCGCCAGCGGGGGCCGGCCGGGGCGCAGCACGGTCCGGTCCCGGACCGCGAGGTGCGGGCGCAGCACCGGCGGCCACCACCGGCGGACGGCCAGGTCGGCGCCGATCCGCTCGGCGTACGCGGCCAGCGCCCAGGACTCGAACCACACCCAGCGCCGCCGGGTCAGCCCGGCGCCGGGGCGGATCCGGGCGGTCTCCGGCTGGTCGGGGTCGACGGTCACCCAGCAGCTCGGGCCGAAGAAGCCGACCGTCTCGTTCTTTCCGCCGTAGCGCTGCCAGTACTTGAGCAGCGCCCGCTCCCGGTCCCGGCGGCGCACGTTGCGGGCCGCGTCGGCGCCGCCGCGGGCCAGCCCGTCCAGCGCGACCAGGGCGCCCCGGTTCTGCCAGGTGACCGCCTCGCGCAGCAGCGGGTCGGCGGCCAGCTCGTTGATCCGCTGGGCGCCGGCGCGGACCGCCTCGTCGAACTCCTTGTCGTAGCGGTCCTCGCCGGTGCCGGTGGCGAGCAGCTCGTCGGCCGCCGCGGCGGCCCGGGGCGCGGCGAACAGGTCCAGGCCGTCGGCCGGGAAGCCGGTGGTGCGCAGGATGGCGTCGCGCCACACCGACCAGGCGGTGTCGCCGAGCGGCACCCGGTGCACACCGCCGGCGGTCCCGCGGCCGGCGGTGTGCACCCGGTCCGTGCCCGCGGCCGGCGCGCCGGTGCGGGTGGTCTCGGCGCCGAGGGCCGCGGCCAGGTCGGCGCGGATCAGCGCGAGCAGCTCGGGGAGCTGGTCATGCAGGAAGAAGTGGCCGCCGGCCAGCTCGTGCAGGGTGAACCCGGCGGCGGTGTGCTCGGCCCAGGCGGCGTGCTGCTCGCGGGTGACGGCCCGGTCGTCCCGGCCGCTGAACGCGACGATCGGCAGCGGCAGGGGCTCGCCGGGCACGTACCGGTAGCCGTCCACCCGGCCGAAGTCGGCCCGCAGCAGCGGCAGGAGCAGCTCCACCAGCTCGGGGTGCTCGAACAGCTCGGCGGGCAGGCCGCCGCCGTCGCCGAGGCGGCGCAGCAGCTCGTCGTCGTCGGCCCGGGACAGCCCGTCGAAGGGGCCGGGCGCGTTGACGTGCGGGGCGCGGGCGCCGCCGACGTAGAGCCGCAGCGGCAGGGGCCGGCCGGTCCGGCGCAGTTCGCGGACCACCTCGTAGCCGAGCCGGCCGCCCATCGAGTGGCCGTAGAGGGCGTACGGGCGGTCGGCCCGGGCCGCCACGGCGTCGGCCACCTCGGCGACGTCGAAGCGCGGATCCTCGCTGATCCGGTTCTCCCGGCCGGGCAGCTGCACCGGCAGCACCTCGACGTCCGGGCCGATCCCCTCCTGCCAGCGCCGGAACGCGCTCGCGCCGGCACCGGCATAGGGCAGGCAGAACAACCGCACCGGCGCCTGGGGTCGGCTTCCGGCGGAGACGAACCAGTTCACCGCGGTCCTTTCTGGACGGGGTCGATCCAGTACCGCCGGCGCTGGAACGGATAGGTGGGCAGGCCGGTGCGCCGGACCGTGCCCTCGGGGTGCAGGGCGTCCCAGTCGACGTCCCGCCCGGCGACCCAGTCGGCCGCCAGCTCGCGCAGCGGGCCACCCTCGCCCGCGACCCGGGCGTCGGTGTCCAGCAGCGCCTCCAGTCCGGCGAGCGCGCCGGCCAGGTCGGCGGCGACCACCGCGGCCCGGTGGGCGAAGGCCCGCCGGCCGAGCGCCAGGGTGGCGGCCACCTCGGGCAACGCCGGGGCGTCGCCGCCGAGGTGGGCCCGCAGCCGGGCCAGCGCGGCCCGCAGCGCCGCCGGGGTACGCGCCGACACCGGCAGCAGCCAGGGCCCGTCTCCGGGCGGGTCGGCCGGGTCGGCCGGCGGCGGCTGTTCCACCACGACGTGCGCGTTGGTGCCGCCGAGCCCGAAGGCGCTGACCCCGGCCACCCGGCGCGGCCCCTCGGGCCAGTCCCGCGCCTTGGTGGGCACGTAGAACGGGCCGGCGGCCAGGTCGATCTCCGGGTGCGGGCGGGTGAAGTGCAGGTTCGGCGGGATCACCCCGTGCCGCACGGCGAGCACCGCCTTGATCAGCCCGGCGATCCCGGCGGCCGCGTCGAGGTGGCCGATGTTGGTCTTGACCGAGCCGAGCGCGCAGCTGTCGGCGGGCGCGGCACCGCCGTACACCTCGTGCAGCGCGGCGACCTCGATGGCGTCGCCGAGCGGCGTGCCGCTGCCGTGCCCCTCGACGAGGCCGACCTCACCGGGGGCTACCTCGGCGGTGGCCAGCGCGTTGGCCACCGCGGCGGCCTGCCCGGCCGGCCCGGGCACGGCGAAGCCGGCACGGTCGGCCCCGTCGTTGGTGACCGCCCAGCCGGGCAGGACGGCGTAGATACGGTCGCCGTCGGCCTGCGCGTCGGCGAGCCGGCGCAGCGCCACCACCCCGGCGCCGGAGCCGAAGCCCGAGCCGTTGGCGCCCTCGTCGAAGGCACGGCACCGGCCGTCCGGCGAGGCCAGGCCGCCCGGGGTGTGCCGGTGCCGGGGCCAGGTGACGGTCACCCCGCCGGCCAGGGCGAGGTCGCACTGGTAGTCGGCGAGGCTCTGCGCGGCCAGGCACACCGCGACCAGCGAGCTGGAACAGGCGCTCTGCACGGCCAGCGCGGGCCCGGTGAGCCCGAGCCGGTAGGCGACCTGCCCGGGCAGGTGGTCGGTGAACTGCCGGCCGATCAGCCGGGCCTCCCAGTCGTCCGGGTCGACGTCGCCCACCACGGCCGGGTTGTCCATGAGGTGGAACAGGAAGTACCGGTTGGCGGAGGTGGCCGAGTAGACCCCGACCAGGCCGGGGAAACGCTCCGGGTCGTGCCCGGCGTCCTCCAGGGCCTCCCAGGCGGTCTCCAGGAAGAGCCGGTGCTGCGGGTCGGTCCGGGCCGCCTCGTCGGCGGCGAAGGAGAAGAACCCGGCGTCGAAGTCGGCGACCCCGTCGAGCCGGCCGACGGCCCGCACGTGCCGGGGGTCGGCGCGCAGCCCCGGCCCGACGCCCAGGGCGGCCAGCTCCTCGTCGGTGTGCTCGTGGATCGAGTCGACCCCGGTGCACAGGTTCCACCAGAAGGTGGCCACGTCCGGCGCGCCCGGGAAGCGGCCGGCGAGGCCGACCACGGCGATCTCGTCGCCGGTGTAGTCGCGGGCCGCGGCGGCCGGCGAGGCGGGAGCGGGCAGCACCGGGGCGCGGACCGCCTCGGGCGGGGCGTCGAGCAGCGCCGCCTGGGCGGCGACCGTGGGGTGGTCGAAGAGGCGCAGCATCGGCACGCGAACGCCGAACCGGTCGGCGAGCCGCTGCTGCACCTGGCCCAGCAGCAGGGACTGCCCGCCGACGTCGAAGAAGCTGTCGGTGCGGCCCACCGCCGGCCGGCCGAGCACGGCGCACCAGATGTCGTGCACGGCCCGCTCGGTGTCGGTGACGGGCGCCGCACCGGCCGGCACCTCGGCCGCCGGGTCGGGCAGCGCCCGCTCGTCGACCTTGCCGGTGACGGTGAGCGGGAACTCGTCGAGCAGCACGACCGCGCGGGGCAGCGCGTACCCGGGCAGCGCGGCGGCGAGCGCGGCGCGCAGCGCGGCCGGGTCGGGGCGGTCGCCGGCCGGCCGGGCGTACGCCAGCAGCTCGCCGTTCCGGGCGATGGCGCGCACGCCGGCCACGCCCGGCTGGGCGGCCAGCACGGCCTCGATCTCGGTCAGCTCGACCCGGTGCCCGCGCACCTTGACCTGCCGGTCGAGCCGGCCGAGGCAGACCAGCTCGCCGCCGGGCAGCCGCCGGCCGAGGTCGCCGGTGCGGTACGCCCGCAGCCCGTCGGCGTCCACGGTGAACCGGTCGCTGTCCTGGTTGAGGTAGCCCGGTGCGAGGTGCCGGCTGCGGACCACCAGCTCGCCGGTGTCCGGGGCGAGGTCGACCTGGTAGCCGGGGAACCCGGTGCCGATCGGCAGCGGGCCGGTGGCGGCCGGGTCCACCGTGGACAGCGGCAGCGCGTGCCGGGCCACGAACGTCATCTCGGTGGCGCCGTAGCCGTTGACCAGCCGGCAGTCGGGGGCGAACCGGTCCCGGCCGCGGAGGGCGTCGGCGTACGTGGCCTGCTCGCCGCCGAGCAGCACCACCCGGACCGCGTCGAGGCGCCGGTCGCCGAGGGTGTCGAGCAGGTAGCGGTAGACGGTGGGCGTGCAGTGCAGCACGGTGGCCCGGTGCCGGTCGAGCTGCCCGACGGCGTGGGCGAGGCCGTGCCGGCGCAGGTCGACCGGGACCACGGCGGCGCCGGTGAGCAGCGCCGGGTAGAGGTCGGGGATGGCGGCGTCGAAGCTGAACGAGGCGAGCAGGCTGAGCCGGTCGGCCGGGCCGATCGCCAGCGCGGCGATCTGGTTGTCGACGACGTGCGCCAGGTTGCGGTGGGTCTGCCCGACGGCCTTGGGCACCCCGGTGGAACCCGAGGTGAACAGCACGTACGCCAGCGCGTCCGGGTCGACCGGCACGGGCCGCAGCGGGGCCGGCGGCACCTCGTCCAGCGGCACGACGGTCCGCCCGTCGGCGAGGTCCCGGGCCAGCTCGCGGTGTTCGGCGGCGCAGGCGAGGGCGGTGACCCCGGCGGCGGCGAGCATGTGGCGCAGCCGGTCGACCGGGAAGCCCGGGTCCAGCGGCACGTAGGCGCATCCCGCGGCGAGGGCGCCGAGCAGCGCCGCGACGGTCGGCGCGCCGTGCGCGGTGAGCAGGGCGACGCGGTCACCGGGTCGGACGCCGGCGGCGGCGAGCGCGGCCGCGTGTCCCCCGGCCATCCCGGCCAACCCGGCGTAGTCGACCTCGTGGGTCTCACCGAGAAGGGCCGGCCGATCACCGTGATGCGCCGCGACCTCGCCGAAACGATTGATGATCATCGGCTGTGCCATGTCAGCGGGCTGTTTGTTCCCCGTGGACGGCAGGCGCGCAGCGTTCGGTGAATGTGATCATGATCCCCCCCAGGACTTCACACTGGGAGCAGAATAAAGCTCAATCTCTCGATGGGGATGGCATCGATGCAGGTCAAGCCGAAGGGATGACGACCCGTGGAAGCTCGGACGGCGGAATTCGACCGATCATCCCTCTAGCGCGTAGACGATTTACCGCGTAGGCGTCTACTCACGAGTTATTTTACGGGGAAAATACTTCCGGACCGTGGAATTTCCACCGTGAGCGGCCTCGTCGCCGCAGCTCAACACGCGTCTCGGGGTACCTGACTACACATCGTACGGTGGTCGCGGGATCGGGTCGACCATCGCGTCGAATCCCTTGGGAAGCTGCGCCACGAGGTCCTGGAACTCGCCGACCGTGACCGTCTCGCGCAGGGTGGCGAGCACCGCGCGGGAGCCCACCTCGGCGACCGCCGGGTCCACTCCGGCCCGCTCCGCGACCCGGTACAGGAAGGCGACCGCGCCCCCCGTCGTGCCGCCCTCGCCCGGAGCGGCGAGATAGCTGCCGACCTCGTCCGGCAGCTGCGCGGCCAGGTCCGCCGACTCGGTGGCGGTGATCCGCTCGGCGAGGGTCTGCAACACCGCCCGCGAGATCGTCGCGGCCTGGCCGGTGGGCAGCTCGGCCCGGCGGGACACCGCCTCGACGAATCGGGGAAACCGCACAGCCGCACTCCTGTCGTCGCCGGCCGCTGCCGGGTATCCGACAAGCCCCGGCCCGGACTTCCGGAGCGTCGCGCCCGCGGTTACCCGCGCCCGGCCGCCGCAAACTGCGGATCGGCCACCGGTACGCGCTGAGCGGAGATCAGCGCTGCGCGCCAGGGTGCTGGGTTTGCCGCCGTCGCACGGCGGGGCACATCCGCCGTGACGCCCGGGACGCCGGGCACCGACGCGGGACGGAGCATCCGGATGGGGTGGCTGAGCAGACTCCTGGGTGGAGCGGATCCGGCACGGCAGGACGTCGCGGAGCGGCTGAGCACGTACGGCCTCTTCCGGACCGGGACGGAGACGGTCGAGTTGGACGACCGCGAGGCCGTCCGGCGGTGGCTGCGGGAACTCGACCCGGATCTCCAGCAGCAGGTGCACATCCGCCGGCCGTGGGGCGTGATCGCCGCCGTGAGCGACCACCGCGACCCGGTCGGCGCCGTCGTGCGGGAGCCGGACGGCCGGGCGTGGGGCGCCTACGTGCCGGGCGCCGACCGCCGGGAGCACCTGACGCCCGAGCAGGTCGAGGCCGTGATGCTCGCCGCGCTCACCTCGACCGGACGGCCCGACGGGCCGGACTGGCGGCCGATCGTCTGACCCGGCCGGCCATCCGTGCGGGAACCGGGCGGGCGCCGCCGCTCGGTAGGCTCGCCGCATGGCCCGCACCACCCACCCCGGCGCCTGCCCGCTGGACTGCCCCGACACCTGCGTCTGGCAGCTCACGGTCTCCGACGGCCGGGCCGTCGCCCTGCGCGGCGACCGCGACCACCCGTTCACCCGGGGCGCGCTCTGCGGCAAGGTCAACCGCTACCTCGACGCGGTCAACGGCCCCGACCGGCTGACCACGCCCTACGTGCGCACCGGCCCGAAGGGCGCCGGGCGGGTCGCCTACCGGCCGGCGAGCTGGGCGGAGGCGGTCGAGCGAGTGGCCGCCGGGCTGCGCGCGAGCATCGACCGCGACGGCCCGGAGTCGATGTTGCCCTACTACTTCGCCGGCACCATGGGGCACGTGCAGGGCTGGACCATGGGCCAGCGGCTCTTCGCCCACCTGGGCGCGTCGCGGCTGGACACCACCATCTGCACGGGCGCGGCCCGGGCGGCGCTGCACTCGATCTACGGCGGCTCGGTCGGCTTCGAGCCGGAGTCGATCGTGGCGGCGAAGCTCGTCCTGCTCTGGGGCGCCAACCCGCTCGCCACCAACCTGCACCTGTGGCCGTTCGTGCAGCAGGCCCGGGAGCGCGGCGCGTACGTGGTCACCGTCGACCCGCTGCGCACCGACACCGCGGCCCGCAGCGACGAGCACGTCGCCCCGCTGCCCGGCACCGACGCGGCCCTGGCCCTCGGCCTCATGCGGCATGTACGCGACGCCGGTGCCGCCGACGAGCAGTGGCTGGCCGCGCACACCGTCGGCTGGCCCGAGCTGGCCGCCCGGCTCGACGAGTGGCCGGTGCAGCGGGCCGCCGCCGAGTGCGGCCTGCCCGTCGAGGTGGTCCGCCGCCTCGGCGACCGGATCGCCACCACCCGGCCCACCGCCGTCCGGGTCGGCCTGGGCCTGCAACGGCACCACGGCGCCGGCCAGGCGATCCGGGCCATCTGCGCGCTGCCGCTGGTCACCGGCGACTTCCGGCACCCGGGCGGCGGCGCGCTGGTGTCGACCAGCGGACACCACCCGATCGACGAGGGCCGGGTGGTCCGGCCGCCCGGCATGCCGGCCCCGCCGGCCCGGAAGCTGAACATGAGCCGGCTGGCGACCGTGCTCACCGGCGAGGCGGACCCGCCGGTGACGTCGCTGGTGGTGTTCAACTCCAACCCGGCCGCCACCGCACCGGACCAGAACCGGCTGCTCGCCGGCCTGCGCCGCGCCGACCTGTTCACCGTGGTGCTGGAGCAGCGCTGGACCGACACCTGCGACTACGCCGACGTGGTGCTGCCGGCCACCATGCAGCCCGAGCACCTGGACCTGCACTCGTCCTACGGCCACCACTACACGACGTTGAACCTGCCCGTCACCCGGGCGCCCGGCGAGGCGCTGCCGAACACCGAGATCTTCCGGCGGATCGCCGCCGCGCTCGGCATCGACCACCCCCGGTTCCGCGACAGCGACGAGGACCTGGCCCGGCAGCTGCTGGCCGGCACGCCGGTCAGCTTCGAGGAGCTGCGGCAGAAGACGTACGCCCGGACCACCGGGGTGCCGGTCGGCTCCGCACCCTTCGCCGCGGGCGGCTTCCCCACCGCGGACGGCCGGGCCCGGCTGCACGACCCGTCGCTGGCCCGGCTCGGGGTGGACCCGCTGCCCGGGCACACCCCGCCCGTGGAGGCGGCCGACCCCGAGCTGGCCCGCCGGTTCCCGCTGGTGCTGCTCGCCCCGGCGGGCCGGTTCTTCATGAACTCCACCTTCGCCTCACTGCCCTGGCACGCCCGGCGCACCGGGCCGCCCCGGATGCACCTGCACCCGGACGACGCGGCGGCGCGCGGTCTCGCCGACGGCGACGCCGTGCGGGTGCACAACGACCGGGGTGCCTTCCTCGCGGCGGTCGCCGTGGACGAGGCGACCCGGCCGGGCCTGGCGTTCACCTACAAGGCGTACTGGGCGCGGCTCAGCCCCGGGCGGGCCACGGTGAACGCGGTCACCGCGGTGCGCGACACGGACCTGGGCGAGGCGCCGACCTTCCACGACTGCCGCGTCGAGGTCGAGCCGGTGCCGGCCGAGCTGCTGATCCCGGAGCCGCCCGCCGACGCGGCGGCCGTGCCGGCGCCGGCCGACCCGGCCCCGGTGCCGGCCGGCTGAGCCGGCGGCTCACCCCTCGGCGAGGGCGTCTAGCACGAGCGCGGCCGTCCAGCTGAACGCCGGTGACCCGAGCCCGGCCCCGGTGTCCGGGTGGAAGTACTCGTGGCAGCCGGCCCCGTCGACCAGGCCGAGCAGGGACTCGCGCAGCCCGGCGGCCAGGTCGGGGCGGTGGTGGGCGCGCAGCCCCCGCCACACCAGCCAGCCGGTGTTCACCCAGCTCGGGCCGCGCCAGTAACGCAGCGGCTCGAAGTCCGGCGCGGTGCGGTCGTGCGTGGGCAGCGGGCGGTCCATCCGGGCGGCCAGGCCGAACCGGGGCGAGCACGCCTCGGCGAGCACCGCCCGCACCTGGTGGGCCGGCAGGTCGGGCAGGATCAGCGGCAGGAGCCCCAGCACGGTGCGGGCCGGGACGAGCCGGTCCGCCCGGACGTCGCGCGGGCGGAACGTGCCGGTCACCGGGTCGTAGAGCCGGTCGACGAGGGCCTGTGTGATCCCGGCCGCGCGGTCCCGGTGCGGCCCCGGGTCGGCGCCGACCACCGTGGCGATCCGGGCGAGGGCCTGCTCGGAGACCCCGAGCGCCGCGTTGACCAGCGGGCACTCCACGAGGAACGGATGCCGCCCGAGCAGCCCGTCGTCCCGGTAGCGGCCCGCCCGGTACGCGTCGACGAGCGTGACGTAGCGCGCGTAGTCCAGGTCGGTGGGGCGGTGCGCCGAGTCGGCGTGCGCGGTGTCGTGCCGGCGGTACGCCCGCATCACCGCCTCGTCGGCGGGCACCGCGGCCAGCGGGGCGTCCCAGGCGGGGCTGTTGTCCAGACCGGACTCCCACGGGTGCACCACGGCGGCCAGCCCGCCCCCGCCGACGTCCCGCCGGCCCGTCAGGTAGCGCTGCTGGGCGACCAGCCGCGGATAGAGCCAGCGCAACGCGGCCACGGACGCCTCGGAGGGGGCGCGGCGGTGCACCAGCCAGGCGGCCGGGGCGTGCACCGGCGGCTGGACGATCCCCGAGGTGGCCGCCGCCGGGGCGCCCTCGGCCCGGCCCGAGTCCCAGAACTCGGGCCCGGGAAAGTACGCGCCGACCCGCAGCGCCGGGTTGAACACGATGTGCGGCACCCGGCCGTCGGCCCACTGCGCGGCGAACAGGCTGCGCAACTCGCGCCAGGCCCGGTCGGGACGGACGTGCGCCAGCCCGACCGCGATGAACGCCGAGTCCCAGCTCCACTGGTGTGGATAGAGGGTGCGGGACGGGACGGTGTGGTCGTGCTCCCAGTTGGCGTCGAGTGTGGCCAGCGCCAGCCGGCGCAGCCGGGCGGCGCGCTCGGCTGCGCCGGTGCGGCCGAACCGTACCCCGGTGGCCTCGCCGGGGGCGCTCACGCCGCCACCCGCCGCGGCCGGGCCTGACCCAGGACGGTGGCAGCCTGACGCAGGGCGGCGACGGGATCGCCGCGCAGCCGGCACTCCAGGGCCAGCCAGCCGGGGTAGCCGATCTCGTCCAGGGTGGCCAGCAGCGCCGGCCAGTCCAGGTGCCCGGCGCCCGGCTGGTGCCGGTTGGAGTCGCTGACCTGCACGTGCCCCAGGTAGGGCGCGGCCGCGCGCAGCGCCGCGCAGGCGTCGTCCTCCTCGATGTTCATGTGGTAGGTGTCGGCGACCACCTGGACCGAGGGCAGGGCCACGGCACGGCACAGGGCCACCGCCTCGTCGAGCCGGTTGACCATGTGGTCCTCGTACCGGTTGAGGGGTTCCAGGAAGAGGGTGACCCCCTCGGCGCGGGCGTGCTCGCCCAGCTCGCCCAGCGCGTCGACGAGGACCTGCCGGTCGCCCTCGGGCGGGCGGGGCGGCTCGAACGGCGGCAGCCGGCGGGAGAACATCCCCCAGGCGGCCGGGGTCATGGCGCCGAGGCCGCCGAGCTCGGCGATCACCGAGAGCTGGGAGCGCAGGTTGCGCACGGCGTCCCGGGACCGCTCGGGATCGAAGTCGCCGATGAAGTGGTCCATCTCGACGCAGACGGTCGGCATGACGACGCCCTCGGCGCGGGCGCGGCGCAGCTCCGGCAGCCGCCGGGCGAGGCCCAGGTCGCCCCGGCCGCGCAGCTCGATGCCCTGGTAGCCGAGGGAGACGGCGAGGGCGTACTTCTCGGACAGGCCGGTGCCGGGGAGCAACTGCTCCTGGCAGGCGAGGGGGATGGTCATGGGAACCTCAGCACCACTTGGAGGGCGTCACCGTCACCGCGGTCGAGCAACGCCAGCGCGTCGGCCACCGCGCCCGCGTCGACGACGTGGCTCACCAGTGGCAGCGGGTCGACGCTGCCCTCGGCCACCAGGTCCATGAAGGTGTGGGCGATCCTGGTCCCGGTCCACCGGCCGGCCGTGCCGGGTGCCGGGGCGGGTCCGGAGACCTGGGCCGCCACCAGCTGGATCCGGTTGTGGTGGAACTCCTCGCCGAGTCCCAGCCCGTGGGCGTACCCCTGGTAGAAGCCGGCGGCCACGACGCGGCCGGCGTGGGTGGTGGCGCGGATGGCCTCGTGCAGTGCCGGGTACGACCCGGACAGCTCCAGGCAGACGTCCGCGCCGCGGCCGTCGGTCGCCGCGTGCAGCGCGGCGGCGGCGGAGTGGACGGTGGCGTCGACCACCCGGCGGGCGCCGAGCCGGGTGGCGTGCGCGAGCCGGTCCGGCACTCGGTCGACGGCCACCACCCGGGCTCCGGAGAGGACGGCGAGCCGGGTGCCGAGCAGCCCGATCACGCCCTGGCCGAAGACACCCACCCAGTCGCCGAGGTGCAGGTCGCCGGCGAGCACGGCGGTCAGGGCGATGGCGCCGGGGCGGGCGAAGACGGCGACCAGGGGGTCGAGCCCGGGGGCGAGCGGGGTGACCGCGCCGGCGGCCAGCACGGCCTCGGCGCGGTGCCCCCAGATGCCCCAGACGACCTGGCCGGGCCGGCGGTCGGCGACGTCGGGCGCCACCTCGACGACCTCGCCGACCTCCTCGTAGCCGAAGCCCACCACGGGGTACGCGGGCGCGGCCTGCCGGGGCACGAACATCCGGGTGGCGTCGTCCCAGTCCTTGCTGAGGCGGGGGTTGCTGCCCCGGTAGAGGGTCAGCTCGGTGCCGGCGGAGATCCCGGAGTAGCAGGTGCGGACGCGGACCTGGCCCGGGCCGAGCGGGTCCGGGGGGCAGGGCTCCAGGCTGACCCGCCGGGGCCCGGCCAGAGAGACAACCCAGTTGGCCATGGCGTCGCTCCGAGGAAAGTGCCGGAGCCAATTCTAAACCGAAATATTGGTAATTGTCTTGTAATTGATCAATCGAGAGCGTTAAATCCCTCATGTACCCTTCGAGAGGAGTGCCACCGATGCCATCACCCTCGATGCGGATCCTCGCCCCCACCCTGATCCTGGCACTTGCCGGGACAACCCTGCTGGCCTGCGGTGACGACGAGCCGAAATCCGACAGTTCTCAGATAACCGTGTGGAGCCTGGAAGACGTGGCGGACCGGGTGAACGCCACCAAGGCCATCATCGCGGACTACACCGCCAAGACCGGCGTCAAGGTCAACCTGGTCACCGTCAACGAGGACCAGTTCCCCTCCCTCATCGCCTCCAGCGCCGCCGCCGGCGACCTGCCCGACGTGGTCGGCTCGGTCTCCCTGGCCGGGGTGCGCACGCTGTCCGGCAACGACCTGCTCGAGCCGGACGCCAACAAGAAGGTCGTCGAGAAGCTCGGCCGGGACACGTTCTCCCCGCGCGCCCTGGAGCTGACCAGCGAGGACGGCAAGCAGCTCGCCGTGCCCAGCGACGGGTGGGGCCAGCTGCTGGTCTACCGCAAGGACCTGTTCGCCGCGGCGGGCCTGTCGGCCCCCGACACGTACGAGAAGATCGCCGCCGCGGCGGCGAAGCTGAACACCGGCGGCGTCGCCGGCATCACCGCCGCGACCGCCCCCGGTGACGTCTTCACCCAGCAGACCTTCGAACACCTCGCGCTGGCCAACAACTGCCAGCTCACCGACGACGCCGGCAAGGTCACGCTGGACTCCGCCGAGTGCGTCGAGGCGTTCCGCTTCTACGGCGACCTGATGCGGAACAACTCGGTCAAGGGCGCGCAGGACGTGGACACCACCCGGGCCACCTACTTCGCCGGCAGGGCGGCCATGCTGATCTGGTCGCCGTTCATCCTCGACGAGCTGGCCGGGCTGCGCAACGACGCCAAGCCTACCTGCCCGCAGTGCCAGTCCGACCCGGCCTGGCTCGCGAAGAACAGCGGCTTCGTCACCGCGATCAAGGGTCCGAACGGCGCCGAGCCGGCCCAGTACGGCGAGATCAGCTCGTGGGCGGTGCTCGACGGCGCGAGCGACCCCGCGTCGTCCTTCGTGGAGTACATGCTCTCCGACGGCTACCCGCGCTGGTTCGGCATGTCCCCCGAGGGGCGCTTCCCGGTGCGCACCGGCACGGCGGAGGACAAGCAGAAGTTCCTCACCGCCTGGAACACCAGCCAGGCCGGGGTGGACCGCAAGCAGCCGCTGTCGGCGGTCTACGGCTCCGACGTGCTCGCCACGCTGCGCAAGAGCCCGGACACCTTCCAGCGGTGGGGGCTGCCCCAGGGCCAGGGCAAGCTCGTCGGGGCGATCCTCGGCGAGCTGCCGGTGCCCAAGGCGCTCGCCGACGTGATCGGCGGGAAGTCCGACGCCCGGGCCGCCGCCGAGCGGGCGAAGAAGGACGTCGACGCGATCGCCAAGGGCGTGAATTGACCACCACCGCGCCGGAGGCCGGCCGCTCCCCCACCGGGGAGCGGCCCCGCCGGCCCGGCCGACGCCCGCTCACCCTGCGCCGCCGCGAGTCCCGTGCCGGGCTCGCGCTGGTCACCCCGACCCTGCTCGTCGTGGTCGCGGTGATCGGCATCCCCATCGTCTGGACCGTGGTGCTGGCCTTCCAACGGGTACGCCTGGCGACCCTGCGCCGGACCGGCCTCTTCGGCGAATTCACCCTGGACAACGTCGACCGGGTGCTGCACACCCCCGGCTTCGCCGACACGCTCTGGACCACCGTCGTCTACAGCGCCGGCGGGACCGTCGGCTCCATCCTGGTCGGCCTGGTGGCGGCGCTGGTGGTCCGCCGGCCGTTCCGGGGCCGCACCGTCGTCCGCGCGTCGATGCTGCTGCCGTACGTGGCGCCGGTGGTCGCCATGACGTTCGTCTGGCAGATGATGCTCGACCCCCAGCTCGGCTTCGTCAACGACTGGGGCCGGCGGTTCCTCGGTTGGGACGCGCCGGTCCCGTTCCTGTCCCAGGAGTCCACCGCGCTCTGGACGGTCATCGCGTTCGAGGCGTGGCGCTACTTCCCGTTCGCCTTCCTGTTCCTGCTGGCCCGGCTCCAGGCCGTGCCGGCCGAGCTGGAGGAGGCCGCCCGGGTCGACGGGGCCACCCCGACCCAGCGCTTCCGCCACATCCTGCTCCCCCAGCTCATGCCGGTGATCGCGCTGATCGGCGTGCTCCGGTTCATCATGACCTTCAACAAGTTCGACGACGTCTACCTGCTCACCGGGGGCTCGGCCGGCACCGAGGTGGTCAGCGTCCGGGTCTACCAGTTCCTCACCGCGCGGACCGACATCGGCGCGGCGGCGGCGCAGGCGGTCGTGCTGGCGGTCGTGCTGATCGTCTTCGTCGCGATCTACCTGCGTTTCTTCGGCGGCCGACGGGCGGAGGCGTGATGGACCGGGACCGGATCGAGACGGTGAGCCTGCGCTGGCTGCGCCGGCTGGTGATCGCCGCCTTCCTGGTGGTCACCCTGCTGCCGTTCTGGTACATGCTGGTGCTCTCGGTACGCCCCATCGAGCGGCTGCTGCTCGACCCCGGCTCGCTGCTCGTGCCGTTCGGCGAGCTGACGGTCGCCACCTACGCCGAGGTGCTGAAGTCCGTGGAGGACGGCGGGCAGGGCTTCCTCGCCTTCATCCGCAACAGCGGCATCGTGGCGCTGGCCGCCACCGCGCTCACCCTGGTGATCGCCATCCCCGGCGCGTACGCGGTGTCCCGGCTGCGGTTCTTCGGCCGGCGGCAGGTCAGCGCGCTGTTCCTGGCGGTCTACCTGTTCCCGTCGATCGTCATCGCGATCCCGCTCTTCGTGGTCTTCACCCGGGCCGGGCTGCGCGGGTCGCTGGTCGGGCTGGTGCTGGTCTACATCTCGCAGACCCTGCCGGTCTCGGTCTACATGCTGAAGAACTACTTCGAGACGATCCCGGTCAGCCTGGAGGAGTCCGCGGCGATCGACGGGGCCGGCCGGCTCGGCATCATCCGCCGGGTCAGCCTGCCGCTCGCCGCGCCGTCGGTGATGGCGGTCGCGCTCTACGACTTCATGATCGCCTGGAACGAGTTCCTCTTCGCGCTGCTCTTCCTGGTCGACCGGCCCAACCGGTGGACCGTCTCGCTGGGCCTGTCGCTGCTCGCCGACGGCGTCGAGGTGCCGAAGACGGTGCTGATGGCCGGCTCGGTGATCCTCACCCTGCCGATCGTGATCCTCTTCTTCGCCAGCGAGCGGCTGCTCACCGAGGGCCTCACCAGCGGCGCGGAGAAGGGTTAGTTGACCATGGCGGACGGCTCCAGCAGGATGGTCCGGTGCGGGCGACCCGGGAACGGACGGTCAACGGGCGGCTGGCCCGGCTGATCACCGAAGTGCTCGCACCGGGCGTCCTGGTGACCGCCCTGCCGCTGGTGGCGGCCGCCCGGGTCAGCCGGTCCCCGCAGCAGCTCCTGCTCTGGGGCGGCACCGCGCTGCTGTTCTGCGCGGTGATCCCGCTCGGCGTGATCGTCCACGGCGTACGCCGCGGCCGGCTCACCGACCGGCACGTCGGCGACCGTACCCAGCGGGCCCGTCCCCTGCTGACCGGCCTGGCCTCGGTGGCGGTCGGCATGGCCCTGCTGGCCGCGCTGGGCGCGCCCGCCGAACTGTTCGCCGTCATCGTGGTGATCTTCGTGGTCGGCGCCGCGTGCACCCTGGTGAACCACTGGTGGAAGCTGAGCATCCACGCCGCGGTCGCGGCCGCCACCACGGCCGTCCTGGTGCTGCTGTTCGGCCCGGCGCTGCACGTCGGCTGGCTGCTGGTGGCGGCGGTCGGCTGGTCCCGGGTGGTGCTGCGGGACCACACCTGGCCGCAGGTGGTGGCCGGCGCGGTCACCGGCGCCCCGCTCGCCATCGGCGCCTTCCTGGCTCTCGGCTGAGGTTCCCGAGCCGCGCCGAACAAGATCAGCTACCGTGGCGGCATGGGCAAGCCGACCCGCTGGGTGACCGACACGAAGCCAGGACACTCGCAGTGGTACGTCGACCGGTTCCGCCGGCTCGCCGCCGAAGGGGCGGACCTGGCCGGCGAGGCCCGGCTGCTGGACGCGCTCGTCGCGCCGGGCGCGCGGATCCTGGACGCCGGCTGCGGCACCGGCCGGGTGGCCGCCGCGCTGGCCGCCCGGGGCCACACCGCGGTGGGCGTCGACGCCGACCCGGTGCTGATCGACGCCGCCCGCACCGACCACCCCGGCCCGCGCTTCCTGGTCGGCGACCTCGCCGAGCTGGACCTGGCCGCGCAGGGCGAGCCCGAGCCGTTCGACGCCGCCGTGGTGGCCGGCAACGTGATGGCGTTCGTCGCCCCCGGCACCGAGCGCGCCGTGCTGACCGACGTCGCCGCGCACGTCCGGCCGGACGGCGTCGTGGTGGTCGGCTTCGCCACCGACCGCGGCTACCCGGTCACCGGGCTGGACGCCGACGCGGTGGCCGCCGGGCTGCGCCTCGAACACCGCTTCGCCACCTGGGACCTCCGCCCCTGGCACGACGACGCGGAGTTCGCGGTGAGCGTGTTCCGCAAGCCGGCCGCCTGAGCCGTCCAGCCGCCGCCTGAGCCGTCCGGCCGGGCGGCGGGGCGGCCCGGTCAGGCCGGGGCGGCGACCGTGCGGGCGGCGGCCGGGTCGAGCGGGCTGCCGGCCGGCACCAGGCTGACCAGGCCCGCCGGCAGCCGCACCGGCCGCACGCCGGCGTAGCCCAGCATGCCCGGCACGTCGGCGCCGGCCAGCACGTAGCGCCGGCCCAGGTCGGTGACCACGCAGACCGCCCCGCCGGTGGCGCCGGGGGCGGCGACCGACTCGACGAGCGCGCCCCGCCCCGGCTCGACCACCACCTGGTCGGCCCACCCCCCGGGCGGCGTCCGTGCGGCGGCGGAGAGGTCCGGCGGGGTGGCGCCGATCCGGACCTCGCGTACGCCGGTGTCGTCGCCGGCCCGGGCGCAGAGCGCGCCGGCCTCGACCGTGGCCAGCGCGGGCGGGACGGCGGGCGGGGCGGTCGGCCCGGTGGGCACCAGGTCGGAGCTTCGGGAGGGCGGCGAACCGGCCGAGGGTGATCGGTTCCGGCTCGCCCTGGCCGGTGCGGGCGAGCAGCAGGGCCGCCTGCAACTCGGTGATGCCGGCGAGGCCGGTGCGCCCGGCCACCGCGTACTGCCGGCCGCCGCCGGAGTTGCGAACCAGGTAGACGTCGCCGACGGTCGCGCCGGTGACCCGCTCGGACGGGGCGCCCAGGTCGCGCAGCGGGGGCGGTGCCAGGTCGGCGCCGGCCGGCACCGTGTTGAGCAGCGCCGGGGCCACCGGCACCGCGCGTTCCCGGGTGGCGGCCAGCGCGGCGAGCACCCGGTCGGTGTCGCGGAGCAGGTAGCGCCGCTCGTGCCAGAGCAGGTGCAGGCTGCCGTCCGGGTGGCGCAGCAGCAGGCCCTGGTCGCCGAGGGGCCGGCCGCCGGTGGCGTCCCGCCCGATCAGCAGCGCCGAACGGACCTCGGTGCGGCCCGCCTCGGCGGCGGTGACCGAGCAGACCGTCCACGGCCCGCCGGTGAGCCGCCCCGGCGCGGGCAGCGAGTCGGGGGCGTCGGCGATGCCCAGCGGCAGCCCGCGCGGCACCCCCTCGATGGAGCGGCGCGACACCAGCACGGTCTTCGGCCGTTCCGCGCCGATGACCAGCAGTGCCGAGGCGTAGTTGAGGACCGGGTGCAGCTTCTCCTCCCGATAGACGAACCGCGCGCCGGACTCCTTCTCCACGATCACGGCGCCCGCGTCGCGCCAGGCGCTGCCGCCGCCGGCGAACAGGCCGTAGAGGGCGACCCCGCCGAGCGCGATCACCGCGACCAGCACGCTGGCCAGGCCGGCGCCGGCCAGCCGGCGGAACGGCGACTGCGCGGGGTCGGTCTCCCGCATCACCAGCGCGGCGACCGCCCGCTGGACGGTGAACTGGTAGGAGTGGAGCTGGTCCTGCCGGGACGGCATCGGGTCCCTTCCGAGAAGGATCGTCGGCGCACAGGATAAGCGCTCCGTCGATCTCCCGGGGACCCTCCGTGTCGGCCGGCGACCGCCGGTGACGACGGGACTCGTCGTGGGAGCGCTTGCCGGAGCCGGTACGGTCACCATGGCGGTGTGGGGCCGCCGAAGGAGGAGACACAGTGGACAGCAGCGCCTGGGACACCCGGTACGCGAGCACGCCGGGTCTGGTGTGGAGCGCTGAGCCGAACCGCTTCGTGGTCGAGTCGGTCACCGGGCTCACCCCCGGCGCCGCGCTGGACCTGGCCGCGGGTGAGGGGCGCAACGCGGTCTGGCTGGCGGAGCAGGGCTGGCGGGTCACCGCGGTGGACTTCTCGCCCGTCGCCGTCGGCCGGGGGCGTGAGCTGGCCGCCGGCCGGGACGTCCAGGTGGAGTGGCGGATCGCCGACGTGACCGCGTACCGGCCGGTGCCGGGCAGCTACGACCTCGTGCTGATCAGCTACCTGCACCTGCCCGCCGGCGACCTCGCCCGGGTGCTGGCCGCGGCCAAGCAGGCGCTGCGCCCCGGCGGGAGCCTCGTGGTGGTCGGCCACGACCTGGCGAACCTGACCGGCGGCACCGGCGGGCCGCAGGACCCGGCCGTGCTGCTCACCCCGGAGGCGGTGGTCGACGGGTTGGCCGGGCTGCACATCCGGCGCGCCGAGACGGCCCGCCGCCCGGTGCCCACCACCGACGGCGGCACCGTCGACGCCCTCGACACGGTGGTCGTGGCGAGCCGCCCCGACTGACCGGCGCCGCGACCGTCAGGGCCGCAGGATCAGCCGGATCGGGTTGCCCTCCTTCTCGTGCACCCTGCGCACCGCCTCCGGCGCGTCCGCCAGCGGCAGCACGTCGCTGACCGACGCGGACAGGTCGAGCCGGCCGAGCCCGGTGAGGGTGACCAACTGCCCGACGTGCTCGGCCTCGGAGCCGTAGTGGCCGAGCACCGCCTGCCGGTTGTAGGTGAAGCGGCTGTCCGACGGGATGCTGATCGGCTTGTTGGCGATGCCGGCGAGCACCAGCCGGCCGTGTCGGCCGAGCACGGTCATGGCCTGCTCGCGGACCGCGTTGACGCCGGCGAAGTCGAACGCCACGTCGAGCCCCCGGGTGCCGACGAGTTCGAGCACCGCGTCCTTGAAGCCGTCGTCCGCCGGGTCGAGGGCCACGTCGGCGCCGAGGGCGACCGCCCGGTCCCGGGCCGCGGGCAGCGGGTCCACGGCGATCACCGGGGCCGCGCCGACCAGCAGCAGCAACTGCACCGCGTGCGCGCCGAGGCCACCGACGCCCCACACGGCGACCGCCTCCGCCGGCCGGACCCGGGCGGTCTCGGTCACCGCCGCCCAGGGCGTGGAGACCGCGTCGGGGATGATGCAGGCCTGCTCGAACGGGAGCAGGTCCGGGACGGGGACCAGGGTGTCCTCGCGGGCCACGGCGTATTCGGCCCAGCCGCCGTCGTAGTCGACACCGCGGGTGAGGACCAGGCCGAACCGGTCCCGCTCCCCCGCCTGGAGCAGCACCCGCTGGCCGGGCTGCCAGCCCGTCACCCCGTCACCGAGGGCATCCACCGTGCCCGCGACCTCGTGGCCGAGGGTCACCGCGTCCCCGCCCAGGTACAGCGGGGTGAGGGTGCCGTCGATCAGGTGCACGTCCGACAGGCACACGCCGGCGGCGGCGACCCTGATCCGCACCTGCCCGCGCCCCGGCTCGGGCACCGGCACCGATTCCATCCGCAGGGCCCGATCGGCCACGTGCAGCCGTCCGGCCAGCATCTCCGCCACGTCCGCTCCCCTCTCCGGCGTCCTCGACCCCCGCGCCGAGCCGGAGTCGTCGGCGGCGTACCCGTCGCCGGCCCGCCGATGCCGGCCGACGCGGAAAAACGGCCGCGCCGCCCGTATCCTCGGGCCGTCGGCCGACCGGTCGGTAGCATCCGGTCACGGACCGGTGGACCGGTCACGGACCGGTGGAGAGGACACCCGTGGGCGCACGCTTCGAGGAACTGGCTTGGCGGGAGACGCCGATCGGCGAGATCAGTCTGCGCCGGCGCCGCGACCCGTCGCTCGACGTCGACGTGTACGAGGTGAAGCTCGACGACGAGTTCCTGATGTCGAGCCTCTTCCCGGTCGCGGAGATCGAACTCGCCCGGCTCGGGCTGGCCCCGCTGGCCGGCGGGGCCCTGGACGTGGTGGTGGGCGGGCTGGGCCTCGGCTACACGGCGCGTACCGCGCTGGAGGATCCCCGGGTGCGCTCGCTGCTGGTGGTGGAGGCGATCGAGGACGTGATCGACTGGCACCGCCGGGACCTGCTCCCGTTCGCCGCCGGGCTGGCCGCCGACGCGCGGACCCGGTTCGTCCGGGCGGACTTCTTCGCGGCGGTCGCGGGCGGCGCCGGGTTCGATCCGGAGGCGCCGGGGCGCCGGTTCCACGCGGTGCTGCTCGACGTGGACCACTCCCCACGCCAGGTGCTGCACCCCAGTCACGCCGACTTCTACACGGTGGACGGGCTGCGCCGGCTGGCCGCGCTGCTGCACCCGGACGGGGTGTTCGCGCTCTGGTCGAACGACCCGCCCGACGCGGCCTTCCAGCGGACGCTGACCGAGGTGTTCCCGACCTCGGTGGCGCACGTCGTGCGCTTCCCGAACCCGTTGCAGGGCCGGGAGGCCGCGAACACCGTGTACGTGGCCCGGCACTGACGGGCCCCGGGCAGGCATGGCGGGAGCCGGAGCGGGAAAGCGGGCGGCCCACCGTACTCCCGGGAGGGTGCCATGCGGGCGTTGCTCTGGATCGTCGGCGTCGTGGCCGGCGTGCTCATCCTGCTCGGGCTGCTGCTGGAGGCGGTCCGCTGGCTGATCATCATCGGTCTGGTCGCGCTGGTCGTGGTCATCGTGCTGGGCGCCGTGAAGACCCGACGGGTGCGGAACCGGCCCGCCGGCCGCCGCTGATCGGGCGCACCCCACCTCGCCGCTGCGCGGCCGTGTGACGAACCCAGCAAAGTTACCGCGGGGTAAGTTACCGGGTGGTTAAGTTAGGCTGAGGGCCGTCATCCGGCAGCGAGGAGAGACGGCGATGGACGCGACCGCGCAGCGGCCCTGGACACGCAGCTACGCCCCGGGCGTACCGGCCGAGATCGCGGAGCCGGCCGGCTCGCTGGTGGACCTGATCACCGACGCCGCCCGCCGGTTCGGCCCCCGGGTCGCCCTCGACTTCTACGGCGCCACCACCACCTACGCCGAGCTGGCTGACCAGGTGGCCCGGGCCGCCGAGGCGCTGCGCCGGCTCGGCGTCGGCCCCGGCGACCGGGTCGCGCTGGTGCTGCCGAACTGCCCGCAGCACGTGGTCGCCTTCTACGCGGTGCTGCGCCTCGGCGCCGTGGTGGTCGAGCACAACCCGCTCTACACGGCCGACGAGCTGGCCCACCAGCTCACCGACCACGGCGCCCGGGTCGCCGTGGTGTGGGACAAGGTGGCGGCGCTGGTCGCCGGCCGCGGCGCGGTCGAGACCGTGGTGGCCGTGGACCTGCCCGGGGCGCTGCCGCGCCTCAAGCGCTGGGCGCTGCGGCTGCCGCTGCCCAAGGTCCGCGCCGCCCGGGCCGCGATGACCGCCCCGGCCCCCGACGCGCTCTCCTGGCCGGCGCTGGTCGCCGACGCCACCCCGCTGGCCGCCGACCACCCCGCGCCCCGGCCCACCGACACCGCGCTGCTCCAGTACACCGGCGGCACCACCGGCGTGCCCAAGGGCGCCGTGCTGACCCACCGCAACCTGCGGGCCAACGCCGCGCAGGGCCGGGCCTGGGTGCCCGGCCTGCGCGACGGCGCCGAGACGGTGTACGCGGTGCTGCCGCTGTTCCACGCCTACGGCCTGACCCTCTGTCTCACCTTCGCGGTGAGCATCGGCGCCACCCTGGTGCTCTTCCCCCGCTTCGACCCCGACCAGGTACTCGACGCGGCGCGCCGCCGCCCGCCGACCTTCCTGCCCGCCGTCCCGCCGGTCTACGCGCGCCTCGCCACCGCGGCCCGGGAACGCGGCGTCGACCTCACCTCCATCCGGTACGCGATCTCCGGCGCGATGGCCCTCCCGCCGGCCACCGTGGACCTCTGGGAGTCGGTGACCGGCGGGCTGCTGGTCGAGGGCTACGGGATGACCGAGACCTCGCCCATCACGCTGGGCAACCCGGTCGCCCCGACCCGCCGCCCGGGCACCGTCGGCGTGCCGTTCCCGTCCACCGAGGTGCGCCTCGTCGACCCGGAGGACCCGACCCGGGACCGCGCCCCCGGCGAGGCCGGCGAGCTGCTGGTCCGCGGCCCGCAGGTGTTCGCCGGTTACTGGAACCGCCCCGACGAGACGGCCCGGGTCCTGCTGCCCGGCGGTTGGCTGCGCACCGGCGACGTGGTCACCATGGACGCCGACGGCTTCGTCACCGTCGTCGACCGGATCAAGGAACTGATCATCACGGGCGGGTTCAACGTCTACCCGTCCGAGGTGGAGGAGGCGCTGCTCCGGATCCCCGGCGTCCGCGAGGCCGCCGCGGTCGGCCTGCCCACCGGGGACGGCGAGGAGGTGGTGGCCGCCGTCGTGCTGGACCCGGGGGTGGGCGCCGGCCCGGACTCGGTCCGCTCGGCCTGCCGCCAGCACCTCGCCGGCTACAAGGTGCCGCGCCGCGTCGTGGTGGTCGACGAACTGCCCCGCTCGCAGATCGGCAAGGTCCTCCGCCGCGAGGTCCGCGACCGCCTGCTCGCCGACGGCTGAGGGCGGGGCCGCCACCGGTCAGGGCAGTTGACCCGGCCGGTCGACGATCGCGACCCGCAGCCGCGCGACGGCCGATTCGGGCGACTCCCTGCCGTCGCGCACCACCGACCCGCGGGTGCCCAGGTAGACGTGGGTGTCCCGGTCGAAGAGGAAGTCGATGTTGCCCCCGATGACACCGGGCATGCGGATCGCCACGCCGTGCCGGCCCGCGGCGTCGACCACGTCGCCCGGGACGACGACCGCTCCGGGTTCCCGCGCCAGCAGTTCGAACAGCGCCGCCAGCGCCCGGGGCGGCACGTAGCCGTCGAGCACCGACCGCGCGGTCGTGTACGGCATGCTCTCGCCCCCGTACACGGCCTTCTCGTCGGCTCCCTCGGGGAGATGCAGGTCGACGGGGTGATCCCGGAGGTATCGGAGCAGCCGGTCCGGGTCGGTGGGCAGGTCGCCGTGGTAGGCGGGCGACGGGAGCTCGTCGAGCTCCTTCGTGGGATCCGCGGGGTCGAGAGGTCGGAGCACGCGCAGCTCGCCCCACCCGTTCGGTTCCGCCTCCGGCCGGTACCGCGCCTGCGGGTGCGCGACTCCCCCGGCGGACTGCCACATCTGCACCCGCGTGGTGAGGTACGGGCCGCTGTCCGGCCGATCCCGCCTCGTCGCCAGCGCCTCCGTGAAGACGTACTGGTCGGGTCTGGCGCTGAGCTCCGGCTGCTGCCGGGCGGCGTCGGCGGCCAGGCGGAGGATCTCCGACGCGCTGGCCGTGGGCGGTCGCTGGCTGCCCAGTCCCATGGCCTGGGCCGCCAGGACACCGGCGGTCAGCGCGACCGCCAGCCCGACTGCTCCGGCGAGGCGCCAACCGCGCCGGAACCCGCTCCGGCGTCCGACCGGACGGCCCGCCGGAGCGGGCTCCGACCGCTGGACGATGTGTGCCTTCAGATCCGTGAGGAGCTGCTCCTCGAAGCCGTGCGCTGACTGCTCGGTCCTCGTCATGGCGTCGTCTCCGTTCGATCAGGCGAGGGTGGCGGCGGGGCGGGCGAGCACGGCGCGGACGACGCGACGGGCGCGGTGCAGGCGGACGCGCGCGGCGACCGGGGACATCCCGAGCGCGGTCGCCGCCTCCGCGACGGTGAGGCCGTCGACGGCGACGCTCTCGACCAACGCCCGGGTGTGCTCGGGCAGCCCGCTCAGCGCCCGGCAGGTGCGGCGCGCCGCCGACTCGGCGTCGATCCGCTCCTCGATGCGGGCGATGTCGTCGGCGTCCAGGTCCCGTCGTCCGGCCAGTCGGCCGGTCACCCGCAGCCGTTGTGCCGCCCGGCGACGCTCGTCGGCGATGACGTTGCGGGCGACCCCGAACAGCCAGGCGATCTGGCTGCCCCGGTCCGGCCGGTAGCCGGCCGACGACTCGATCACCGCCAGGAACACGTCGGCGGTCAGGTCGGCGGCGAGGTGGGGGTCGTCGACCCGCCGGGCCACGAACCGGCCCACCGCCTCCACGTGCCGCCGGTAGAAGATCTCGAAGGCCACCGGATCGGCTCCGATGCCGGAGAGGTCACCCTCCACTGCGCCAGGATCATGCACCGGGCCGTCCTCTCTCGTAGCCGTTACACCCCTTCTTCGTACGGCCGGGCGCGGGTGTTACAGATACGAGGTTCCTGGCTGTCCCGGGGTGCCGGGTCCGAGGTCGCCGGAACGGATCGTCCTCGCCACCTCGCTCAGGTCGTTGTCCAGCTGGTGATCGCGCCCGGGCAGCCGGTGCAGCCGCGCCTGCGGGACGGCGCGGGCGTACAGGTCGGCGTGCGACGGCGGGGCGGTCTCGTCCCGAAGCCCGTGGAACACGTGCACGGGAACTCCGCGCGGCAGCCTCGCACCGAGGTCGTGCGGCAGCTCGAACTCCTCGCCGGGCCAGCCGCCCGCACCGACGAACGGGGCGGCGATCAGCACGATCGCGCCGAGTTCCCGCTCCGGTGGCCGCTCGGCGAGCGCGTTGACGAGGATCGTCGCGCCCACCGAATGGCCGGCGACGACCGCACCGTCGTCCAGGGCGGCCAGCTCACGCCGGATGGCCACACTCCACCGGGCGTGGCTCGGGTCGTCCTCGTCGGGCATGCGCGGGTAGCGGACCTCGTACCCGTCCCCGAGCTCCCGCCGCAGGCTGTCGACCAGCTTGTCGTCCCATTCGTCGTGCGTGCCCGCGCCGCCGCCCTGCACGAACAGGACCTGCCGGCTCTCTGCCATGACCATCCACCCTTGCGCCTCGATCGTGCATCCGGCCTGTGCGCCCCCGCGCCCGCCGCGGTACCGACTCAGGTGAGGCCGCGGTGCGCGGCCCACAGCTCGCCGGCCCGGCCGGCGGCCCTGTTGACCAGGGCCACCAGCTCGGACCGGTCGGGCACCGGGAACGAGACGTAGGTGCCGCGGCCGCCGGCCGTCGGTCGGCCGTACGCCTTCGCCGCGAGCCGCCCGTCCGGCAGGAGCCGGACGTTGAGCGTGGTCAGCGTGAACTCCTCACCGCGTCGGGTGTCGGTCCAGCGGAGCCCGTCGGGGATCGTGACGTTGATGGCCAGGGCGCTGACCTCGATGGCGACGTCGCTGTTCATGGACGCATGGTCCCACGCGGGCCGGGGCGCCCCCAGGGATCGTCACGTCGGTTCGACGGGCAGCCACAGTTCGCAGGTCGCCGTGCTGAAATCGGCCGCGCGGTCGAGCACCGCGACGATCGAGGGTCCGGGCCGGAGACGCCACGGGTTGGAGGGGAACCAGTCCGTCGCGGTGGCGGCCCAGGTTTCCTGCAGGACCTGCGGGTGCGGCCCGGTGGTGCGGAACACCGCCCACCTGCCGCCCGGGACCTCGATGGCGTCGAGGTCGTCCGGGGCCGACGTGTCCGGTGCGACAGCGACCCCGTGCAGGTAGGTCAGTTCACTGCCCTCGGCGCCGTCGGGGTCGAGGTCGTCGCAGACCTGCAGGAGGCCCGGCGGCTCGGCGTCGCCGAGGCTCTTCAGCCGGAGGTGCTCCTCCATCGGCAGTGCGGCGATGTGCCGCTGGATGTGCGGGTTGATGCCGTGGTGGATCAGCGGGACCCGCACCGCGTGTCCGACGAGCCGGAACGCGGGGCGGTCAACGATGCGGGTGTGCATGGGTCTGCTCCCTTCGACGCTCAGGCGGAACCTGAGCTGCGGTTGCGTGCGAAGGGGGCCTCCGTCGCGGCGAACCTCACCGGGGCCGGCGCCGTGGACCGCCCGGAACGCACGCCCGAACGCCTCCGTCGAGCCGTATCCGTGCCGGACGGCGATGCTCAGCAGGTCGTCCCGGCCGCGAACGACGTCCGCGGCGGCGACGGTCATGCGGCGCCGGCGCACGTACTCCGACAGCGGCATGCCGGCCAGTGACGAGAACATGCGACGCAGGTGATATTCGGTCGTGCCGAGCGTCCTGGCCAGTCCGACGACGTCGAAATCCTCGGTCAGGTGCTCTTCGACGAAATCGACGAGCCGGTTGAGTGCCGAGATCACGAGGCCTCCCTTCGACGTCAAGACTGGCCCGGGGAACCCCGGCCGCGCCCGACCGCTGTGGCCCGATCCGATCATGCCGCTGCTCAGCCGCGCTGACGCGGAGAAGGCCCTACCACCGCTCCACGAGGTGTTCACGGCCCCCGGCGCCGACATCCTCGGACGGCCGCACCAGACAGCGGGAGTTTGCCGAAACAGCAAGAAAGTTTGTCAACGCAGGCGGCGTTCCGGATGCTGGTGGCGTGGACAGCAACGAGCCCGACGCGGAAGGACACCGCCGCATGAGTGGACACGGACACCGGCACGCCGAGGCGGACGGTGCCGACATCTTCGAGCCACCGGCCTGGGAGGAGCGATACTCCGGCGCGGAGAAGATCTGGAGCGGGAACCCCAACGCGCAGCTCGTCGCCGAGGTGACCGGGCTGACCCCCGGCACGGCGCTCGACGTCGGCTGCGGCGAGGGCGGCGACGCGATCTGGCTCGCCCGGCAGGGCTGGCGGGTCACCGGCGCCGACTTCTCCGCCAACGGCCTGGCCCGGGCCGCCCGGCACGCCGAGCAGGCCGGGGTCGCCGACCGCACCGACTGGTGGCAGGTCGACGCGCGGACCTTCGCGGCGGACGGCCGGTCCTACGACCTCGTCACCAGCCACTTCCTGCACCCGCCGGACGGCGGGATGGTGGCGGTGACCCGGCGGCTGGCCGAGGCCGTCGCGCCGGGCGGCCACCTGCTGGTCGTCGGCCACGCACCGCACGAGGTGTTCACCCACCTGACCGCGAGCCAGCGCAGGGCCATGTTCCTCGCCGAGGACCTGCTGCCCGGGCTGCCGGACGACTTCGAGGCCCTTGTGGTCGAGCAGCGGCCCCGGACGGTCACCCGGGACGGCGTGACGGTCGACATCGACGACTCCACCCTGCTCGCTCGCCGCAGGTCGTAGGCAGCTCGGCGCCGGCTGCCCGGCGACCGGACCGGGCCCCGGTCAGAACCAGCTGTCCCGGGTGTCCAGCGTGGTCCGGTCCAGGCTCTCCAGCAGGTCGAACTGCGGCCCGGTCCGGGGCAGCTCGTAGCGGAAGAAGTACCGCGCCGCCTGCCGCTTGCCGGCGAGGAAGTCCCCCTCCGGGCCGTCCGGCGAGCCCAGCGCCTCGACGGTGAGCAGCTGCTCCAGCCACATCCAGGCGATCACCACGTGCCCGACGGCCTCCAGGTAGAGCGACGCGTTGGCCAACGTCACCTCGGGATCGCCGGCGCCGTGCAGCCGCCGGGTGACCACGGCGATCCGGTCGACCGCCGCCCCGAGCCGGCCGGCCAGTTCAGCCGCCTCGCCGTCGGTCTTCCAGGCCCGGGTCACGGTGGCCCGGATGGTCTCCAGCAGCAGCTCCAGGCCGGCGCCGTCGCGCATGGTGACCTTGCGGCCCAGCAGGTCCAGAGCCTGGATGCCGTGGGTGCCCTCGTGGATGGGGTTGAGCCGGTTGTCCCGCCAGTGCTGCTCGACGTCGTAGTCGCGGGTGTAGCCGTAGCCGCCGTGCACCTGGATGGCCAGGTCGTTGGCGGCCAGGCACCACTGGGACGGCCAACTCTTCGCGACCGGGGTGAGCAGGTCCAGCAGCAGGTGGGCACGACTGCGGTCGGCCTCGGCCGGGGCGGTCTTCTCCTCGTCGAGCAGCCGCCCGCAGTAGAGGATCAGGGCGAGGGCGCCCTCCACGTAGCTCTTCTGCGCCAGCAGCATCCGGCGGACGTCGGCGTGCGCCATGATCGGCACCTGGGGCGCGGTGGGATCCTTGTCACCGGCCGGCCGGCCCTGCGGGCGCTGCCGGGCGTACGCCACGGACTTCAGGTGGGCGGTGTAGCCGAGCGCCGTGGCGCCGGCGCCCACCCCGATGCGCGCCTCGTTCATCATGTGGAACATCTGCGCCAACCCCTGGTGCGGCTCCCCCACCAGGTAGCCGACCGCGCCGGGCCGCCCGTGCGGGCGGTGCACGCCCTCGCCGAAGTTGAGCAGGGTGTTGGTGGTGCCCCGGTAGCCGAGCTTGTGGTTGAGGCCGACCAGCACCACGTCGTTGCGGGGGCCGAGCGCGCCGTCGGCGTCGAGGAGCACCTTCGGCACGATGAACAGCGAGATGCCCTTCACGCCGGGCGGCCCGCCGGGGATCCGGGCGAGCACCAGGTGGACGATGTTCTCGGCCAGGTCGTGCTCCCCGCCGGAGATCCACATCTTGGTGCCGACCAGCCGGTACGTCCCGTCGTCCTGCGGCTCGGCCCGAGTGGTGATGTCGGCGAGCGAGCTGCCGGCCTGGGGTTCGGACAGGCACATGGTGCCGAAGAACCGCCCCTGCACCATCGGCCGGACCCAGGTGTCGATCTGCTCGGCGCTGCCGTGGGCGAGCAGCAGGTTGGCGTTGCCGAGGGTGAGGAACGGGTAGGCGGCGGTGGCCACGTTGGCGGCCTGGAACCAGGCGGAGCAGGCGGCGGCCACCGCGTGCGGCAGTTGCATGCCGCCGACCGACTCGTCCATGGTGGCGGCCAGCAGCCCGGTGCGGGCGTACGCGTCCAGAGCGGCCTTGACCTGGGGGATGGTGCGGACCCGCTGCCCGTCGAAGGTCGGTTCGCTGGCGTCGGCGGCCCGGTTGTGCGGGGCGAACTGCTCGGCGGCGACCTGCGCGGCGAGGTCCAGCACCGCGTCGAAGGTCTCCCGCGAGTGCTCGGCGTAGCGGGGTCGCTCGGTCAGCCGGCTGACCTCCAGCCAGTCGTGGAGCAGGAACGCCAGGTCACGACGGGACAGCAGGGTGGACGACGACAACGGTTCTCCTTCCGTCGACCGTGCTCAGCCGCGGCGCAGCCCGGCGACGGCCTCTCGAAGGTCATCCTGACTCATCGGGGCGGGCGGCGCACGCTCCGCCGCCTCTGGTCTCTGCTAGCGGGCTGTGCCGGCCAGGTACGGGATCGGTCCTGAAAGTCCCGCTTCAGCCGCCCGTAAGGGGCGTGCACGAGCCTCTAGGACACCAGCCCGGTCAGTGGGACCCGGGTCTGTAGTTGGAGGTCCTCGGCGAATGGATTACCACCGGTGAACAACGCGCTCTTGAAAGTAGCGCCCCTCTGTGCCACGGTCGCGCTGGCCACGACCGCTCTGTTGGGAGCGTCCCCCGCACTCGGCGCCGAAGTCGGCGAGCAGTCGGACCTGCCGCCGGCCCTCGCCTCGGTCAACGCGCTGTACGTGACGGCCCCTTGTGATCCCGACGGCCCCACCGCAACCGATGCGGCCCTCGCCACCCAGCTGAATCCGCAGCTGAGTTCCGATATGCGGAACAACCTGACGGCCTACCGCGTCTCCTGCGCACGGGAGGTCGTCGAGGCGGTACGAGCACGGGGCCTCGCCTCGCGCGCCGCTGTCATCGCGGTCACCACCGTGATCGTCGAAACTCATCTGCAGAACATCAGCGAGGAGGTGGACCACACCAGTCTTGGTCTGTTCCAACAGCAGGAATGGTGGGGCACCCGCGCTCAACGGCTCAACCCGACCTGGGCCACGAATGCGTTCCTCAACGCGATGGAGGACAAGTACCCCAACGGCACCTGGGCCACCGCCGCGATCGGCGATGTCTGCCAGAAGGTGCAGGTGTCGGCCTACCCCAGCAGGTACCAGGTTCAGGCGCCGGACGCACAGATCATCGTCGACGCCCTCTGGAACTCTGCGGGCGCTCGCCTCGAGGACGTTCCGGTCTCGGGTGACTGGAACGGTGACGGTGTCGACACCGTCGGCGTCTTCCGCCCGAGCGAATCGACGTTCTACCTGCGCGACACCAACAGCGGAGCCGCGACCAGAGTCTTCAAGTTCGGCCACGGCCCGTCCGGTGACATTCCGGTGGCCGGCGACTGGAACAACGACGGCAAGGACACCGTCGGCGTGTTCCGCCCCGCAAACTCCACCTGGTACCTCACCAACGGCACCACCACCACCGACTACCAGTTCATCTACGGCCACGGCGGATCCGGCGACCAGCCCGTCGCAGGCGACTGGAACAACGACGGCAAGGACACCATCGGCGTGTTCCGCCCCACAAACTCCACCTGGTACCTCACCAACGGCACCACCACCACCGACTACCAGTTCATCTACGGCCACGGCGGATCCGGCGACCAGCCCGTCGCAGGCG
>NZ_JBEXGL010000020.1:0-45502 GCF_040607315.1 Micromonospora sp. NPDC005305 | reverse complement strand
GCGACTGGAACAACGACGGCAAGGACACCGTCGGCGTCTTCCGCCCCACAAACTCCACCTGGTACCTCACCAACGGCACCACCACCACGAACTACGAGTTCATCTACGGCCACGGCCCCTCGGGCGACATCGCCGTCCCCGGCGACTGGAACAACGACGGCAGCGACACCCCCGGTGTACGCCGGCCCGACAACAACACCGTCTACCTGCGCAACGCCAACAGCGCCGGCGCAGTCGACGCACAATTCATCTACGGCATCTGACCTCACCAGACACGGCGGCGGGGCCCGGACACACCGGGCCCCGCCGCCGTGGTCCGAGGTCGAAGTCGGCAGCCGTACCGTCGTCAGCCGCGGCGCAGCCCAGCGACGGTCTCTCGGAGGTCATCCTGACTGATCGGGGCGGGCGGCGCACCCTCCGTCGCCTCCCGGAGCGCCTTGGCGAGTTGCACCCGGCGCAGCACCTCCCGCAGGTCGGCCCCGGTGAGCCCGGGGGTGGCCGCGGCCAGCGCGACCGGGTCGACGTCGGCGGCGAACATCCGGAAGCCGGGCCGCTCGTGCCGGTCGATGAGCTCCCGGATCATCGTGGCGAGGATCTCCGCGCGGCCGGCCTCGTCGGGCGCCGGGATGGCGATCTTGAGGTCGAAACGGCCGGAGCGGGTCAGCGAGGCGTCCACCCGCTGCGGGAAGTTGGTGGTGGCCACCACGATGACGTCCGGGTTCTCCTCGAACAGGGTGTTCATCTCCTGCTTGAAGATGCCGGCCACCGCGTTCACCGCCTGGCTGGCCGCGTCGCCGCCGGAGCCCGCGTAGCTGATGATGCTGTCGAACTCGTCGAAGAGCATGACGGTGGGCCGCCGGTAGCGGCGCGCCTCCCGGAAGATCCGCTTGATGTTGCGCTCGGAGCCGCCGAGGAACTTGTCGAGGATCTCCGGGGTGCGGATCTCCACGAAGTCGGCGCCGATCTCGTTGGCCAGGGCCCGGGCCAGCATGGTCTTGCCGGTGCCCGGCGGGCCGTACAGCAGGATGCCCTGCGGCCGGCGCGCCCCCCAGCGGGCCATCGCCTGCGGGTGCCGGAACGACACGGCGACCTCGCGGAACCGGGCGACCACCTCGGCAAGGCCGCCGACCTGGTCGAGGGTCACCGCCGCGCTGCGCGGCACCGCCGCGGCCGCGCGGTGACCCACGGGGTACGACCGGCCGCGCAGCAGCGTCGGCTCCGGGGTGTCGCCGGCCAGCTCCCGGACGGCCTGGAGCACCACGCCGACCATGGCGGTCAGGTGCGTGGGCGTCACGTCGGCGCTGGGCACCTCGGCGCGTACCCGCACCGTCGGCCCATCGTGGCTGACCTGCGGACGCAGGCCGGCCTCCTCGGCGGCGCGCAGCACCGCCCGACCGGCCGGGTCGCGCGACGGCTCGGCGAGGGCCGCCCCGGCGGGCCGCAGCCCGAGCCGTCGGCCGGCCTCGGCGGCGACGCGGCCGACAGCGGCGGCCGGCCCGTCGCCGCCCCGCGCGGCGAGCCGCTGGGCGACCAGCAGCCCGACCGGCCCGGCCAGGCCGAGGGCGAGCAGGCCGGCGCCGGGCGGCGCGGCGTCCGCCCGCAGGTACGCCTCGAAGCGGTGCACCCCGCTCTCGGCGCGCACGGTGCAGCGCACCTCCCGCACCGGCGCGGGGAAGTCACCCCCGGCCAGCAGCTCCACCGGCCCGTCCTGCGCGGCGGCGAGCAGCGCCGTCGCGCCGGTGACGGTCACCCGGGCGCCGAGCAGCGTCACGGTCTCCGCGTCCGGCCGGACCTCGTACCCGGTCATGCGACCACATCCCTCGCTGCGGCGGTCTCCGCTGCCGAGTCTGGCACCGTGGCACCGCCCCGGCCACCGGCGCGGATCAGCCCGCCTCGGCGAGCAGGCCGTCGACCAGGTCCCGGGGCAGCCCGTGGGTGTCGTGCAGCCAGTGGTAGTCGCGCTCGGTGAGCGGCCCGCGCGCGCGTACCCGGTCGACCAGCGGCCGGCCCCGGTCCAGCAGGCCGCGGAACCGCCGCTCCTCCCCCAGCAGCAGCTCGCGCAGCGGGCCGGCCTGCGCGTCCTGCCGGAACCGGCGCAGCGTGTCGCCGTACGCGTCGAGCGGCAGCCCGGTCAGGCTCCGCGCCGGGTCGTCGCGCCACAGCACGGTGAGCGCACGCCGGACCAGCCGGCGCAGCACGTAGCCGCGGCCGGTGTTGCCGGGGCGTACCCCGTCGCCGAGCACGACCACCGCGGAGCGCAGGTGGTCGGCGACCACCCGCAGGTCCTGGCCGCGCAGGTCCCACCGGTCGCGGACCGCGCCCACCCACGGGCTCAGGCCCGCGCCCTCGAAGACCGACCGGCCGCCGCGCAGCACCATCTCCAGGCGTTCCAGGCCCATCCCGGTGTCGATGCTCGCCATCGGCAACGGCGTCAGCCGGCCGTCCGGGTGCCGGTGGTGGCGCATCTGGACGTGGTTCCACACCTCCATCCAGCGCTCGTCCGTGCCCGGGGTGCCGACCGGCGGGCCGTCCCCGGTCCACACGAAGATCTCGGAGTCGGGCCCGCACGGGCCGGTGGGGCCGTTGGACCACCAGTTCTCCGCGCCGTTGGTCTCGACCGGCACGCCCAGCCCGGTCCAGGTGGCGAGGGCGGTCTCGTCCGGGCCGACCTGGCCGTCGCCGCCGAAGACGGTGGCGTGCAACCGCGCCGGGTCGATGCCGAAGCCCTCGGTGAGCAGCTCGTGGCCCCAGCGCAGGCTGGTCGCGATGTCGTAGTCGCCGAGCGACCAGGAGCCGAGCATCTCGAAGACGGTCAGGTGGGTCCGGTCACCGACCTCGTCCAGGTCGGTGGTGCGCAGGCAGCGCTGCACGTTGACCAGCCGCCGGCCGCCGGGGTGCGGACGCCCCAGCAGGTACGGGGTCAGCGGGTGCATGCCGGAGGTGGTGAAGAGCACCGGGTCGCCGGGCGGCGGAACGAGCAAGCTCTCCGGCGCGTCCCGGTGGCCCCGGCGGTGGTAGTGGTCGACGAAGGTGCGGACGATCTGGTCGGGTGTCATGGCACGGGCCTTCCGGTGGGGACGACCGGACGGTCCGCCGCGCGGGCGGTGGCGTGACACGACGACGCCGGCGGACCGTTTCCGGTCGCCGGCGGGGATGGGGCAGGTCAGGCGGCGGCAACCGGCGAGCGGGAAGCTCGCGCGGTTGCGGCGGTGGTGCTGCGCCTGAGGTTCATGCCCATGACGCTAGCCGATCGGCGGGGGCGCCGCCCACCGGAATAGTTTCCGGTGGGCGGCGGCCGGTCAGGCCGTGCCGGAGGAGACCAGCGGGGCCGGGGCCACCGGCTGGCGGCGGTCGGCGCGCCGGCTGGGCAGCGACAGCCGGATCACCTTCCACCAGGCCGAGGCGACCTGCTTGGGCAGCGGGCCGGTGGTGTACTTCAGCCCGTACCGGTCGAACAGCGCCCGCACCTGCGGGGCGATCTCCTGGTAGCGGTTGCTCGGCAGGTCGGGGAAGAGGTGGTGCTCGATCTGGTACGACAGGTTGCCGGTCATGATGTGCAGCAGGCGGCTGCCGCTGATGTTGGCCGAGCCGAGCATCTGCCGCAGGTACCACTCGCCGCGGGTCTCGCCGTCGATGGAGGTCTTCTCGAAGGTCTCCACGCCGTTCGGGAAGTGCCCGCACATGATCACCGAGTGGCTCCACAGGTTGCGGATCAGGTTCGCGGTGAACGTGGCGGCGAGCGTGGACAGGAACGACGGGCCGGACAGCAGCGGGTGCAGCACGTAGTCCTTGAGCACCTGGCGGCGGATCTTGCGGCCGACCGCCCTGGCCCGGGCCCGGAACGCCGGGTCCTTGTGCCGGCCGTTCTTGAGGTTCTCCCCCAGCTCCAGGTCGTACGCGGCGATGCCGTACTCGAAGAAGCAGGCGTTCACGAAGTTGTAGAACGGCTGGCCCAGGTACGCCGGGTGCCACGGCTGGTCCTCGTCGACCCGCATGATGCCGTAGCCGAGGTCGTTGTCCTTGCCGAGCACGTTGGTGTAGCGGTGGTGCAGCTCGTTGTGCGAGTGCTTCCACTGCTCCGGCGGGGAGACGTGGTCCCAGTCCCAGGTGGTGGAGTGGATCTTCGGGTCGCGCATCCAGTCCCACTGCCCGTGCAGGACGTTGTGCCCGATCTCCATGTTGTCCAGGATCTTGGCCACCGCGAGGCCGGCCGTGCCGACGATCCAGGCGGGCGGGAACAGCGAGAACAGCAGCACCGCGCGGCTGCTCAGCTCCAGCGTTCGCTGGGTCTTGATCACCTTACGGATGTAGCGGGCGTCCCGCTCACCCCGGTCGGCGATCACCCGGTCCCGGATCGCGTCCAGCTCCTTGCCGATGATCTCGATGTCCTCGGCGCTGAGGTGGGCGATCGGGTTGTCCGCCTTCTTCTGGATCACGGTCACGTCGGATGGCCTCCTGTCAGAGTTCGATGTCGCAGGTACCGGCGGCCGCCGACACGCAGGTCTGCACGAGCACGCCGTCGCCGGGGACGGCGGTGGTGAGGTCGCCGTTGCGCAGGTCGCGCACCGCGCCCTCCCGCAGCGGGACGACACAGCCGAAGCAGATGCCCATCCGGCAGCCGGACGGCATCACCACCCCGGCCCGCTCGCCGGCATCGAGGATCGGGGTGGCCCCGTCGGCTTCGACGGTCACCCCGGCCCCGGTGAACGTCACGGTGCCGCCCTCCCCCGGCGAGATCACGGTGGGCCGGAACCGCTCGGTGTGCAGCCGGTCGGCGAGCCCCTGGGAGTCCCAGTACCCCTCGACGGCGTCGAGCATGCCGATCGGCCCGCAGGCCCAGGTCTGCCGGTCGAGATGGTCGGGCACCAGGTCGGCCAGCTCGTCGACGCCGAGCAGGCCGTCGGTGTCGGTGTGCCGCTCGACCAGCCGCAGCGCGCCGGCCTCGGCGAGCGCCCGCAGCTCCGGGCCGAAGATCACGTCGTCCCGGGTCGGCGCCGAGTGCACCAGCACCACGTCCGCCCGGTCGTGCAGCCCGGCGCGCAGCATCCCCATGACCGGGGTGATCCCGCTGCCGGCGGTGAGGAAGAGGACCCGTCCGGGGGTCGTCTCGGGCACGACGAAGTCACCCTGGGCCTGGTCGAGCTGGACGATCGTGCCGGGCCGGACCCGGCGGACCAGATGGTTGCTGACCTTGCCGTCCGGGATCGCCTTCACGGTGACGGAGATCAGGCCGTCCGCGGCGCCCGGCGGCGAGGTGACCGAGTACGCGCGCCACTGGCGCACCCCGTCGACGTCCACGCCGAGACGCACGTACTGTCCGGGCAGATGCCCCTGCCAGCTGCGGCCCGGCTGGATCACCACGGTCGCGGCATCCCGGGTCTCCGGACGGACGGCCACGATCCGGCCGCGCAGCGGGGCGCCGGCGCGCAGCGGCGCCACGAGGTCGAGGTAGTCGCCGGGCAGCAGCGGGGTGGTGACGGCGCCGGCCAGCCGCAGCAGTCTGTCCCGGAAGGTCACCTTCTGGGAGCGGCGGGGGGCAGTTGTGGTCATATCACCAGGGTGACTGCGTGATCGCATAACATCTTGACCGGCAAAGGTGAAAGAGCCGCAGGTTCTTGTTCGGGGAGAACAACATGTCGGACGACTACGCGAGCCATCGCGCGGCCCATCTGGAACTCGACGAGCGGGTGTCGGCCCGGCTCCGTGACCGGCTTCCCGTCGTCGCCGAGCGCACCGTCAGCGCGATCACCGCCGAGGTCCCCGACTACTCCGGCGCGCTCACCGGCACGATGCGGGCGAAGATCGAGAACGCGGTACGCATCGCGCTGGGCACCTTCCTCCAGCTGATCGAGGGGGCGCAGCTGGCCGATCCGAGCACCCCGCTGGCCCCGGCCCTGGAGGCCGCGTACGCGCTGGGCAGCGGCGAGGCCCGCTCGGGGCGCAGCATGGACGCGCTGCTGGCCGCGTACCGGGTGGGAGCGCGGGTGGCCTGGCGGGAGGTCTCCGCCACCACGGTACGCAGCGGGCTGTCCGCCGAGACGGTGGCTGAATTCGCCGAGCTGATGTTCGCGTACATCGACGAGTTGTCCGCGGCCAGCGTGGCCGGGCACGGCGACGAGCGGGCCAGCGCCGGCCGGGCGCGCCGCCGCAACATGGAACGGCTCACGCGGCAACTGCTCGCCGGGGACCCCGAGGAGATCCTGCGGCGCAGCGCCGAACGGGCCGACTGGCCGCTGCCGCAGACCCTCACCGTCGTCCTCCTGCCCCGCCGCAACCTGCGCGCGGTGCTCGCCCTGCTCGGCCCGCACACCCTGGAGAGCGGCGAGGACCTGCCCGGCATGGACCCCGCCGAGGAACTCGCCGTGCTGCTGGTGCCGGACACCCACGGCGCCCGGCGGCGCCAGCTCACCCGCCTGCTGCACGGGCACCGCGCGGTGCTCGGACCCGCCCGGCCGTGGCACCGGGTCGCCGCCTCCTACCAGCGGGCCACCCGGGCGCTCGCCCTCGGCCTCGGCGAACCGGACGCCGGGCCGGTCGACACCGAGCACCACCTGGCCGAACTGCTGCTCAGCATGGACCCGGAGGCCCTGGCCGACCTGCGCGCCCAGGCCCTCGCGCCCCTCGCCGACCTGCCCCCGGCCACCGCGCACCGGCTCGCCGAGACGCTGCGCTCCTGGCTGCTGCACCAGGGCCGCCGCGACGACGTGGCGGCCGACCTGTTCGTGCACCCGCAGACCGTCCGCTACCGGATGGGCAAGCTCCGCGAGCTGTACGGCGAGCGGCTCCACGAACCGGCCACGGTGCTCGCCCTCACCATCGCCCTGGCCGTCCCACCCACCCCGCCCAAGACGGAATGAACAGCCGGGGCGCGGTCCGCGGCGCCGCTCGGAGGGTCAGCGGGTCCCGGCGACCGCGCGCCGCGGTTCGCCCAGGAACGCGTAGGCGGCCAGCGCGCCGGCGAGGACGGCGTCCACCGCGATGACGAAGCCCCGGTCCATTCCGGTCGGGGCGAGCACGTACCCGGTCGCCAGGGCGACCACGGCGATCAGCAGCAGGATCCCCCGGACCGCCTGCCGCGCGGCCGGACGCGTCGCGGGCAGGATCCCGGTGACCGCCAGGACCGCCCGGACGGCGCCGGCGAGCCCGACGATCAGTGCGGGCACGGCCAGGCCGGCCACCTCCCGGTCCAGCCCGGTCAGTCCCGACCAGGCGAGCAGCCCGAAGATCACCACGGCGAGGACGTGCAGAGGCGTGTCGCGGAGGTGCTGGCGCCGTACCGCTGGTTCGCTGTCCCGCGTCATGGCTGTCCTCCGCCCGGATGCCGGCATCGTGGACACCCATCGTCGCACTGCTCAGCGATGGGCTCCAGCAGCCGACCGGGCCTACTCCTCCGGGACGCCCGGACCGACCTCGCCACGCCTCAGGTGCTCGGCGTTGCGGTCGGCTTCGCTGTCCGCGTTCGCGGCGCCGGCGCCCGCGTCCGTGGTGCGGCGCCCCTCGGCGTCCTGATACACCGCGCCGGTCTCGAGCGCGTCCTCCTGCTGCCGACTCTGCTCAGGTGTGGTCATCACCACCGACTACCCTGCGACCGCCCCGGATATGCGCGAGTCCCCGGTCAAGGGAAAGGCTCGACTGGTCGGCGCCGTGGTCCTCGCCGGTCCGGCGGCGAAGCCTGCGTCGGTGAGCGCGCCCCACTCGGGCCGGCCGGATGCCACGGCGGTCCTGGCGCGTGCCGTCGGGAACCCGCCGAGGTGGGTGGGCTCGCGGGTCTGCGTCAGGAAGCACGCCCGACGTCAGGCAGGGACGTAGACAAGGTCCATGGTGTCGGTGCGCCCGGACCAGCGGAGGTCGAGGTGCCAGCAGCCGGCCTGCGGCAGGTCGATGATCGACGGGCCGGGCCCGCCGGCGACCTCGCGGGTCGCCCGGGTCGCGGTGCCGTCCAGGGTCGCGGTGATGACGAGGCTCGCCGGCGCGCCGGTGTCGGGCGACGGCGTGGCCGCCGGCCGGGCGACCCAGAGAATCTTGTTGCTGGGCCCCTCCGTCCGGCCGACGGCCAGCGGATGGCCGAACAGCACGGCGACGATGTCGCCCTTCGCGCCGAGCACATGCGCGATCCGCGTGTCCCCGCTGAAGCCGGCGTCCGCCCAGTCGGGCAGCCTGCCCGTATCGACCCGGGCCGCGCAGCCGGTCGTCGCATCCGCCGCCGGCGTGGCCGGCGTGGCCGACCGGCCGGCGGTGGTGCAGCCCGCCAGCAGGACCACCGACCCCAGCAGGACCCTGCCCCATGAACGCATCTCGCACCTCCGGACCGGTTCGGTGCCGGCCGGCGGCACCCGTCGTCCTGATGACACCGATCGCGCCGCGCAGGTTCCTCCCGTAGCGGATGACGGTGGTCGCGCGGCCCGGCCCACGCCTAGTCCAGGGACGAGGCGACGCCGATCGCGTCGTCCCGCGTGAGGTCGCCTTCCAGCCGGTAGCTGACTCCGGCGTCCTCCCAGATCAACGTGGCCGCGGCGAGCCGTGCGGTCTCCACCCGCACCGTGCCGGTGCGATCGACGTAGGCCAGCTCGTGCGGCCCGCCGATCCAGACGGCGAAGTCGCCGCGGACCTGGACCCATTCCACGCCCGGCCCGCCGAGCTGCTTGTGGAAGACCGGGTCGAGGCCACCGTCGAAAGCGTCGAGGCGCAGCGCGCCACCCCGGTAGAGCAGCGTCACCACCCGGTACGCCCCGGTGCCGTCCGGGTCGGCGACCAGCACCTGTTCCGGCTCGCCCAGCTCGGCGGGTACGCGGATCGGGAAGCGCACCTGCCGCTGCGCCTCGACGAGGGAGGCGGGCCGCTGCGCCGGCAGCGGAGACGGCACCCCGGTGGGCGGCACCGGCGCCGAGGTGGTGTCGATGACGATCCCCGAGAAGCGCAGCAGTCCCGCCACGGCGTCGGCGATGGCGGCCCGCCCCGGTGGCAGCAGGGCGACGAGCAACGCGGCCAGCGCCGCGGCGAGCCAGTAGCGCCAGCGGCGCGGACGGCGTGCGGGCGTGGCCAGGCGGGCCCGCACCGGGGCGGTCACGTCGGGGACCTCGGGTGTCTCCAGCCAGGTGGCGAGGTCCCGCAGCTCGCGCTCGAGGTCATCCACGGGCCACCTCCTCGCGGTCGAGCAGGTTGCGCAGCTTCGCCAGGGCCCGGTACGTCCGTGACTTCACCGTGCCCCTGGGCCAGCCGAGCGTCGTCACGGTCTCCTCCTCGGTCAGGTCGAGAAGGAACCGGCACACGATCACCTCGCGGTCCTTGACCGGCAGCCGGCGCAGCGCCGCCACCAGCGCGGCCCGACGCTCCGCGGCGAGGACCCCGCCGACCGCGGCGTCCTCGCCGACCTCCGCCCCGGGGTTCGCGGCCGTGGCGCGGAGGACCAGCCCGTCCCGCCGGCTGCGGGACCGGTGCAGGTTGCGGGTCTCGTTGGCGACGATCGCGAGCAGCCAGGATCGGAAGGACGACTCACCGCGGTAGCGGGACAGGTTGCGGAACCCCTTCACGAACGCCTCCTGGATGACGTCCTCCGCGTCCGATCCGGCGCCGAGCAGCACCGCCGTCCGGTACGCGGACGCGGTGTGCCGGGCGACCAGGAGCTCGTAACCCTCCAGGTCACCGGCGCGGGCGCGGCGGACAAGCTCGTCGTCGTCCAGTGGAGACCTCCCCTTCGACCACCCTCATGACACCGGCCGCGCGCCGCCGGTTCCACCTTCGCGGCACGGAACTTCGACGCCTCTGAGGGTGTCACCCGGGTATGACCGTCACCATCTCGCGCCGCGGCATCCTGACCCTGCTCGCCGGTGCCGGTGCCGCCGCACTGGCCGGCTGCGAGCCGACCCGGGCCCCGGCCTCCGCCCGGGCCGACGCCATTCCCGACCCGCTGCTCGTCCACGTCGACGACGGGCAGGCTCTCCTGCGCGGGACCGACCGCCGGACGATCCCCCGCGCCGTCGCCAGCGCCGACGGCGCGTGGATCTTCGCGACCGCCCTCGACGGCCCCGACACCACCTGCTGGCGGATCGATGCCACGACCAGCCGCGCCTCGGCGAGGACGCTGCTACCCGGGCGCTGGGTACCGCAGGCGGTCTCGGCCGACGGTACGGGGGTGGCGCTCACCAGGACCGGAGCGACGGTGGACGGCGGCCGGCCGCCAGGGCGGGAGGTGACCGAGGTGCTGGTCGCCGACGTCAACGGGATACGCCACCGGCTGGACCTGCGGGGCAACCACGTCCCGGAGGCGTTCACCGCCGACCGCAGCGGGCTGTTCGTCCTCGAATGGCTCCCGGCGACCGCGCCGGACCGCTACCGGGTGCGGGTCGTCGACCTCGCCACCGGTGAGCCCGGCCCGCTGTCCACCCGCGACAAGTCGCCGGTTCCGCCCGGCGCCGAGGAGGAGATGCGCGGCGACGGGCGCCAGGCGGTGCTCGCCCCGGACCGCACCGTCCTCTACACCCTCTACACCCACCAGCCCGGCCACCAGCACACCCGGGACCTGGTCAGCGGCCGGCCCGGCAACGCGCACGCGTTCGTCCACACGTTGAACCTGGCGGAACGGTGGGCGTACTGCGTGGACCTGCCGCACCCGTTCGGCGAGGCGTCCGCCGCCGGCCACGCCATGGCGATCAGCCCCGACGGAGGCCGGCTCCTCGTCGCCGACGTCGCGTCGGGCGCCGTCGCGGACATCTCCACCGAGGAACTGACCGTGCGCCGCACGGCCCCTCAGGCCCGCGGCACGGGCGCCGCGCACGCCGCCGCCGGCACCGACCGTCTCTTCCTCGCCGCCGGCACGACGGTCCGGGCCCTGGATCTCACCAGCCTGACCGGCACGGCGGACTGGCCGGTACCCGAGCCGGTCGCCGGCCTCGCGCTCAGCCGTGACGGCAGCCGCCTCTACGTGGGCCAGCGGGACGCGGTGAGCTGGCACGACGCTGCCACGGGCCGGGAACTCGGCCGCGTCCCGGTCCCCGGTCTCGTCAGCGTACGCGGGCTGGCCGGCAGCGCCTGAACGCGCCGCCGCCCCGTCACCGCACGACGGCGTACCGCACGTGAACGGCGTACGGCGACTGGTGGACCGAGAGGATCGTGAGATCGACATCCCGGTGGAAGCCCTCGAAGAGCCGCTTCCCTCGGCCCAGGACGACCGGAGCGGTGGTGATGCCGAGTTCGTCGACGACCCCCGCCGCGAGCGCCTGCCGGATGACGTCCGCCCCGCCGCCGATGGCGACGCCGCCGTCGCCGGCCGAACGGCGGGCCGCCGCCAGCGCCTCGTCGAAGCCGTCGACCATCAGGAAACCGGTGCTCGGGTCCGGCTGGTCGGCGGTGCGGTGGGTCAGCACGACCAGGGTTCCCTGGAAGGGGTTCCGGCCGCCCCAGCCGCCCGCGCTGTCGTACATGCCCCGGCCGCACAGGCCGGCGCTCGTTCCCTCCATCAGCGCGTCGAAGTACGCGCGGTCGGCGTCGGTCATGCCGGCGCCGGGTTCACGCTCCGTCTCGTAGGTCCACGGGCCGCCCATCACCCAGTAGTGGAGCCGCTCGCCGCCGATGCCGAGCCCCTGGCCCGCGTGATCGTCGGGACCGGTGACGTAGCCGTCGAGGGACACGGTGATGGCGGCCTTCACCGGGCCTCGCTCTGGGGTGCTGCTCATGCTTCCTCCCGTGACGGGCGGCGGGACATCGGACCCGGCGGTTGCGGCGGGTTTCCCGCCGTCGTCACGGTAGCCGCTGCACCAGGAGGACCGGTGGTCTCCAGGGGCGCGGCCGGGAGGACGGCGCCCGGCTCACCGGCCTCGCCCGGCGGCTGACACGCGCACCACGTCCCGGGCGGGCTCGGCCGTGCGCCGAGCCCGCCCGTACGCCGCTAGCGCTGCAGCGTCAGCACACCCGGCCGGTACGGCAGGAGGCCGTAGTCGCCGCCGGAGTTCGGGGCGCGTCCCTGGTAGAGCAGCTGGATGTTGCAGGGATCGATGGTCATGGTCTGGTCGGGGTTGTTGCGCACCAGGTCGCCGTGGCTGATGTCGTTCGTCCAGGTGGCGCCGCTGTTGGCCTTTCCGGCGAAGGGGTTGCTCTCGCTGGCGGCCTGCGGCGTCCAGGAACCGCCCAGGCTGCTGGCGGTGAACGAGCGGAAGTAGCGGCCCTGCGAGCCGATCGCCTCGACCAGCATGAGGTACTGGTTCTGGCCCTGGACCTTGTAGACCTGGACCCCTTCGAAGAGGTTGTTGGTCGAGTCGCTCATGATCACCGTCGAGGACGTACCGAAGCTGCCCGGGAAGTTGCCGATGGGCATGCTGGCGCGGTAGATCTTGCCGTTGTCCCCGGCGAAGAACAGGTACATGTTCGTGCTGTCACCGATGAGCGTCTGGTCGATGGGTCCCGTACCGGAGCCCGAGATGCTTCCGGAGAAGAGCGTCTGCGGCGACGACCATCCGTTCACGTTGGTGGGGTCACTGGACGTCCGGTAGGAGAACGCGGGCCCGCCCCACTGGTAGGCGAGCACCCAGATGTTCTTCGGGGCGAAGTAGAACAGGGTCGGCGCGACCGCGGCGAAGGGCATGGCGTTCTGGCCGGCCGAGGCCATGTCGGACCAGTTCGTGAAGGGGCTGAAGTTCATCGAGCCCCACGCCGTTCCGGTGTCGTGCGTGGTGGCGTAGACGAGGTGCCGGCCGTTGTGCACGACGGTGGTGAAGTCCTTGAGCGAGACCCACCCGGACCTCGGGTTCGCCAGCGCACCCGTCGACGACCAGCGGTACGTCGACGGAAGGGTGCACGAGCCGTTCGGTGGCGGCGTGGTGGGGTTGCTCCCGCCGTCGACCCGGACGAGCTGCCACTGCTGGTTGGAGCCGTTCCAGTCGTCGTACTGCACGATGCTTCCGCCGTCGGCGGTGGAGGCGCCCTGCACCTCCACCGCCTTGTTGCTGTTCCGGTTGATCAACCGGACGTGACCGCTGTCCGAGTCGGCCAGCCGGAACTGCTGGTTGGCCTGATTGACGTCGGTCCACTGCACGATGTTGGCGCCGTTGGCGGTCGACCAGTTGTAGACGTCCAGCACCTTGCCGGACAGCCGCGACCGCAACCGGTAGTAGCCGCCGCCCGAGTCCACGAACTGCCACTGCTGCTGGTTGCCGTTGTTCCGCGACCACTGCACGATCCGCGCGCCGTCGTTCGTGGCCAGGTTGTACACGTCCAGGGCCTTGCCGCTGTTGCGGTTGATCAACACGTACCACGCGCTCGTGTCGACCGTCGCCGCGGCGGCCGGCGTCGACACCGCCACCGCGGCAGCGCCCGCGACCACCAGCGCGGTCACGGCGGCGGCGACGACCCGCGGCACCCACCTCCGCCGCCGGGAGGGCGATGCGATCGGTGAATATCTATCGATGGCAGACATGATCCTCCTTCAAAGACCAAGAGCCGAACGGTCCACCTGAGATTGGGGCGCACCGTGACGCATGGCCGGACCTCTGCGCCAGCGATGTTAGCGCTAACAGCACAGACGCACGCTCTGGCCAATGCCTGATCGAAGGTCTCGACGAACTGGGCTCGCCCGGTAAGCCACGGGGGTCCGCCGTCCTCGTCCATCGACTGTGAGCGATAACATGCCGTTCGTCAAGTGGTGCTGCTTCGCATCTCCCGGTGTCGACGTGCGGGTGTCCCGGACGTGGCGGTCACGCCGAGGTCCGCGGCCTCGTGCCCGCAGACTTGACATTCTCACTGTGACAAGGCCTTGACTGGCGGTCGGAGGTGATCCCCATCGACTCGGCACACCGGAACCTGGAAGCAGGGCGACTGCGTGACGCGCTGGCCGCGGGCAACTCGTCGACGCGGCTGAAGGCGGCTCTGGCAATCGGTACGCATCCCGAGCCCGGTCTGGTCGACGCGCTGGTGGCACGGTGCGCGATCGAGCCGGACTTCTTCGTGCGCGACATGCTCACCTGGGCGCTGACCCGCCTTCCGCCGGACATCACTGTGCCGAAGCTGCGCGCGGAGCTCGGCTCCGCCCGCGCACAGGCCCGTAGTCAGGCGTTGCACACCCTGTCCAAGATCGGGGACCGGAACGCGTGGCCCGCGATCACCCCGTCGCTGCTGCGCGACGCCGACGACGAGGTCGCGCGGGCCGCCTGGCGCGCCGCCGTCGTCCTCGTGCCGGACCGGGAGAAGGAGGCGCTGGCCGCCGAGCTGGCGATGCAGTTCGGCCGCGGCGACCGTACGGTGCGGTTGAGCCTGAGCCGTGCCCTCGTCGCGCTCGGCGACGTGGCCGAGCCGATCCTACGAACGGCGATGACCCACCACGACCCGACGGTGCGCGCGCACGCGAGTGCCACCGAGCGGCTCCTGCGCGACCCGGAGTCCGGGTTCGACCTGGCCGTCGACGAAGCGATACGGGTCGTCGCGCTCGGTCCGGAGCGCGAGGAGACGTCTGCGTGCTGATCGGTGAGGTGGCGCGCCGCTCGGGGGTGAGCGCCCGGATGCTGCGGCACTACGACTCCATCGGGCTGGTACGCCCGACGGGCCGCACCGTGGGCGGCTACCGGGAGTACACCCCCGACGACATCCGGCGGATCTTCTACGTGGAGGGTCTGCGATCCCTGGGCCTGTCGCTGCGTCAGGTCGCGCGCACGCTCGACGATCCCGGATTCACCCCGTCGGCGCTGGTCGGCGACCTCATCCGACAGACCGAAGAGCGGCTGAACCGGGAGCACGAGCTGCTCGAGCGGCTCCGTGCGGTCGATGCGGCCGGGCCGGCCGGCTGGCAGGGCGCCGCGCGCGTCGTCGAGCTGCTGCACGGACTTGGTTCGCGCAGTGCCGCCCGGCGACAGCAGGCCGTCCTGGCCCCGACCGAGCACGCGTCGGTCCCCGCGGAGCTGTTGGCCGAGGCGGTCCTCAACGAATCCGATCCGAACGTCGCCGGGGCCCTGCGGTGGGCCCTCGCGCGGGCGGGCGGTGACGGTGTGGCGAGTCTGGCAGCCGGCACGGCCTCGAAGGACGTCGATGTCCGGCGGCGCGCGGTCCGGGCGCTCGCCGAGCTACCCGACGACGAGGCGACGGCCCTGCTCAGGGACGCCCTCGAGGACACCGACCCGGCGGTCCGCGGACATGCCGCTCTCGCGCTGGGCGCCCGGGGCGTGACCCGGGCCGTGCCGACACTCCTCGGCATGGTGGTCGACGGCCCGAACGATGTCGAGGCGGCCGAGCTGTTGGGGGCGCTGGCCCGGGACCCGACGTGGGCCGACCGGATCATGCGGACGCTGGTCGAAGAACTCCGCGCACCCACCGCGGACACCGCGGTGCGGATGCGACTGACCCAGGCACTGGCCGAGATGCCGGGGACCATCGCGCTGGACCTGCTACGCCAACTGGCCCACGACGATGACCGGCCGGTGGCCCTCACCGCCCGGGCCCTCATGACGGTGCGCGACGAACGGCCGGACGGGGAAACCCGCGACGCCGCACCTCCCTAGCACCTCCGCCGATCGTCATCCGGCCACGTCCACGGCACCCCGTCGAGCCGGTTCCGGCCGTGCGCGAGGGCCCGCACGCCCTTCGTGGCGGTCGGCACCTACTCGAAGGTGAGGTGGTCGCTGCGGCGCGGCATCAGCGACAACGCGCCGAGCCCGAGGACCGCCAGCACGGCCAGCGCCACGAAGACGTGGTGTGTCGCGTGGTACAGCGACGCGCGGACGTAGTCGGCCACGGCCGGGTCGGCGGACTGGCTGTGCCCGCCCAGCACGAGGCTTGTGGCGTCCACGTGCTCGGGAAGCCGAGCGCCGATCTCCGCCGGCGGCTGCGCGAAACGGTCGGCAAGGGTGGCGTTGGCGATCGCCCCGAAGACGGCGGCGCCGACGGCGCTGCCCAGTGACCGGCTGAACATGTTGGCGCCGGTGACCACGCCGCGGCGCTCCCAGCCGACCACGGACTGCACGGCCACCAGGGTCGGGCTGGCGGTCAGCCCGAGCCCGACACCGAGCACGAAGGCCGCCGCGGCGGCCGCCGACACCGTCGAATCCGGCCCGAGCAGCGTGGTCAGCGCGGCGCCGCCGATCACGAAAACACCGCCGATGAGGGCCGTGTCGCGGAAGCCGATCCGCAGGTAGATCCGCCCGGCGAGGCTGGCCGCCAGCGGCCAGCCGACCGACAACGCCGCGAGAGCGAACCCCGCCACCAACGCGCTGGTGCCGAGCACACCCTGGGCGTACGTGGGCAGGTACGAACTCAGGCCGATGGTGAGTGCCCCGACGCACAGCGCGGTGAGGCTGCCCCCGGCGAGCACACGGCGGCCGAACACCCACAGCGGCAGCACCGGCTCGGTGGCGCGACGCTCCACGCCGACGAACGCGGCGAGCGCGACGACGCCGGTCACGAGGATCGCCACGCTCGGGATGGACGCCCACGGCCAGGCCACGCCACCTTGGAGCAGACCGAGGATGACGAGCCCGAATCCGACGGTGAGCAGGGCCGCGCCCGCGTAGTCCACCCGGTGCCGGTTGCGGGTGATCCGTTCGGTGAAGTGGCGGGCGAGCGTCCACGCCGCCACCGCGCCGAGCGGCAGGTTGAGGTAGAAGATCCACCGCCACGACAGGTACTCGGAGAAGACACCACCGAGTGTGGGGCCGAGCACCGCGGAGACGCCCCAGACGCTGGCGAGGTAGCCCTGCACCCGCGCCCGCTCCGCCACCGTGTAGAGGTCGCCGACGATCGTCATGCTCATGGGTTGCACCGCGCCCGCCCCGATGCCCTGGACGGCGCGCGCGACGATCAGCGCGGGCATGCTCCACGCGACGCCGCACAGGATCGAGCCGAGCAGGAAGAGCGCGATGCCGAAGAACATCACGGGCCGGCGTCCCAGCGAGTCGGCGAACTTGCCGTAGATCGGCACCGTGACCGCCTGGGTGAGCAGGTAGATCGAGAACAGCCACGGAAACTGCGAGAAGCCACCGAGATCACGCACGATCGACGGCACCGCGGTGGCGATGATCGTGGAGTCCAGCGCGACCAGGCCCGTGCTGAGCATGACCGCGGCGAGCACCGGGCCACGATCGGAACGAAAGCCGACGCCCTTCACGGTCGGGTCACTGTCCGCCGGCCCCGGACCGCTGCCGGCCGCAGGTGTCGCCACCACGCGCGCTCTCCTTTGCTGGGCAGGTGGACCGCTGAGGTCAACTTCTCGTAGGCCCAACGATTCCCCGATCGTGCCCGCCGCCAGTGAGACCTACGCCACTCGACCGCCGTCGCAGAGGTGGGCCCGCAGCGCCTGGGGTCAGACGGTGCGGCGGGAGCGGGCCAGAGCGAGCCAGCCGAGGACTGCGGCGACCAGGCCGATCGCCAGGGCCGCGAAGCCACCGACGATGCCGTAGCCGGTGCCGGGACCGCCCTCGGCGGCGGCCACCACCAGCCCGCCGGTGACCATGCCGGTCAGCCCGGCCACCAGGGCCACCAGGCCTCCGCGCCTGCCGTTGCCGGTCCGACCGGCCGAGCGGGCCAGAGCCACGCCACCGACGACCACGCCGGCCAGCGCCACCAGCACGGCTGCGGTGCCCACGAGCCGTCCGGTGGTCAGGGTGGAGGAATCGACGGCCGACCGGGCCGAGACGTACGCGGCCGCTGGTGTGGCGAGCCCGAACCCCCGGGGCAGGGCGACAGCGGCGGCGACCAGGTGACGGGTGGACATGAGGTGCTCCTTCTCCTTCGACGACCGGACGGATCCGATCCTGTCCGCCGGCCCCACCACCTGTCGTCCTGCCGGCGCGGACACTTCACGCTGCCGCGGGCGGCGTATCCGGCTGCCGCGGATGTCGCAGAACGCGGCACGGTACCGCGCCCGCGGTACCCGGCCGATCGTCCGCGCGCAGGAGTCGCCCGAGGCGGACCGCCGGTTAGGGTGCGCGCATGGGCAGGGGACGGATCAGTGTCAGCGACGGGGCCGTCGCCGTCGGCGTGGCGGCGATCCTGCTGGTCACCGGGCTCTCCGGGCAGCACTCCGCCACGAGCCTCGACCTGCCCGGCTACACGCTGCTGGCGGCCGGCGGCCTGGCACTGGCCGCGCGCCGCCGCGCCCCGGTTGCCGTTCTGGCCGTCACCGGGCTGTGCGCGGTGGGTCACCAGGCGGCCGGTTTCGACGTGCCGGCCGTCGCGTACCTGTTCGCGGTGTACGGCGCCGTACGGGCGGGACACCGTACCGTCACGGTGGCGGCGAGCGTGATCATGCTGGCCGCCCTCCCCCTCGCGGCGATGGCCTCGGGCCTGCACGACACGGGCGAGGCGTTCGCGCGGGCCCGGGGCGCCCTCGAGCTGGCCTGGCTGATCGCCGCCGGAGCGGCGGGTGAAGCGCTGCGACAGGCCGAGCGGCGGGCGGACGAGGCCGAGCGCACGCGTGAGGAGACCGCGCGGCGCCGCGCCGACGAGGAGCGGCTGCACATCGCTCGGGAGCTGCATGATTCGCTCACCCACCAGATCTCCGTCATCAAGGTGCAGGCCGAGGTCGCCGTCCACCTGGCCGAGAAGCGGGGCGAACAGGCGCCGGAGGCCCTGCTGGCGATCCGGGAGGCCGGTCGTGAGGCGGCCCGGGAACTGCGCGCGACCCTGGAGGCGCTGCGCGACGACGACAGGAACCCGCCGCGTGGGCTCGACCAGGTTCCGGAACTGGTGCAACGGGCCCGGACGACCGGCCTGGACGCGAAGCTGACGATCGAGGGACGCCGGAGCGACGTGCCGGCCGCCGTGGACCGGACCGCGTACCGGATCGTCCAGGAGTCGCTGACCAACGTCGCCCGGCACGCCGCCGCCGCCAACGCCTGGGTCCGGATCGACTACCGGCCCGACGCCCTGCTCATCCGGGTCGAGGACGACGGAAGGACCACGCCGGACACCGCGCCGGCGCCCGGCGTGGGGCTGCTCGGGATGCGCGAACGGGTCGCCGCCCTCGGCGGTCACCTGTCGGCGGCGCCGCGCCGCGAGGGCGGCTTCACCGTCCAGGCCGAGCTTCCCGTGGGTCAGCTCTCGTGATCCGTGTCCTGCTGGTCGACGACCAGCCGCTCATCCGCAGCGGATTCCGCGCGCTCCTCGACATCGAGGACGACATCGAGGTGGTGGCCGAGGCCGCCGACGGCAGGGCGGCCGTGGAGCTGGCCAGGGAGCACCTGCCCGACATCGCGCTCGTCGACATCCAGATGCCGGTCGTCGACGGCATCGAGGCGACCCGGCGCATCGCCGCGGACCCGGCCCTGGCCGGGGTGCACGTCGTCATCCTGACCAACTACGGACTGGACGAGTATGTCTTCCACGCGCTGCGCGCCGGCGCGGCCGGATTCCTCGTCAAGGACATCCAGCCGGAGGACTTCCTGCACGCCGTGCGCGTCGCCGCCCGCGGCGACGCCCTCCTGGCGCCGTCGATCACCCGCAAACTGATCAACCGGTACGTCACCCAACCGCTCCGCACCGGCACCGAGGCGGAGCTGGAAGAGCTGACCAACCGCGAACGCGAGGCCGTCGCCCTGCTCGCGCGCGGCCTGTCCAACGACCAGATCGCCGACTGCATGGTGATCAGCCCGATGACCGCGAAGACCCACATCAACCGAGCCATGACCAAGCTCCACGCCCGCGACCGCGCCCAACTCGTGGTCCTCGCCTACGAATCGGGCCTGGTGGCCCCGGGTGGCTCCTGACGTCCGGCCAGAGGCCGGCCACATCGTCACCTCGACAGGCCCCTCGGCGAGCCGTCCGCAGCTCCTTCTTCCTTTTCCCTCGCTACCTACTGTGATGGTCCAGCGCCCCTCGACACTCGTGGGAGTCACATGAGCATCCGCGTGTACCGCAACGCCGCCATCCACACGGGAGACGCCGACAACCCCCTCGCCGAGGCCCTGGCAGTGGACGGCGATCGCCTGCTGGCCGTCGGCCCGGAGGCGCAGGTGCGCGAGGCGGCGGGCCATGGCGCCGAGCTGATCGACCTGGACGGCGCCGCGGTGCTTCCCGGGTTCTACGACGCCCACATCCACACCGCCCAGTACGCGCAGAGCCTCGGCGCCGTCGACCTGCGCGGAGCACGCGGCCTGGACGAGGCCCTCGCCATGGTGGCGGCCCACGCGGCGCGGCTAGGGCCGGGTGCCTGGCTGTTCGGCGGGCGGTGGAACAGCAACGCCTGGGATCCGCCCGCGCAGCCGGACCGGTACGCGCTGGACTCGGTCTGCCCCGAGCTGCCGGTCGCGTTGCCCAGCGTGGACGGCCACACCGTGTGGGCCAACTCGGCAGCCCTGCGGCTGGCCGGTATCGACGCGAGCACACCCGACCCGGTGGGCGGCGAGATCGTCAGGGACGCGCGCGGGGAGCCGACCGGCGTCCTCCGCGAGACGGCCGCACACCCGCTGCGCGACCTCATGGTCTCCCCCGATCTGCGCGACCTGCTGCGGGCAGGGCAGGAGGGGTTGCTCGCGCTCGGCCTGACCAGCGTGCACGACATCGACGGCGAGGACTGCCGGGCCGCCTATCTCGCGCTGCGCGACGCCGGCGAGCTCAAGCTGCGCGTCCACAAGGCGATCCCGATGACGCACCTGGAGGCGGCCATCGCCGAGGGCCGCCGGACCGGGCAGGGCGACGACTGGTTCCGCACCGGGCCCGTGAAGATCTTCAGTGACGGGGCGCTCGGGTCGCACACCTGCCACATGAGCACGTCCTTCGCCGGCGAGCAGGGCAACGTGGGCATCGCGGTCACTCCGTACGAGGATCTGGTCAAGCTGTTCGCCAGGGCCGCGGGTGCCGGCATCGCGGTGGCCACGCACGCCATCGGCGACCGCGCCAACAACCTGGTCATCGACGCCTACGAGGCGGTCGGCCGCACCCCGGGACTGCGGCACCGCATCGAGCACGCGCAGCACCTTCGACCCGCCGACCTGGCCAGGATGGCCACCCTGGGCATCGTCGCCTCGATGCAGCCGGTGCACTGCACCAGCGACATCGATCTGGTCGACTCCCTGCTGGCCGGCCACGACCTGGCCTCCTACGCCTGGCGCGGGATGCTCGACGCCGGCGTCGTGCTGGCATTCGGTTCGGACGCCCCTGTCGAGAGTCCCCACCCGTTCGCCGCGCTGTACGCCGCGGTCACCCGTACCCGTCCCGACGGGACCCCCACCGGCGGCTGGCAGCCTGAGCAGCGGCTGAGCATGCCCGAGGCCGTCAGCGCCCACACCCTGGGGGCGGCCCGCGCTGCCGGCGAGAGTGACCGCAAGGGCGTCCTCGCGCCGGGCAGACTCGCCGACTTCATCGCGGTCGACACCGACCCCTACCGGGACTCACCGGCCGCGGTGCTGCGTACCAGGGTCATGACGACCGTCGTGGGCGGTGAGATCCGCTGGCGACGGTGCCGTTGAGGCTCGGACGCACCGCACGAAGGCGGGCACGGGACGGGCGTACGACATCAGAGGAGGCCGTCCGGATGCTTTCGAATGGCGCACAACGGAGTGGAACCACCACCGATGGCAATGGCTCCACTCCGTTGTCAGTGCGCCTCGCACCCCAGAGGCCGCGCGGGCTGAATTTCCACACGGGTCACACGATGGAGATCGACCGCACCTGGGTGTTGCCCTTGGTTTCGACGTACACCTGGTAGTCGCCGACGGTGTAGGTGCCCGCAGCGTTGTTGTTGATGGTGAACGTGGCCGTCACCGGAGACTCGCTGCCGTCGACATGCGTCTGCTTCACCGTGATGGTCAACTCGTTCGTGTTGCCCTTCAGCTTCTTCACCACGGCCGACGGCTTCGCATCGACGACCGCGTTGGCGACTGTCACGTAGACCGCGTCGGGTGAAGAGAACTCCGCGTTCTTCTGCCCGTCACCGAACACGAAGAAGCCCCGCTGTTCGACGGCCCCGCGCCCGGGGAACGGATCCGGGTTCGAGGCCAGGTACGTCGGATTGACCTTGTACAGGTCCGTCTTGGAGTCCGCGAGCATGGCCTTCACCCCGGTGTACGGTGCATCGCTGATCGCGAGGTTGACCGACAGGTAGATGGCGTCGGGGTTGTTGGCCGAGATGCGTGAGGAGAAGTACTTGTCCGTACTCTGCCCCGCAGGAACGGCCAGCGGCACAACCTTGTCGCCGACGAGAATGTTGAACTGGAAGTCGCCGTAGCCGCCGGCGACGAACTTCGCCCAGGCCGCGTCCGACATGTGGTCGGGGCGCTCCACCTTGAACTCGAGACGCATCGGCGCCACGTACGTGGAGTTCTGGTACTCGGGGTCGGTCAGGGGAAGGTAGACCCCTCCCGGGGCGTGCCCCAGTGCGAAAGCCGACGCCGTCGGGGTCGAGTTGCCGCGCCCGTTCCACATCGGGATGTTGAACGAGGTGGCGCCGAGGAGTGCCTGGCTGCCCAGCTGGCTCGTGCCGACAGCGGCCGACGCGTCCTTGTAGGTGCCGATCGTGACGTCGAGCAGGTCGAGGTCCGCCCGGTCGGCGTTCAGCCCCGGGATGTCGGCCCACATGAGCTTGGCACCGGCGGGCCCGGAGTACCGGGCCATCTCCAGCATGCCATCGGCCATGATCTTGGTCATCTGCACGGCCGAGTCGACCTTCATCCGCTCGTTTGCCGTGTGCCACCAGCGCTCGTTACCCGGGATGACGGCGCCGAAGGCGGTCATCTTGTTGCGGAAGCTGCTGGCCAGGGTGCCGCCGGTCGTGCCCTGCGGATAGACCACGTCCCGGAGGGAATACGGATCCGCGAACTCCCCCGGGTTGCGGTCGATCGAGGCTTGGTAGCTCCCGAACTGAAGAGCCGTCAGCGGGTTGTCGTGAGTGACGTACAACCCGGCGCCGACGGGCGAGCCGAGGTTGCCGATGGTAAACCCCTTCGCCTGGAAGGCGGCCGTGACTGCCGCCGTCGCCTGGCCGGAGTCAGCCGCGGTGACGTGCATGCTGCGCACGAACATCGGCATGCTGAGGCTGCCGGAGGCGTCCGTGTAGAAGCTCGTCGGGGTCTCCGAATTGATGCCGCCCATGAGGGCGAAGGTGAGGTTCGGCGTGCCGTTGCTCGGGTTGCGCAACAGGCTCGCCGGGATGCCCATGTACTTGCCGATATAGGCCTCGCCTTCGACACCGTCGCGGAAGAACAGGTCGGTGACGCCGTCGGCGGCCTTCTTCAGTTGCAGGTCGGCGGCCGTGATTCCCACTGCGCCGAGCCCCTGGGAGAGGAGGAACATTCCCCACACGACGGCGTTCTTGCCATACTGCGGGGTCGGCATCTCCATCGCCACGTCGGTGTTGATCTCCAGCGTGAGCGAGTCGCCGGTGATCGTGGTCTGCACCTTGGGCGTGGTGCGGGGAGCAGCCGGGAGCCAACCCTTCGTGGTCGCGGCGGCGATGATCGCCGCCACGAACCGGTCGCGCTCGGCGGAGCCGGCCCCCGCCACGTCGAGGGTGAAAGTGGCCCGCGAGGCGATCTGCGTGGTGCTGCCGTAGGCGATGTCCTTGAGCGTCGGGTCGCCTTCGCGCAGGGTGACGCCGGCGGTGGCAGCCGTCAACCGGAAGGCCTTGGTGCTGTCTGCGGACAAGCTCATCGACACCGACGGGGTCACCGATCCGGAGTTGCCGACGATGACCGGGAACCGCGAGTCCGAGGTGTAGGCCGCGATCGGGATCTCTTCCCGGTTGAGGTTCTTGTAGGCCCAGTTGTCGTAGAAGCTCGGGTTCGAGTTGTACGGGATGGACTGGAAGGTGGCGGTGTTCGTCGTCGAGGGCGTGCCGGGACCGCCGTCTTCGTAGATGCCCATGACGATGCGGATGCGTCGGTCGAGGGGCAGCCCCGCCTTGAGCAGCGCCTTGGCCGCGAGCAGCGTCGCCAGCGTCGGGCCGCTGTCGTCCTGAATGCCCGCGCCGTAGACCCAGCCGTCCTGGACATAGGGCGAGTGGTACGCACCAGGAGTGCCGAGGTTGCCGTCGGCGTCCCGCCAGCGCGCCAGCTGGGCCGGCGAAACGGAAGCCGTCGGCGAGTCGAGGTGGCTCAACGCCATGACCATCTCCGGGGCGTCCGGGTCACCGATCTCCGCGTAGACGTACTTGTCGGGCTGGCGTTGGACGACCACCGGGAATCCCAGGTCGGTGGCCAGCTTGACCACCCAGGCGAGCTTGGCGACCTTGCGGTCGTACTCGTTCTGGTTGGCTTCGGTGTTGCTGACCGGGAAGGGGTACGCCGTCGCGGCCGTGCCGCCTCGGGAGATGGAGTCGTAGCTCGACCCGTCCAGCATCGCCCCGACCAGAGTGAGCGGGTCGTAGGTGCCGTCCCCCGCCCGCGCGCTGCTGACGCGTCCAGCCAGCGCCTCGACTTCGGCGTGGATCGCGTCGCGCTCGGCGTCGGTCACCGACAGGTCGTAGGTGACACTCGGCTCGAAGCGCTTCTCGCCGAGGCCGGCGGCGGACGCGTGGGGCGTGGGCGCAAATGTCGCCGCGAGGGTCGCGGCGAGCAGGACGGAGAGGATGGTCGTCCGTCTGTCTCTCATAGAAGCTCCAGAACAGGGGGGATGACGCGGTGGCGACAGCACACCCCAGCCGTGCCGCCAGCGGCCGACGGAGCGGGATTTCTTGAGGATGATCTGAGAATCGGCCCTGGTCTGCCATACGTCCGCAGCGCCGGCGCGCGCGGATCACCGTCGGTGGCACGACACAGGCTTATCGCGTGGCTCTATCCAACGACCGCCAAGAAATCCGAGTAGAACACGCCCAGGCCGACCGCCACGCAGACGCCAGCCACGATCCAGAACCGCACCACGATATTGACCTCGCTCCAGCCGGCCAACTCGAAGTGGTGGTGCAACGGCACCATCCGGAAGACACGTCTGCCGGTGGTCCGGAACGAGACGATCTGGATCACCCAGGTCGTCGTGATGATGACGAAGAGCCCGCCGATCATGATCGAAAGCAGCGTGGTGCGGGTTGTCACCGCGAGCCCGCCGATCAGGCCGCCGAGCCCGAGCGAGCCCACGTCACCCATGAAGATCCGCGCCGGGGACGTGTTCCACCACAGGAAGCCCACGCAGGCGGCGGCCGCCGCCGCCGCGATCATGGCGATCTCCAGGGGATCCCGTACCTGGTAGCAGTAGTCGTTCACGCGGGCGTACGCGTCGTCGGCGCACCAGTGCCGGTACTGCCAGAAGCCGATCAGCGCGTACGCGCCGAGCACCAGGATCGACGCGCCGGTGGCCAGGCCGTCGAGGCCGTCGGTGAGGTTCACGCCGTTCGACATGGCCATGATCACGAAGACGAAGACCATGACCGCGCCGACCTTGCCGACGTCCAGCCAGCTGATGTCGCGGATGAGCGAGATGTGCTCGCTGGCCACGGTCTGGCCGTTGGTGCTCGGCACGTAGAGCGCGGCGATGCCGAACCCGCCGCCGACGATCGCCTGGCCGAGCAGCTTGCCTTTGGCGGACAGTCCGTCGGAGTTGCGCCGGCGCACCTTGAGGAAGTCGTCGAAGAAGCCGACCGCGCCGCAGAAGACGAACAGCCCGAGCAGCACCAGGGCCGTCATGGTCGGCCCCTCCTGCGCGATCTGCCGCTCGGGCAGGGTGGTCAGGGCGAGATGCCCGGCGACGTAGGCGAAGACGGTCGCCACGATGAAGACGACGCCGCCCATCGTGGGCGTACCCTTCTTGCCCTGGTTGCTGGCGAGCCCGATGGATCGGATCGGCTGGCCGGCCTTGAGCGCGGTGAAGACGCGAACCGCCAGCGGCGTGCCGAACAGGGAGATGATGAACGCGACGGCGGCCGCGACGATGACCGCCCTCACGGGCGAACCCCCACGAGATGCTGATTTCTCACGGCGTCCCCACCGAGCTTCCAGATCAGCGCCTGACGTATCGACCTGAGCTGGCCGTGCGGATAGTCCTTGGCGAAATCATCGATCACGGGACACGAGCTTGCCATCCGACGGCGAGCGGAGCAGCCCCGGACCTCGCAGGGCCCGCGGCGGCTCCACAGGGATTCGTTTGCCGCGCCCCGGCCCGCGCCGTGCCGAGCGCCTTGATCAATGAACCCCTGTGCAAGATCAGACAAGGCCATCCGGAGAATCCCGAATGGCCTATGACCTGCGTATCGACTCGTCCGGCCAAGCCTGGCGAAAGACGGACGACGGCGAACCGGAGAAGTGGCATTGCCCATTCCCGTCGGAAGGTGTCGGGGGTTGAGCAAGAGGCCTGGGGAGGATAGAAAGGGATCGTTGTTATACGGACGGGTCCCAGGCGATGAGCTGATCGAAGATGCGACGGTCGCCTTCGAGCTTCAGGGAATCCAGCGGTATGCGGCCGTAGAACATCAGGACTAGGTCACTGGCCGTGCCCCGGGCGGAGGCGTCGGCCGTGTCCGGGGCCTCGCCGGCAGCGGGCTCGCCGAGGCGGGCGACCCGTGCCCCGTCGCGGGACAGCCGGAGGCGCCAGGAGCGGCCCTCGGTGGCGTGGTAATCGACGACGGCGGGTTGGTGTGGCCAGGCGACCGTCGTTGCGCAGAGGGTGAACTGACAGTCGTCGAAACCGTCGAGGGCGACCTCGTCTGGTAGCGGCTGCGGGGCACCCACGGTGAGCTGGGCGTCGTAGGTGTGCACCGCGATCTCGGGGACCTGTCGCCGCGCCCAGGCACCAGAGGTTTGCGGTGACGGCGAGTCATCCCACCACGTCCAACAACCGCGGTCCGGGCCGGCCTCACGCAGCGCGCTCGTCAGTTGCTCGATGGACTCGGTCCACCAGGCCAGCAGTGCCTCGCGTTCCCGAGGCGCCCCCATGCCGTCCTCCCAAGCCGACTTCTCCGGAGGCGCGTCTGCAGGCCCTGCGGCGACGACGGCGGCTGCTTTGCGGCGGCCCATGCCCACGTGTTGCACGAGATCGAACAGCGTCCGCTCGGGATGGGTCGGAACCTGCATGTCGAGGCTGTGCGCCGCGGCGACCGCGGCGCGGAAGGCGGTCGACCGTTCGTCAATGAGCCGCAGTTGATCAGAGAACGTCAAAAGCTCTTGCACTCCGGCTTTCTACCAGTGTGCTCCGACAACCGGACAGCGATTTTCGCAGCCGACGCGGCGGGCGCCGCGGCACTGGCGCGCCAGGGTTCCACCTGCCGCGACCTGCACCGTCACGATGAAAAAACTCATCGTCCTTCAACGGCAGAAGTCCCCGCCCCGCAGCAACTCAACGCCTCCAGCCATCCCGTCAGCCTTCGTCCGCACTCGTGGAGTGGGTGGGGCCTGCCCGGCTCCGCCCGGACGGAGGTTGCGGGATGGCGCCGACCATCCCAGAGCGCCCGAGCGCCCCGCCGGAGGCAGTTGCCTGTGTCTCGACCTTAGAAGCCCCGGAACTGCCATCCACCATGGCGACCCGGGGCTTCCTCGTATGTCGCGCCGCCGACGGGGCCAAAACCGCCGGGGTGCCGCCGGCGCTCGCGCTGGGCGGCGGGGTCCCCGGGCGGCGACCCTCTGGGTCGGCCCTTGGTCGGCGGCGCGAGCGGCCCGCGAGGCGGGCCGCCTTGATCAGTGAGTCGTTGTTGCACTTCGCTGCTGTGCAAGATCAGAAAAGGCCATCCGGAGAATCCGAATGGCCTCTGACCTGCGTCGGGACGGCCGGATTCGAACCGACGACCCCTTGACCCCCAGAGATTGGCAACCCGGCTCGGTACGGCTCGCGCGGCTGGTCGACGGTCTGAAGGTGGTCACCGTGGTCCCGCTTGGTGCCGTCAGTTGCTGTACTTGTTGCTGTACTTGCTCCGTAGCTATCGCGCCGACGTCCACGATGTCGCCATGAGGCACCACGGGTAGGCAGAGCCGCGTTACAGGTCTGCCCTCATGCGGGCCCGATTACTGGCGGCAGTGGCCCACGCCCGAATGATCGGGTGAGGTTCGGCGCCAGTGGTGAGTTCTGGTTGGAAGAGGGTGCCGAGGAAGAACGGATGTTCTGGTAGTTCGGCGACTCGTACGATGCCTTCGTCGTCGACTCCGGTGAACCGCATCCCATGGTCGGTCAGCACTTGTGCGGTGACCGGGTTGAGGCCGTAGGAGCAGTGGTAGTACTCCCTGGTTCGCGTCGCGCCCAGTGCTCGCTCGAAGAGTGAGCCGCTCGTCGCGAGGACAACGCACTCGTTGCCGCCCAGTGAACAGGAGAGCGGGACCAGGACGTCTTCTTCGGCCAGATCGGCTACCTGCGTGGCGAACTCGATGACGGCCAGCTGCAAGCCGCCGCAGGTTCCCAGGAGGGGGATGCCGGCCCGGCGGGCGGCACCCGCGGCCGCGATGACCCCCGCCTCACTCTCGTATGGGCTGCCGGTGAGCCAGACCCCGTCGAAGTCGTCGAGCGTGTTGTCGACCTCTGTCGTCGGGATCCATGTCGCGTCGATCTTCATTCCCTCGGTTGCCGTCAACCCAGTGATCGCGCGGGTGACTGGCGCGTGTGATCCGGCGTCGAGGTGGTCGCCAACGAGGGCGAGCCGAGTGATGAGGCTCATTCCCTGATCACCCACGTCCGGGAGCTACAAAGTAGGCAAGAAAGGAACTGCCGGGCTCGACAGCGGTGAGTAATCTGCGCCATGACCAGAGATTCGGATGTTCCCAGTGGATGGCGGCTTCGGCCGGTGCCAATAGTTCGACCGCTTCGGCCACCTGGTCGCGGCTGAGCCGGAAGATGCCTGTCTCGTTGACGTAGCCACATACCAGAGCCAGAACGGCCGCTGGCAGTTTGTGCTCGCCGCCCGGCCCATTCAGGTGTCCGACCGTGAGCCCGTCCGGCCCCCTGCGCGCCAACGTGTACGCGGTTGGCTGCACATACCCGGGGATGCGTGCCGCGAAGCGCGCGTACGCAGCCCGCAGATCCTCGTCAGTCGGCCAAGCGTCGTTACTCGAAGGAAGCATGGCAGTGAACGATAGCCGGAAGTCCGTCCACGGTCCGCCCCCTAAGCCATCCCGTCGGCCTTCGTCCGCACACCCGTGGAGTGGGTGGGGCCTGCCCGGCCAAGGTGGAGCACACCACTGTCTGAACGACCTTGACCGGGCAGGCCCCACCTGCTCGGCTCAGCCCGGACGAAGGTTGTCGGGATGGCGCCACCATCCCAGAGCGCCCGAGCGCCCCGCCGGAGGCACCGCCTCGTCTCGACCGACTTGAAGCCCCGGAACTGCCATCGACCATGGGCGGCCCGGGGCTTCTTCGTATTGTCGCGCTGCCGGCGGGCTATCACCGTCGCGCTGGCGGCCGAAGGGCCAGAGGCGCGGCGGCGGGCCATCGGCCCGGCCCAGGTTCGGCGGCGCGCGCGGCCTGCGAAGCGGGCCGCCTTGATCCCGTACAGAAAGTTCTCACACACCAGGGCCTGTTTCGTGTGTCCCGTCACGGGACATGCTTGACACTCGCGTCCCACCAGATGCTTGACATGATCGATATCGGCTCTCTTCATCGCGTGATGGTTGCGGTCATCGCGGGCTGGGGAGGCCGGGATTGCGCTGGTGGAGTTGTCGATCGTTGAGCAGCGGTATCGGGCGGTCCTCGCCGTGCAGGCCGGCGAATCGGTGGTTGAGGTGGCGGCCCGGATTGGGGTGTCCCGGCAGACGATTCATTCCTGGCTGGCCCGGTATGCCGAGGTGGGTCTCGCCGGTTTGGAGGACCGGTCTCGGCGGCCGCTGGGTTGTGCGCATCAGGCGTCGGCGGAGGTGGAGGCGTTGGTGTGTGAGCTGCGCCGGCATCATCCGCGGTAGGGCTCTCGACGGATCGCGTTCGAGTTGGGCCGGCATGGCTGCCCGGATCCGGTGCCGTCGCGGATGACGGTGTATCGGATCCTGGTCCGCCAGGGCCTGATCGAACCGGCCAAGCGCCGTCGGGGACGAAAGGACTATGTGCGCTGGCAGCGGTCCCGGCCCATGGAGTTATGGCAGATGGACATCGTCGGCGGGATCATGCTCGCCGACGGCACCGAGGCCAAAGTCGTCACCGGGGTGGATGACCATTCCCGGTTCTGCGTCATCGCTCAGGTCGTCAGGCGGGCCACCGGCCGGGCGGTCTGTTTGGCCCTCGCGGACGGGTTGCAGCGGTTCGGGGTGCCCGAGGAAGTCCTCACAGACATTCAAGCTAGGTGTCGCCCTCAAGGTCCCTGGATCGTCCGGCCGGCGGTGTGAGGATCTTGGGGTCCGGCACCCGCCCGTCGTCGTTGCTTGACCGATCGGAGCGCGAAGCGACTCCTTGCCTGTTGACCACGTTGACGGGCGGGGCTACTGCCGGAGGACGGCCGCCCTGTTAGGAACCTGATGACCACTCCCGGGTGGGTGGATCTCTGTTAGCGAATGTCTGGTGCAGGTCGTTCTCGTCGGCAGCTGGCAGCTCGGGTGCTGAATCAGCCAGTCGATCGAGAGGAGTGTCGTGGTGCCAGTCCGCTTGGGGATCGATATCGCGTGCCGAGCCGCGCATCAGGCGAGCCTGGCCGATGAGCAGGGGCGATTCGTCTGGGCCGGTCGGCGGTTCCGCACCACGCCATCCGACCTGGCCCGGTTGTGGGCGATGCTGCCTGCCGGCACCGAGCCGGTTGACGTGCTGGTGGTGATGGAGCCGACCCGCAACGCGTGGGTGCCGTTGGCCGCGTGGTTCCGCCGTCGCGGCGCTAGGGTCGTGCTGGTGCCGCCGGAGCGGTCGGCGGACCTGCGCAACTACTACGCCAAGCACGCCAAGTCCGACCGGCTGGACTCCCGGCTGCTGGCCCGGCTGCCGATGCTGCATCCCGACGGACTGCACGCCGAGCCCGGGCTCGGCCCCGGTGACGCGTTAAAGCGCGCCGCCAAGCTGCACTCGACCTTGACCCACCGCCGAACGCAGAGCCTGGCCCGACTGGACGCCCAGCTGGAGCTCCTCGGCCCTGCCTGGCACGCCGCGATCGGCGCCGACCTGGGCAGTCGGACGGTGTTGAAGTTCCTCGCCGCAGGATACGCCGACCCGCACGTGGTGCGCCGCCTCGGCCGGACCCGGTTGGCCAGGTTCTGCTACCGGCACTCCCGCGGCGCCTGGGGCGAACCGATGGCCGACGCCATCCTGGCCGCCGCCGCCGAGACGCTCGAGCTGTGGGCCGGCGGCGAGCTGGACTACCCCGACCTGGCCGAGGACATCGCCATCGAGGCCCGCCTAGCGCTGCAGCTGGCCGAGGAGATCAAGGACCTCGACGAACGGACCGCGCTGCTGCTCAACCAGGCCGACCCGCAAGCCATCCTCACCTCCGCCCCCGGCGTCGCCCACATCACCGCCGCCGCGATCCTGGGCCGGCTCGGCGATCCGAACCGGTTCACCTCCCTCGCCGGAGTCCGGGCATTCACCGGACTGGTCCCCAGCCTCAATGCCTCCGGGCTGACCGGACGGCACGGCGGACCCACCAAACGCGGAGACGCCGTGCTGCGTCAAGCGCTGTTCATGGCCGCCGGCCAAGCCCGCCGCATCGACCCCACCCTGGCCGCGAAGTACCACCGACTAATGGTCGACGCCGGCAAGCATCACAACTCAGCGCTGTGCCACATCGCCACGACCCTGCTCACCCGGATCATCCCCTGCTGGCGGGCCGGACAGCCCTACATCCTGCGCGACGTCGACGGCACCCCCGTCACCAAGGAACAGGCCCGCGCCATCATCGCCGAGCGGTACACCATCCCGAAGGAACTGCGCGCCCAACGCCGCACCACCACACACGGAACGGGCCGGCGAAGCAAGGAGTCGCGATGCGCTCCATCAACCGGCCCGTCCACCAACCACGCTACGACAAACCCAGCCGCAGCGGCCTAACGGGACTTGACATCGCTTAGGAACTCAACGGCAAGCAGTTCACCGATCGGTTCGGCAAGGGCGGCGAGGTGATGTTCGACCGGATCTGCCGGGAGAACGGCATCATCCACCGGCTCACCCAGCCCGCCTCCCCGACCACGACCGGGAAGGTGGAACGGTTCCACCAGACCCTGCGCCGGGAGCTTCTGGACGACGTGGCGGTCTGGCCAGACCTGGAAACCGTCCAGGCCGCCATCGACGTCTTCCGGCACGAATACAACACCGACCGGCCGCACCAGTCCCTGGACATGGCTTTCCCCGCGGACCGGTTCACCCCCGCACTGGCGGCGGAGCAGGTGGTGCCGGTGAAGCTGCCTGCCCGGCTCACCCAGCCCGTCGACCAAGCCCTCGCCTCTCCTCCGGCTGCCCTTCCGGTTCCCCTGCAGGTGTCGGGGGCGGTCGGGTTCGACCGGGTGGTGCCACCCTCGGGGAATCTTCAGGTCGCGGGCAAGCAGTTCTGGCTCGGCCCCGCCCGCTCCGGCGTGACGGTGACATTCTGGGCCGACACGGACGTCATCCACCTCCTGATCGCCGGCGCCCGCATCAAGTCGGTGCGCTCCCACCTGTCCGCCGCCGACCTCGCCGGCCTGCTCACACAGGGCGGTCGGCCAGCTGGTGAACCACCTTTGCCGCCGGCGCCACCAGGTGAGGCGGTCGAGGTCGACCGGACCATCAGCCGCGGCGGACACGTGTCGCTCGGGCAGCACATCGTCCTGGCCGCCGAAATCCCCGGCGGCCGACGCGTCGGCATCCGCATCGAGGACAAGACGCTGAGCTTCTTTGACCTCGACACGCGTCAGCTGCTGCGCACCCGACCCAACCCGCTCACCCCTGCCGAGGTAGCCCGGCTGCGAGGCACGCGACCCGCCGGACCACCGCCCCAACCTGCGACCGGACCGGTGCAGGTCCAGCGACGGGCCTCCAACAGCGGAGTGGTCATGGTGGTCGGGCAGAAAGTCGCCCTCGGCCGGGTCCACGCCGGCAAGACCGTCACCATCCACGTCACCGACACCGAGCTGGCCATCGCCTGCGACGACGGCACCCGCATCGTCCGGCGCACCACCGACCAGCCGGTCCGCAACCTGAAGGCGAGCCGACCCCGCAAGACGCACACAGAGCCCAAGGAAGGCACGATGCTCCGATGAGAAGCCCCTACGGCAGCGGCCGGCACGCCGAGACCAGTGACCTCGACCGAGTCGCCTCTCTCGCGGACGTCGCACGCATCGTCGACGAGATGCTCGCCGACCTCGAAGCGCACCCGGGCGAGTGGGAGAACGCGACACTGGAGAGCTTCCTCGAAGCCCTGTCACGATCCCTCAACGCTCTCCCGCAGCTCTACCGCAACTTCGGTGAGACCTTCCCCGACCCACCCAGCTGGAAGCTCTTCGCCGAAGCCCTCGTCATGGCCACCGTCTACGAGTAGCCGCCGGCACGATCAGAACCAATATTTCCTAGACCGAACGTTAAGCATCAGCTGGGACGGATTCGTCAAGCATGTGGTGGGACTAGACAAGGGCCTGTTTCGTGCGCCGCAACCTCTTCAGTGAAGAGGCCTGGCCAGGTCTCATCGAAGGCGACCCGGGAGGCCCTGCGGAAGCTCGGTCAGAGCCTCGATCAATAGGCTGTTGCTGTACTTCGCTGCTGTACAAGATCAGAAAAGGCCATCCGGGAGATCCCGAATGGCCTCTGAACTGCGTCGGGACGGCCGGATTCGAACCGACGACCCCTTGACCCCCAGTCAAGTGCGCTACCAAACTGCGCCACGTCCCGATGCCCCCGCGCGGCGTTCCCCGCGGCAGCCGGTACAGCTTAGCGCAAGATCTTCCGACCCGCGCACAGGCCCCACCGGTGCTGGAGGCCACTTCCCCTAGGGCGTCCTAGGAAGAAGCCGCCGGGGATGGGACCCCCGGCGGCTTCTCGTAGGCGGCGTCAGCCGTGGGCCTTGCCCCGGCCCCCCGGGCCGAGCTTCTTGCGCGGGCGGACCGAGATGTCGATCGGGCTGCCCTCGAAGCCGAACTCCTCGCGGAGCTTGCGCTCCACGAACCGCTGGTAGCCGGCGTCGAGCGGGCCGGTGGTGAAGAGCACGAAGCGCGGCGGGGCCACGCCGGCCTGGGTGGCGAAGAGGATGCGCGGGGCCCGGCCGCCGCGCACCGGGTGCGGGGTGGCCTGGACCAGCGCGGTGAGCCACTGGTTGAGCTGGGCGGTCGGGATCCGGGTCTCCCAGCTGGCCAGGGCCTTGTGCAGCGCCGGGGCGAGCTTGTCGACGGCCCGACCGGTCTTGGCCGACAGGTTCAGCCGGATGGCCCAGGGGATGCGGCGCAGCTCCCGGTCGATCTCCTTGTCGAGGTAGTAGCGGCGGTCCCCGTCGACCAGGTCCCACTTGTTGAACGCGATGACCAGGGCCCGGCCGGCCTCCACCACCATGGTGAGGATGCGCTGGTCCTGCTCGCTGATCACCTCGCTGGAGTCGAGCAGCACCACGGCCACCTCGGCCGCCTCGATCGCTGCGGCGGTGCGCAGGCTGGCGTAGTACTCGGTGCCGCTGGCCTTGCCCACCCGCTTGCGCAGGCCGGCGGTGTCGACCAACTGCCAGGTCTCCCCGCCGATCTCCACGAGGCTGTCCACCGGGTCGACGGTGGTGCCGGCGACCGCGTCGACCACCGCGCGCTCCTCTCCGGAGAAGCGGTTGAGCAGGCTGGACTTGCCGACGTTGGGGCGGCCGACCAGGGCGACGCGACGCGGGCCGCGCGGGCGGTTCTCCACGATCTTCGGCGCCTCGGGCAGTGCCGCCATGATGGCGTCGAGCAGGTCGCCGGAGCCACGGCCGTGCAGCGCGGAGACCGGGAACGGCTCACCGAGGCCGAGCGACCAGAGCGCGGTCGCCTCCATCTCGATGGCGGTGTTGTCGGCCTTGTTGGCCACCAGGATCACCGGCTTGGCGCTGCGCCGCAGCATCTTCACGGCGGCCTCGTCCACGTCGGTCGAGCCGACCACGGCGTCGACCACGAAGAGCACCACGTCGGCGGTGACGACGGCCGTCTCGGCCTGGGCAGCGATGGCCGCGGCCCGGTCCTTGGCGTCCGGCTCCCAGCCGCCGGTGTCCACCACGGTGAACTGCCGGCCGTTCCACTGCGCGTCGTACGGCACCCGGTCCCGGGTCACCCCGGGGATGTCCTCGACGACCGCCTGGCGACGGCCGATGATGCGGTTGACCAGGGTCGACTTGCCCACGTTGGGGCGGCCGACGACGGCCACCACCGGCTGCGGGCCGGTCGGCTCACCGGGCTCGAGCTCCGGCTCGCGCAGCTCCACCCAACCGCCGAAATCCTCGCTCATGCCACACCCCGATCGGTGAGCAGCGCGTGCAGCCGGGCGACGACCTCGTCGATGCCCAGCTCGGTGGTGTCCAGCACGACCGCGTCGGGGGCCTGCTGGAGCGGGTTGACCTTGCGGGTCGAGTCCAGCTTGTCGCGACGGGCCAGGTCGGCGGCGGTCGCCGCGACGTCGACGGCGTCCTCGGCGCTGCGCCGCTGGGCGCGGGCCGCCTCAGAGGCGGTCAGGTAGACCTTCAGGTCGGCGTCGGGCGCCACGACGGAGCCGATGTCACGGCCCTCGACCACGATCCGGCCGGCGTCGGCGATCACCTGTCGCTGCCGGGCGACCAGCAGCTCGCGTACCGCGCCCACGGCGGCCACGGCGGAGACCGCCCCGGTCACCTCGGGACCGCGGATCTCCTTCGCCACGTCGACGCCGTCGACGGTCACGCCGTACCCCTGGGGGTCGGTGCCGATGCGCAGGTCGACCTCGCCGGCGACCTTGGCCACCGACTCGGTGTCGGCCAGGTCGACGCCGGAGCGCAGCACCGCCCAGGTGAGTGCCCGGTACATGGCGCCGGTGTCGAGGTAGCGGGCCCCGAGGCTGACCGCGAGCCGCCGCGACACGGTGGACTTACCCGAACCGGACGGCCCGTCCACAGCGACCACGCAGCGCCCGGCCCGTACGTTTTCCTCCACCGTTGTCCTCCTCAGCCCGTACCTCGCGGGTCGCCGGTGTCTCCGGCGCCGTTGAGCGGTTGTGTTTCCTCGTCAATCATCCCGCGCCGCGCGGGTCGGCCGCGCGCGATGGCGCCGCGGGCCGCGTCGAAGCCTACCGGGAGCCGTACCCCGAACGACGGGGTCAGTCACCCACGGCCTTGAACAGGGCGGCGACCTCCGCGTTGGTCAGCCGGCGCAGCCGCCCGGTGCGCAGGTCGCCGAGCTTGATCGGACCGATCGAGGTACGGATCAGCCGGGACACCGGGTGTCCCACCTCGGCCATCAGGCGCCGAACGATGTGCTTGCGCCCCTCGTGCAGGGTCAGCTCCACCTGGGCGGTTTTGCCCAGGGTGCCCACCACCTTGAAGGAGTCGACCTTCACCGGCCCGTCCTCCAGCTCGACGCCGGCCGTCAGCCGCTTGCCCAGGTTGCGCGGGATCGGCCCGGCCACCTCGGCGAGGTAGGTCTTGAGCACCTCGTACGACGGGTGCATGAGCTTGTGGGCGAGGGTGCCGTCGTTGGTGAGCAGGAGCAGGCCCTCGCTGTCGGCGTCGAGCCGCCCGACGTGGTAGACCCGCTGCTCCAGCCGCGCGCCGATGAAGTCGGCGAGCTCGGTGCGGCCCTTCTCGTCGGCCATGGTGGTGACCACCCCGCGCGGCTTGTTCATGGCCACGTAGACCAGGCGGACGTCGGCCTGGAGCCGCTCGCCGTCGACGTGGATGACGTCGCGCGTCGGGTCCGCCTTGTCGCCGAGCTGGGCCACCCGCCCGTTGACGGTGACCCGGCGCCGGAAGATCAGGTCCTCGCAGGCGCGCCGCGATCCCACCCCCGCGGCGGCGAGCACCTTCTGCAGGCGCTCGGCGCCCTCGTAGACGGGGGCGTCGGGTTTAGGGGCACGGTCATCGCGTCGCATCGGCAAGCTCTTCTACGTCGTCGGGCAGGAAGGGGGCCAGGGGCGGCAGGTCGTCCACCGAGTTCAGCCCCAGCTTCTCCAGGAACATCGTGGTGGTCCGGTAGAGGAACGCACCGCTGTCCGCTTCGGTGCCGCACTCCTCGACCAGGCCGCGGGTCACCAGCGTACGGATCACGCCGTCGCAGTTGACGCCCCGGATGGCGGAGATCCGCGACCGGGTCACCGGCTGCTTGTAGGCGATCACCGCGAGCGTCTCCAGAGCGGCCTGGGTCAGCCGGACCGTCTGGCCCTCCAATACGAACCGCTCGACGTAGGTCGCGTATTCCGGGCGGGTGTAGAGACGCCAGCCACCCGCGGCCCGGCGCAGCTCGAAGCCGTGCCCGGCGGCGGTGTAGCCGGCCGCGATCTCGTCCAGCATCGGGCCGATCCGCTCCGGGGACTGTTCGAGGACCTGGGCCAGGGTCAGCTCGCTGACCGGCTGGTCCACCACCAGCAGGATCGCCTCCAGCGCGCCGCGCAGCTCGGCGTCGTCCAGCACCGGCGCGGGCTCCGGCTCCGGCCGCCGCCGTCCCCGCTTTCCGGGTACGCCGCCCGCGCCGCGCTCCCCCTCGGGCTCGCCGGGTCGGACTTCGGGGTGACCGAGCCCACCGGCCAGGGCGTCGGGCACCGCGGGCAGGCCGTCCCCGAACCCGCTGGGCAGGGCGTCGGCATGGGCGAACCCGTCGGGGCCGATCGTCTCGTCGGCGCTCGGGGGCACCGCGGCCGGCTCGCCCGTTCCCGACGCCACCTCCGGCTCCGCCGCGCTCTCCCCCACGGGATCTTGGACAGTTTCCGTTCGAGCCGAACGGTAAGTCTCCAAGATCTCCGGCTCGGCGCCGGCGGACGGCGACGCCGGCGCGGGCTCCCGTCCGGCGGACGCCTCCGGCCCGGCGGACGCCGCCACGGACGGCTCCGGCCCGGCGGACGCCGCAACGGGCGGCTCGGGCTCGGCGGACGACGCCGTGGACTGCTCCGGCTCGGCTGGGGTCTCGCTGGTGGCGGGCTTCGGCGGGGTCGGCCGCTCCCACGGGGGGACCCAGGCGGCTGCCTGGTCGGCCAGCGAGTCGCGGGATTCCTCGTCGCTCATCGGGTCACTCCTGTGTCGGCGCGGCGTCGTCCGCCGCCGCGGCCTGCGTCGACGGGCCGTCGTCCGCCGTCGCGGCCGGTGTCGGCGGGGACTCGTCCGCCGGTGCGGACGGTGTCGCGGGCTCCGGGGAGCCGGCGTACTCGTCGATGGTCAGTTCGGTGTCGCCGTCGGCGGAGCCGGTCCAGCGCACGGTCAGCTCCTCCAGCGCCTGCTCCTGGACGAAGGCCACGAGCCCCTGCCGGTAGAGCTCCAGCAGCGCCAGGAAGCGCGCCACCACCTCCAGGGTGATCTCGCTGTCGGCGCAGAGCAGCGAGAAGCTGGCGGTGCCGGCGCGGCGCAGCCGCTCGGAGAGGATCTCGGCGTGTTCCCGCACGCTGACCCGGACCATGTGCACGTGCGCGATGGACACCTCGGGCACCGGCTTCGGGGTCATGGCCCTGAGCGCGAGCTTGAGCAGCCGTTCCGGGCCGATGCCGAGCACCAGGTCGGGCAGCGCCTCGGCGTACCGGGGTTCGAGGGTGACGGCCCTCGGGTAGCGGCGCCCGCCGACCGACTCCAGCTCGGCGATGTGCGCCGCCGCCTCCTTGTACGCCTTGTACTGCAACAGCCGGGCGAACAGCAGGTCCCGGGCCTCCAGGAGGGCCAGGTCCTCCTCGTCCTCCACCTCGGCGGCGGGCAGCAGCCGGGCCGCCTTCAGGTCCAGCAGCGTGGCGGCGACCAGCAGGAATTCGCTGGTTTCGTCGAGGTCCCACTGGTCGCCCATGGCCCGCAGGTACGCGATGAACTCGTCGGTGACCTTGTGCAGGGCCACCTCGGTGACGTCCAGCTTGTGCCTGCTGATGAGCTGGAGCAGCAGGTCGAACGGGCCGGTGAAGTTGTCCAGCCGGACGGTGAAGCCGGTGGTCTCCTCGACGGTGGCCGGGTCGGCGGGCACCACGCCGTCGACCTCGGCGGCCAGCTCGGCGGCGGCCACCGGGTCGGCGCCGCCGTGCGGCGGGTCGAGGGGCGGTGCGGTCACCGGCAAACCGTAGTCCACGACCGGGTCACCGGGCGTGCGGCCTACCGCTCCGCCTGGGCGGCGATCACCTCGCGAGCGAGCTGCCGGTAGTTGCGCGCGCCCGAGGAGGCCGGGTCGAGGGTGGTGATCGGGGCGCCGGCCACCGTCGACTCGGGGAACTTGACGGTCTTGGTGATCACCGTCTGGTAGACCTTGTCGCCGAACGCCTCCACCACGCGCTGGAGCACTTGGCGGCAGTGGGTGGTGCGACTGTCGTACATGGTGGCGAGGATGCCTTCGAGCTCCAGGTCGAAGTTGAGCCGCTCGCGCACCTTGTCGATGGTGTCCAGCAGCAGCGCGACACCGCGCAGGCTGAAGAACTCGCACTCCAGCGGGATGAGCACGCCGTGCGCCACGGTCAGCGCGTTGATCGCCAGCAGGCCCAGGGAGGGCTGGCAGTCGATCAGGATGAAGTCGTACTCCTTGCGGATCGTGCGGAGCACCCGGGCCAGGGCCATCTCGCGGGCGACCTCGTTGACCAGCTGGATCTCGGCGGCGGAGAGGTCGATGTTGGCGGGCAGCAGGTGCAGGCCGGCCACGTCGGTCTTGATGAGCACGTCCTCGGCGGTGACGTCGTCCTGCATGAGCAGGTTGTAGACCGACAGGTCGAGGTTGTGCGGGTTGACGCCGAGGCCCACGGAGAGGGCGCCCTGCGGGTCGAAGTCGACGAGCAGCACCTTGCGGCCGTATTCGGCGAGGGCGGCGCCCAGGTTGATGGTGGTCGTGGTCTTGCCGACGCCACCCTTCTGGTTGGCCATCGCGATGATCCGCGCCGGGCCGTGCCGGTCGGTCGGCATCGGCTCGGGGATCGGCTTGCGCATGGTGTAGGCGGCCGGGTCGGCGGGGCCGAGGTCGGCGCCCAGCGTCGCCTGCTGCTCGCGGAGCTCCGACGTCCAGGTCTCGGCACGGTCACCGTTTCCTGCCATGTCCTCGTTGCCCCCTCCCGACGACCACCCGGCGTCGGAGCCGTCCGACGTCCCTCGCGGCGCCGCTGCGCACCCCCGGTCCGTCACCCCTGGAGGCCCGCGCCGAAGCCGACTGTACGCCACGTGCCAGCAGCGCGTTCGGTAGCGGGTCGGCGTGTCGGGCAGCGGTCAGCCGGGACGCCGGTTCGTGCGCGACTGCGGGGCTCGCAACCCCGGCGCAGGGGCTCGCAACCCCGGCGCACTCCTCGCGCTCAGCCGTGGGCGCGTGGGTGGGCGGTGGCGTAGACCTCGCGCAGCCGTTCCACGGTGACCAACGTGTACACCTGGGTGGTGGTCACCGAGGCGTGGCCCAGCAGTTCCTGCACCACCCGCACGTCGGCGCCGCCGTCGAGCAGGTGGGTGGCGTACGAGTGGCGCAGGGTGTGCGGGGAGACCGCCTCGGGCCCGTCGACCGGCAGGCCGGCCCGTTCGGCCGCGGCGCGCAGCACGGTCCAGGCGCCCTGCCGGGTGAGCGGTCCGCCGCGGGCGTTGACGAACACCGCCGCGGTGCCCCGGCCCGCGGCCAGCAGCGCCGGGCGGCCCCGGACCAGCCAGGCGCGCAGCGCCTCGGCCGCGTACCCGCCGACCGGCACGAGCCGGGTCTTCCCGCCCTTGCCGTGCAGCAGCACGGTCCCGGCGTCGAGGTCGAGGTCGTCGACGGCGGCGCCGATCGCCTCGGAGATGCGCGCGCCGGTGCCGTACAGGAATTCCAGCAGCGCCCGGTCGCGCAGGGCGCGGGGCGCGGCCTCGCCGGTGGCGGTGACCGGGCCGGCGGCCTCCAGCAGCCGCACGACGCCGTCGACCGGCAGCGCGCGGGGCAGCCGGCGCGGCGGGGCGGGTGGGCGGACGTCGCGGCCGGGGTCGGCGCCGGCCATCCCCTCGCGCAGCGCGAAGCGGTGCAGGCCGCGCACGGCGCTGGCCGCGCGGGCGGCGGAGGAGACGGCGAGCGGCGGGTGGTCGGCGTCGCCGCCGCGCAGCCGGGCCAGGTGCGCCTCGATGTCGGCCGGGCCGACAGCGGCCAGGTCGGTCACCCCGGCGGCGGCCAGGGTGGACAGGTAGCGGTCCAGGTCCCGGCGGTACGAGGCGAGGGTGTTCGCGGACAGTCCCCGCTCGACGGTGAGGTGGTCCAGGTAGCCCCGGACGGCACGGCGCAGGGCCGGCGCGGGCTCGACGCCCGCACCGGCCCCCTCCGTCGTCGCGGTCAGGCTGTCGTCCCTCAGGCGAGCACCTCGGCCAGCGGCAGCGCGTCCATGCCGTGCGCCTCGGCGACCGGGCCGTAGACGACCTGGCCGGCATGGGTGTTCAGGCCGAGGGCGAGCGCCGGGTCGTTGCGCAGCGCGCCGCGCCAGCCCTGGTTGGCCAGTTCGAGGGCGTACGGCAGGGTGACGTTGGTCAGCGCGTAGGTGCTGGTGTTCGGCACCGCGCCCGGCATGTTCGCCACGCAGTAGAAGATCGAGTCGTGGACCTTGTAGACCGGGTCGGCGTGCGTGGTCGGACGCGAGTCCTCGAAGCAGCCGCCCTGGTCGATGGCGATGTCGACGAGCACGCTGCCCGGCTTCATCCGGGAGACCAGCTCGTTGGAGATGAGCTTCGGCGCCTTCGCGCCGGGCACCAGCACCGCGCCGATGACCAGGTCGGCGTCGACCACGGCCCGCTCGATCTCGTACGCGTTGGAGGCGACGGTCTGCAGGTGGCCCCGGTAGATGGCGTCGGCCTGGCGCAGCCGGGCGACGTTCTTGTCCAGCAGCAGCACCTCGGACTGCAGGCCCAGCGCGATGGCGGCGGCGTTCAGGCCGGAGACGCCGGCGCCGATGACCACGGTCTTGGCCGCGTACACGCCGGAGACGCCGCCGGGCAGCACGCCCCGGCCGCCGCCGGTGCGCATCATGTAGAAGGCGCCCACCTGCGGGGCGAGCCGGCCGGCCACCTCGGACATCGGGGCGAGCAGCGGCAGCGAGCGGTCGGGCAGCTCGACGGTCTCGTAGGCGATTCCGGTGACCTTCCGGTCCAGCAGCGCGTCGGTGCAGTCCTTCGAGGCGGCCAGGTGCAGGTAGGTGAAGAGCACCTGCCCCTCGCGCATCCGGTGGTACTCCTCGGCGATCGGCTCCTTCACCTTGAGCACCAGCTCGGCGGTGTCCCAGACCTCGTCGGCGGTGGCCAGGATCTTGGCGCCGGCGGCGGCGAACTCGTCGTCGGTGATGCTGGAGCCGACGCCCGCGCCGGACTCGACGAAGACCTCGTGGCCGTGGCGGGTGAACTCGTTGACGCCCGCGGGCGTGATCGCCACGCGGTACTCGTGGTTCTTGACCTCGCGTGGGATTCCGACCTTCACGATGCAGACACCTTCCTCGGGGACGCTCACCCCCGACTGCGCGGCGCCGCGACGGCCCCTTTGCCGACACGGTCCACCGGTCCCGCCCGGCGGCAGTCTAGGCGCGTGGGAACCCCACGGAGGCCAACACAGTGACATCCGGTGCCCGGTCGTGCTGACGGTGTGTCAGGCATCGATCGGGCTGTGCGGTGGAGACCGCCTCAGCCGTCAGGACAATCTTCGGTAAATATCCTTCCACCGACGGGGCGGCGGTGCGGACAGGAGCGCTGTCGATCACTAGGGTGTCCGCTCATGACCACTCCTCCTTACCAGCAGTACCCGCAGGGCGTCTCGGACAAGAGCAAGGTCGTCGCGGGCATCCTGGGCATCCTGCTCGGCTTCTTCGGTGCCGGGCGCTTCTACATGGGTGACACCAAGACCGGCGTGCTCCAGCTCGTCGTGAGCGTCGTGACCTGCGGCTTCGGCGCCCTCTGGGGCACCATCGACGGCATCCTGATCCTGGTCAACGGTGGCGTCGACGGGCAGGGCCGCCCGCTGCGCGACTGACCGTCGCCACAGCACGAAGGGGCCGCGCGGTGTTCGCACCGCGCGGCCCCTTCGTCGTCTGACCCCGGTCAGCGGGGCAGCGGCGCCTCCGGGCGGCGCAGCTCGGCGAAGCCGGTCTCCCGGGCGCGGGCCGCGGCGAGCAGCCCGGCCACGCAGGAGGCGTTGGTGATCTCGCCGGCCAGCACCATCCGGACCGCCTCGTCGAGGTCGACCCGGACCACCTGGAGGTCGGCCTCCTCGTCACGCCGGTCGTGGCGCTGCTCGGCGGGCACATCGGCCAGGTCGCGGGCCAGGAAGACCCGGACCACCTCGTTGCTGAACCCGGGCGAGCTGTGCAGGTCGACCAGGACGTCGATGCTGCCCGCGGTGAGGTCGGCCTCCTCGGCCAGCTCCCGGGCCGCCGCGGTGGCCAGGTCCTCGCCCCGGACGTCCATCAGCCCGGCGGGCAGCTCCCACAGGTGCCGGCCCACCGGGTGCCGGTACTGCCGGATCAGCACCACCTGGCCGGCGTCGTCGAGGGCCACCACGGCCACCGCGCCGACGTGCGTCACGTAGTCGCGGGTCGCCGTGCCCCCGCCGGGCATGGTGACGTCGTCGCTGACCACCGAGAAGATCCGGCCGGACCAGATCTCCCGGTGCCCGGCCACCTCGTACCGGTGCTCCACCGCGCTCACGAGGCGGACGCCGCCTTCGCCGCCGCGGCGCCGCCGTTGCGGCCCGCCTTCCGCGCCGCCGCGGCCTCCGCCGGGGCGTCCAGGTCGACCGGGAGCTGGCCGGCCTCGGAGTACGCCACGGCGGCCTTCACGAACGCCGCGAAGAGCGGGTGCGGCCGGGTCGGCCGGCTCTTCAGCTCGGGGTGCGCCTGGGTGGCCACGAAGAACGGGTGCAGGTCCCGGTCCAGCTCGACGAACTCGACCAGCCGGCCGTCCGGCGAGGTGCCGGAGATGGTCAGGCCGGCCTTGGTGAGCTGGTCGCGGTAGGCGTTGTTCACCTCGTACCGGTGCCGGTGCCGCTCGCTGACCTCGGTGCTGCCGTACGCCTCGGCGACCAGCGAGCCCTCGGCCAGCTTCGCCGGGTACGCGCCGAGCCGCATGGTGCCGCCCAGGTCGCCCTTGCCGGCGACGATGTCCTCCTGGTCGGCCATCGTGGCGATGACCGGGTGGGTGGCCTCCTCGTCGAACTCCAGCGAGTTCGCCCCGTCGAGGTGGGCCAGGTGGCGGGCCACCTCGATGGTCATGCACTGCAGGCCGAGGCAGAGGCCGAGCAGCGGGATGCCGTTCTCCCGGGCGTACCGGGCGGTGCCGATCTTGCCCTCGATGCCGCGGACGCCGAAGCCGCCGGGGATCACGATGCCGTCGACGCCGGCCAGGGCCGCCGCCGCGCCGGCCGGGGTCACGCAGTCGTCGCTGGGCACCCAGCGCAGCTGCACCCGGGCCCGGTGGCCGAAGCCGGCGGCCCGGATCGCCTCGCTCACCGACAGGTACGCGTCGGGCAGGTCGACGTACTTGCCGACCAGCGCGACGGTCACCGTGTGGCGGGGCTGGTGCACCCGGTCGAGCAGGTCGTCCCAGCGGGTCCAGTCCACGTCCCGGAAGGAGAGACCGAGCCGGCGCACCACGTACGCGTCGAGGCCCTCCCGGTGCAGCACCTTGGGGATGTCGTAGATGCTCGGCGCGTCCGGGGCGGCGGTGACCGCCTCCCGGTCGACGTCGCAGTAGAGCGAGAGCTTCTCCTTGACCTTGTCCGGGATCTCCCGGTCGCAGCGCAGCACCAGGGCGTCCGGCTGGATGCCGATGCTGCGCAGCTGCGCCACCGAGTGCTGGGTGGGCTTGGTCTTCAGCTCACCCGACGGGGCCAGGTAGGGCACCAGCGACACGTGCAGGTAGAAGCAGTTGTCCCGGCCCAGGTCGTGGCGGACCTGGCGGATCGCCTCCAGGAACGGCAGCGACTCGATGTCGCCCACCGTGCCGCCGACCTCGGTGATCACCACGTCGGGGACGTGGCCGTCGGCGTCCGGGTCGGCCATGCCGAGGATCCGCGCCTTGATCTCGTTGGTGATGTGCGGGATGACCTGGACGGTGTCGCCCAGGTATTCGCCGCGCCGCTCCTTGGCGATCACCGCCGAGTAGATCTGCCCGGTGGTGACGTTCGCCTTGCCGGACAGGTTTCGGTCGAGGAAACGCTCGTAGTGGCCGACGTCGAGGTCGGTCTCGGCCCCGTCCTCGGTGACGAAGACCTCGCCGTGCTGGAACGGGTTCATCGTCCCGGGGTCGACGTTGAGGTACGGGTCGAGCTTCTGCATCACCACGCGCAACCCGCGCGCGGTGAGCAGGTTGCCGAGGCTGGAGGCGGTGAGGCCCTTACCCAGCGAGGAGGCGACGCCCCCGGTGACGAAAATGTGCCTGGTCGTCCGTGCTGAAGGGGCCAAGGCCTGCTCCCGTGTCGTCCGTAGCGGTCGTGCGAACCGCCGTGCCGATCAGCCAAGTGATCACGCGATCCACGGGATTCCACGGTAACACCTCCCCGGCCCCCCGGCGGCGTCGCACCCACCGTCGGCGCACGTGAAGCCGGGTTCGCCTCAGCCGGCGGGCACCTCGGTCGATGCCGGGCCGGGCTGGGCCGGCACCCGGGGCACCCGGTCGGCGGCGGCGTCCGGCGTCCGCGTACCCCGTTCGGGGCCCTCCGGAGCGCCGTCGGCGACGGCCGGGTCGGGGTCG